>CAZDXM010000124.1:0-16145 GCA_964509535.1 uncultured Thermodesulfovibrio sp. | reverse complement strand
GCCTGGTTTTGTAACATAATCAACTGCACCTAAATTCAAAGCCTCAAAAGTTGCAATCGCTCCTTTCTCAGTCAAAGAAGAAACCATCACAACAGGCACAGGTCTTTGATTCATAATATGAGCCAAAGCTGTAATACCATCCATCTCAGGCATGTTGATGTCAAGGGTGATAACATCAGGCTGAAAAGAGAGGTTTTTTTCTATGGCTTCTTTACCATTTCTGGCAGTTTCAATTATAAAATTTCCCTCTTTTTCAAAAATCTCCTTTAAAAGTTTCCTCATCAATGCAGAGTCATCAACGATTAGAATTTTCGTCATTCTTCAGTCTCTGTTTTTTCTAATTTTTTTAATTCTTCTTTGTTAAGTAATTCTTTAGGTTCAATGATTTGTATTATTCTTCCTTGTTTTTCAAGGTTAGCTACCCTTGTGAATATCTTAGCCTGTTCAGCTGAAAGTTCAGGTGATTTCTGAATTACAGATTTTGGAATTTTAAGAACCTCACTAACAGAATCAACAATAAATCCAACAGAAACATTATCAATAACAAAAACCATTATTCTCTGGTGTTCATCCATTTGTTTTTCCTGAAGATCAAATCTCTTACGAAGGTCAATAACAGGAAGAACATTTCCTCTTAAGTTTATCACGCCTTCTACAAAATCAGGAGTCTTAGGAACATGGGTTAATCCTTCAGGGATTCTTACTATCTCTTGAACACTTTCTATAGGAACGGCATACTCCTGCTCATCAAGTTTGAAAACTACAAACTGTTCCTCATCTTCCAGAGTTTCTTCATTTTCTTTTTTTTCTTCTATATCTTTTTCAGTTTCCAAAGAATTTAACGCCTCCTTTATATCTTTATGCTTAAAAAGGTTTGAAACTGATATTATAGAGACAAGCCTTTTTCCTTCATTTAACCGGCAAATCTCTGTAATCTCAAAGTCTTTCTCATCTTTTAAAATTATTGATGGCACAGGTTCAATAATAGATTCTGGCACTCTTAAAACCTCTTTAACACTGTCAACAACTATTCCAACAGAAAGACTTCCCATTGAAAGAACTACAATTCTGCTCTGTTCGGTTAGTTGTTCTTCTGGAAAACCAAATAGTCTTCGCAGGCTTGCAAGAGGCAGGATTTTGTCTCTTAAATTCATTATCCCAATTATTGTGGCTTCTGAATTCGGCACCTTTGTAATATGTTCAGGAATCTGAACTATTTCCTGAATATTTTCTATTGGTATGGCATACTCTTCATCAGAAACAGTAAAACTAACAAGCTGTTTTTCATCGGTGAGGATTTCTTCCTCTGTAGATTGTTCTTTAGAGGTAATTTCATATTCCCTTGATGAACCTTTAAGAACCTCAAAAAACTCCTTTTCAATTACCCTTTCAATGTCAAGTATCATAACCATTTTGAATTTAGCAATGTCTTTTATGACACCCTTAAGAAAATCGGATTTTACAATGCTTTTTATTTCTGAAGAACTCTCTATTTTTGTTTCATCAACATCTATTACACTGGAGACATTATCTACTAAAAAACCAAGTGTCTGACCTAAATCAATAACAATGACTCTACTTGATTCATCAATTGTTTTTTCTTCTAATCCAAAGACTTTTCTTAAATTGATAATAGGTAGAACCTTCCCCCTTAAATTAGCAAGTCCCATAAGTGATGGAGGTGATTTGGGAACTTTGACTATTTCAGGAACACGGATAATTTCCTGAACAGGTGCCATATTTATTGCAAATACTTCTTCAGCAATTAAAAATGTAACAAATTCATTAGTGATTACTTCCGTTTCTACCATTTTAACCTCCCTCTGTTATGCCACTGACTGAAGCTCATCTGCAAGAGAGGCTATTTCTTCAATTGCAGCTGCTAATTCTTCTGCACCTTGAGCTTGTTGTTTTGCAGCTGTAGCTGCCTGTTCTGTTGCCTTTTCTGCTTCCTGAGCAGCAGATGCTATCTGTTCTACAGCTTTCTTAACCTGCCCAATGGCAACAACTATCTCTTCTGCACCACTTAAAATTTCCTCTGAACCTATTTTGACTTCCTGTATATCTTTTTCTATTGTTTTTAATCCCTCTGTAGCAATTTTTGCTTTTTCTGTTTCTTCTACTGCTGACTTCATTATCTCTTCTATATCACGCATTACAATGTTTACTTGATCCTGAATTGCTTTTACCATATCCTTTATTTTTTCTGCGTTTACTGCTGAGTCATGGGCAAGATTTCTTATATCTGAAGCAACAACTGCAAATCCTTTACCAAATTCTCCTGCACGAGCTGCTTCTATTGCTCCACTTACTGCAAGCATGTTTGTCTGAACAGAAACCATTGTTATAGCATCAACTATCTTGTCTATTTTTCTTGAAAGGATTTCAAGCTCTTTTATGCGATTAAGATTTGTCTTTGCTTCTTCTGCAGACTGAATAATTCCATCTATCATTGCATCAACTGCTATCTTATTTTCACCGAGAAGTTTCTGAATCGCTATAATTTTATCAAGAGAACCTTTTGCACGATTCTGGGCAATTTCAAGACCTTTTTCAATCTGGCTCACAGCTGCACTTAATTCCTCAGAAGCACTTGCCTGATTCTGGGCTCCTTTTCTTACTTGTTCTAAAGCTGCTGAAATCTGAGCAGCTGAACGATTTATCTCCTGAAGAGCACTTGAAAGTTCTTCAGCAGCTGATGCCACATCTTCTGCACTTTTTGCCACATCTGTTGAACTTTTTAAATCGTCAGCTAACTCTGAAAGATTCTGAGCAGCCTGCTCTGCCTCCTGAAGTGCCTGAGCTTGTTCAGCTACAGTTTTTGCAACCTCTTCTGCTGCCGCTGATTGTTCCTCTGCAGCAGCTGCAATATCCTCTGCTCCCTTTAAAGCCTGCTGTGTTGCAACATCTGACTGATGAGCACCTGTTGCTATTTCTTGAGCTCCTTTTGCAATTTCAATCATGTCTGTTCTGATTTGTTCAAGTTGAGAAGTAACTACCTTCCCTTTTTCTGCTTCCTCTTTTACTTTATTCGCAGAAGAATTAATACCATCTGCTATATTTTTTACATCTTGTTGAATTTGACCTACTAATTCCTGAATCTGTTTTGCGCTCTTTTCTGATGTTTCAGCAAGGGTTCTTACTTCATCAGCTACAACAGCAAAACCTTTACCATGTTTGCCTGCTCTTGCTGCTTCAATTGCAGCATTTAAAGCAAGTAAATTTGTTTGGTCTGCTATTTTTGCTACAGTCTTTACTATTTCTCCTATGTTTGCAGACTGTTGTTCAAGTTCAGCAACCTTTTTTACTGATTCCATCTGTCTTTCAGAAGCTAAAACAACATTTTTAACAAGAGCATCAATATCACTGTTTACCCTTGCAATAAGTGCCTGGGCATTTTCAACTTTTGCCTGAGAAATCTCTGAATTTTTCATTTGTTTTGTAATAGTTCCTGCCACCTGTTTAAAAGCTGAAAGGCACTCCTGAGATGCACCTGATGCCTGTTCAGCACCTGCAGCAATCTGCTGAGCGGAGCTTTTGAGTTCTTCAACTGCTGAAGAGGCTTCTGCTATTCCTGAAGCAAGTTGTGAAGTGGCAGCTGCGATTCTTTCTGCTATCTGTTGCTGTTTTGCAAGAGTCCTTGCTCTTTTTCTCTGTGCTTCAGCTTCTTTTGCTGAAGTTGTAACTGTTTTGGTTGTTTCTGTTGTTGATGCTTTCTTGACCAATGCCATTTTTTTACCTCCTCTTTTTTTTATTTTGAAGCTAAGCTAAAAGGAAATATAATTTTTCTACTAAAACATATTGATTTATAAGGCTTTTTCTGGGGGGGGGGTAGAGTCTAATATTACCTACTTTTGGGAAAAAAATTTCCATAAAATAAAATATCATAATTATAGTAAAATTTCAACATTTTTTCACCCCAAAAATTACTTCCTAACTTCCCATACTCTTAGGCATTCGTGCATTGGAGTTTCCTTAAACTGAAAGAGATTATTTTTGAGGAATGTCGGACCAAATGGTTCAGGAAAATCAACTCTTTTAAGAATTTGTGCATTGTTAGAAAGTCCTGACAATGGTGAAATTGTTTATTATGAAGACGGAAAAGTTGTTGAGAATAATCTAAATTTAAGAAGGAGGATTACGCTGCTATTGCCAAATATTGGAATTTTTAGCACAACAGTTTTAAAAAATGTTGCCTATGGCTTAAAAATAAGAGGGATGAATAAAGGAGAAATAAAAGAACGAGTTGAAAAAGCTCTTGATTTTGTCGGGTTACTTCATAAAAAGAATCAAAATGCTCTCAGTTTATCAAGTGGAGAAGCAAAAAGAATGGGGATTGCAAGAGCAATTGTTTTAGAACCAGAGGTTTTGTTTCTTGATGAGCCAACAGCTTCAGTGGATCAGGAAAACACGAAAATAATCGAAGAAATTCTTATTAAATTAAAAAAAGTGAACTCCATTATAGTTATTTCAACCCATGATGCCTCTTCTGCAAAAAGAGTAGGAGATTTCTTGCTTTTTCTAAGGGATTAGTGGAGTTTGCAGATCCATCAAAAATTGATATCAACTACTATATTGATAATCAGATAATTCCTGTTGCAATGAGAATTCTGAAAGTTTTTGAATCAAAAACCTTTCCCAAGCTCTTTTAAAATTTCTTTTTTTATTTTGTTGATCCTGTCCTTATGTGTTCCATGCCAGTAAAGTTTTTTACATGATCTGCAAACTACAAATTCTTCACTGGTAAAAAAAACATGGTCCGGTATTTCATTTTTGAGCTTCATGATTTCTTCCTTTTTTATCTTTTCCATTTCTCCATTGCAGACAGGACATCTTGGTGTTAGTGAAAATAAATTTATGTATGGAATCTGAGAAAGTACTTCCTTTATCTGCTCTTTAACATCTTCAGAATGAATAAGTAAAACATTTTTTAAAAGTTTTGATTTTGCAAGAATTGTATCCCTTGTCAGAAGAGTTCTGCTGTCCTGTATAGATATCTTTATCAGTTCCTTATCTGTAAATTTATTGTTGTACAGTGTGTCAAAACCAAAAAGCCTGAGCCATCGGCTCAGGCTTCCAAGCATTACATCCGCAACAAAACGCACAGAAAGCATCAACTTTCCTCTATTGTTTCCTCCTTGAACTCTTCTATCTGCATGTTATAGAAATCTCCCTTTATCAATGTATCTTTATAATCAGGACAGCCTGTTCCAGCAGGAATAATTCTGCCCATTATTACATTTTCCTTTAAACCTTTTAACTCATCAATTCTACCCTCAATGGCTGCATCTGTAAGAACTCTTGTTGTTTCCTGAAACGAAGCTGCAGATACCCATGACTCAGTTGAAAGAGCTGACTTTGTAATTCCGAGCAAAAGAGGCTTTGCCTGAGCAGGCTTTCCTCCGCGTGCCAGAACCCTTTCATTTTCCTCAATAAATGTGAATCTATCAACTTCCTCACCTATAAGAAATGATGTGTCTCCAGGATCTTCAATTTTTACCTTCTTCATCATCTGCCTGACAATAACTTCAATATGCTTATCATGTATAGAAACTCCCTGAAGTCTATAAACCTTTTGAATCTCATCAACAAGATATCTTTGCAACTCTGTTGGACCGAGTATATCAAGGATGCTATGCGGATTTATTGAGCCATCTATCAGTGGTTCACCTGCCTTCACCCAGTCTCCATCATGAACTATTACATGCTTGCCTTTGGGAATCTGATATTCTCTTGTTTCATCAGCTCCTCTGATAACAATCAATCTTGAACCTTTCTGCCCACCTCTGAACTCAACTATACCATCTATTTCACTGACAATAGCTGCTTCTTTAGGTCTTCTTGCCTCAAAAAGCTCAGCTACCCTTGGAAGACCTCCTGTTATATCCTTTGTCTTAATTGTCTCTCTCGGAATCTTTGCAAGTATGTCTCCGGGCTCAACAACATCTCCTTTGTCAACAACCAAAATTGCACCAGCTGGCAGGAGATATCTTGCAGGAGCTCCTACAGGAAGGCGAGCTGTTTTGCCATCTTTATCCTTTATGGTAACACGGGGTCTATAAGTTGCAGGATAATCAATTATTATCTTGTGAGAAAGCCCTGTGGTTGGATCAGTTTCTTCTTTAAATGTAATACCTTCCACAAGATCACCAAGAGCTATTTTGCCACCTATCTCGGTAATAATAGGCGTTGTATATGCATCCCACTCAGCCAGCCTCTGACCTGATTCAACAATCTGGTCTTCTTTAACAAGAATCTTCGCTCCATAAACAAGATTGTACTTTTCCCTTTCTCTTCCTGTTGCATCCACAATTGTTATCATGGCATTTCTGTTAAGAACAATGAGAGAGCCATCCTTTCTTTCAACATAATGAATGTTTTTAAACTTGATTTTTCCAGAACCTTTAGCTTCGAGCCTGGCTTCTTCAACTATCTTTGTGGCTGCTCCTCCAATATGGAAGGTTCTCATTGTAAGCTGCGTGCCAGGCTCTCCAATGGACTGTGCAGCTATAACTCCTATTGCTTCTCCTATCTCAACAGGTTCACATCTTGCAAGATCCATCCCATAACATTTTGAGCAAACACCAAATTTTGTTCTGCATGTTAGCACTGAACGAATTTTTACTCTGTCTATTCCTGCATCCACAATCTTTTTTGCCAATGAATGATCTATTAATGTCTCCTTCTTTGCAATTATGTCACCTGTAAGAGGGTCTTTTATATCTTCCGCAAGGGTTCTTCCAAATATTCTTTCCTCAAGGGTCATCACAATTTCACCACCTTCAACCAGAGCAGTAATATATATTCCATCCTTTGTTCCACAATCATTCTCTGTAAGGAAAACATCCTGCGCCACATCAACAAGTCTTCTTGTTAAATAACCTGCATTTGCTGTTTTCAGTGCTGTATCTGCAAGACCCTTTCTTGCACCATGTGTGGATATAAAATACTGAAGTGGTGTAAGTCCTTCCCTGAAATTAGCTGTAATAGGAGTTTCAATAATCTCACCTGATGGTTTTGCCATCAATCCTCTCATTCCTGCAAGCTGCCTTATCTGTGCAATGCTTCCACGGGCACCTGAGTCTGCCATCATAAAGATGCTGTTGAATGACTTCCTTTCAGCAAGCTCTTCTTCTGTGAGGCTGTCTTTCTCTTCAGCTCCAAGTTCTTTCATCATTTCATCAGCAACCTTTTCTGTAACATTTGCCCATATATCAATCACCTTGTTATATCTTTCTCCCTGTGTTATCAATCCCTCTGCATACTGTCTCTGGACTTCCATCACCTGCAATTCTGCTTCCTTTATAAGTTCTGCTTTCTTTGAAGGTATATGCATATCATCAATGCATATGGAGATTCCTGATTGTGTTGCGACTTCAAAACCTAACTTCTCAAGTTTATTTAAGAACAGAACTGTCTGTCTTTTGCCAAATTTATTATGAATATACTCAATCAACTTTCCGAGTTCCTTTTTTGTTAACTCTTTGTTAAGCATTTCAAATGGAACACCTTCAGGAACAATTTCTCTGAATATAATCCTTCCAGCAGTGGTGTTCACAATGCGTCCATTTAGTTTAACCTTTATTGGAGCATGTTTTTCTACTGCCCCGCTCTGATAGGCAAGAACAACCTCTTCAGGATCTGAAAAAACCTTACCTGCCCCTTTTGCAGTTTTCTTAACCTTTGTAAGATAGTAAACTCCGAGAACCATATCCTGAGTTGGGACAACTATAGGCTTTCCATTTGCTGGAGAAAGAAGGTTGCCAACAGACATCATCAACACTCTTGCTTCAATTTGTGCCTCATAAGAAAGAGGAACATGAACTGCCATCTGGTCTCCATCAAAATCTGCATTAAAAGCTGTACATACAAGTGGATGAAGCTTTATAGCTTTTCCTTCTACCAGAACAGGATCAAAAGCCTGAATTCCAAGCCTGTGAAGTGTTGGAGCCCTGTTAAGAAGAACAGGATGTTCCTGAATTACCTCTTCAAGGGCATCCCATACTTCTGGTCTTTCCTGTTCAACAAGTCTTTTTGCCTGTTTTATTGTGGTTACAAATCCTTTTTCCTCAAGCTTGTTAAAAACAAATGGTTTAAAAAGTTCCAGAGCCATAATTTTTGGCAATCCGCACTGGTGCATATCAAGTTCTGGCCCTACAACTATAACTGACCTACCAGAATAATCCACCCTCTTGCCTAAAAGATTCTGTCTGAATCTTCCCTGTTTGCCCTTTATCATATCGCTTAAAGATTTAAGAGGTCTTCGACTGCCAACCTTTAAAGCCTTTGACCTTTTTGTATTGTCAAAAAGGGTATCTACTGCTTCCTGAAGCATTCTTTTTTCATTTCTTATAATCACGCCTGGAGCTTTAAGCTCCATAAGTCTTTTCAATCTGTTGTTTCTGTTAATTACTCTCCTGTAAAGATCATTTAAATCCGATGATGCAAACCTGCCTACGTCAAGCGGGACAAGTGGTCTTAACTCTGGTGGAAGTACTGGAATAATATCAAGAATCATCCATTCAGGACGATTTCCAGAATTTTTAAATGCTTCAACAACCTTAAGCCTTTTTGTAAGCTTTCTTTTTATCCCACTTGATGTTGCTGTGTCTATTTTTTCTTTGAGTTCCTTAGCAAGTGTGTCCAGATCAATCTTTTTAAGAAGCTCTCTTATTGCTTCTGCTCCCATTCCCGCTTTAAATCTGCTACCATATTCAGCAGTCTTTTTTCTGTATTCTTCCTCTGTAAGAATATCCTTCTCCTTTAATGGAGTATCACCTGGATCAATTACTATGTAGTCCTCATAATAAATAACCCTTTCAAGCTGTCTTACACTGAGATCAAGCAGAAGTCCCATTTTGCTTGGAACCCCTCTTACAAACCATATATGAGCCACAGGTGCGGCAAGCTCAATATGACCCATTCTTTCCCGTCTGACCTTTGATTGAATTACCTCTACACCACATTTATCACATATAACACCTTTATGTTTCATTCTCTTGTACTTACCGCAAAGACATTCCCAGTCTTTTACAGGTCCGAAAATTTTTGCACAGAAAAGACCATCCTGTTCAGGTTTAAAGGTTCTGTAGTTAATTGTTTCAGGCTTTTTTACCTCACCATATGACCATTCCCTTATCTTTTCAGGTGAGGCAAGTTTTATCCTTATTGCATCAAAATCCCTCGGATTTTTAGGTTTTTGAAACAATGAATAAATATCTTCTATCAAGCTCTCCCTCCCAATTTCTTCTTTTTCTCCAGAAGTTCTACATCAAGGCATAGACTCTGGAGTTCTTTTATTAAAACATTGAATGATTCAGGAACTCCTGGCTCCAATACAGGATGTCCCTTAACAATAGCTTCATACATCCATGTTCTGCCCATTATATCATCACTTTTTACAGTTAAAAATTCCTGAAGAGTATACGCTGCTCCATATGCTTCAAGTGCCCATACTTCCATCTCTCCAAGTCTCTGTCCACCAAACTGTGCTTTACCTCCAAGAGGTTGCTGTGTAACAAGAGAGTAAGGACCTATTGAACGAGCATGAATTTTGTCTGCTACAAGATGATGCAGTTTAAGCATATACATATATCCAACTGTAACAGGTCTTTCAAAAGGCTCACCGGTTCTGCCATCATAAAGAATTACCTGTCCTGTTGGTGGATATCCAGCTTTCTTTAAAAGTTCCTTTATTTCACTTTCTTTTGCTCCCTCAAAAACAGGACTTGCTATATAAAGACCAAGAGCTTTAGCAGCAAGACCTAAATGAGTTTCAAGAATCTGTCCCACATTCATTCTTGAAGGCACTCCCAGAGGATTAAGTACTATATCAACAGGTGTTCCATCTTCAAGGTATGGCATATCCTCTTCTGGTAAAATCATTGAAACAACACCTTTGTTGCCGTGTCTACCAGCCATTTTATCTCCAACCTGTATCTTTCTCTTCATTGCAATATAAACTTTAATTACTTGATTAACTCCTGGTGGAAGCTCATCTCCCTTTTCAATTCTTTCAACTTTTTCATTATATTTTGCATAAATCTGTTTTATATTCTGCTCAACTTCCTTATTAACCCTGCTTACTTCTGCCTTAACATCAGGGTCCTCTACCTTGAGCTTAAGCAGTTGATTTACATCAAGAAGATTAACAACTTTCTGTGTAAGAGTCTTTCCTTTATGGCAAAGTATTTTAATAGGGTCTCTTGGATCCTTCACATCTTCAAAAACTACTTTACCTTTCAGAATCTTTCTAATTCTGCTTGCTTTTGTCTCTTTAAGTATTCTTATTTCATCCTCCCTGTCTCTTTCAAGTGCTCTAATTTCCTCTTCCTCTATAGCCTTTGCTCTGTTTGATTTTTCTTTTCCTTTTCTTGTCAGAATCTTTACATCAATAACAACTCCCTCAATGCCGGGCGGTACATATAAACAGCTTTCTTTTACATCTTCTGCTTTTTCGCCAAATATTGCATAAAGAAGCTTTTCTTCAGGAGTAAGAACCCTTTCTCCCTTAGGAGTTATCTTACCTACAAGAATGTCTCCTGCTTTTACATGTGCACCTATCCTGATGATTCCATCCTCATCAAGATTTTTAAGAAGTTCTTCATTTACATTTGGAATTTCTCTGGTAATCTCTTCAGGACCAAGCTTTGTGTCTCTACATTCCACTTCAAATTCATCTATATGAATTGATGTATAAACATCTTCCTTTACAAGTCTTTCACTTATCAGAATAGCATCCTCAAAGTTATACCCACCCCATGGCATAAATGCAACAAGAACATTTCTTCCAAGCGCAAGCTCACCTTTATCCATACTTGGACCATCAGCAAGAATTGTACCTCTTTCCACTTTCTGTCCAACCTTCACAATCGGCTTTTGATTCATGCATGTTCCCTGATTGGATTTATGAAACTTCACAAGATTATATATATCAACTCCACCACCTTCTTCAGTAACTCTAACAACAATTCTGGTTGCATCAACGCTCTCAACTATTCCTTCTCTTCTGGCAACTATAAGCCAGCCACTGTCCCTTGCAGCATAAATTTCCATTCCTGTTCCCACCATTGGAGCTTCTGTATGAATAAGTGGAACTGCCTGTCTCTGCATGTTTGAACCCATCAATGCCCTGTTAGCATCGTCATTTTCAAGAAATGGAATTAAAGAAGCAGATACACTGACAATCTGTTTTGGAGATACATCCATATACTGAACTTCTTGAGGAGAAACCATTTTAAAATCTCCCTTAACACGAGCAGATACTGTCTCTCCAATCAGATTACCTTTTTTATCAACTGGTGTTGTTGCTTCTGCTATTACAAAATTTTCACTCTCAAGAGCGCTCAGATAATGCACTTCATCCGTAACTTTACCATCCACAACCTTTCTGTATGGAGACTCTATAAAACCAAACTCATTGATTCTTGCATATGTTGCAAGAGACGTTATCAATCCAATATTTGGTCCTTCAGGAGTCTCAATAGGACATATTCTTCCATAATGTGTTGGATGAACATCTCTCACTTCAAATCCTGCTCTTTCACGGGTAAGTCCTCCAGGACCAAGTGCACTCAGTCTCCGCTTATGGGTAATTTCACTTAAGGGATTTGTTTGATCCATGAACTGACTCAATTGACTGGAACTGAAAAACTCTTTAACTGCTGCCATTACAGGCTTTGTATTAATAAGATCATGTGGCATTGCAGTTTCTGTGTCAGTTATAGTCATCTTCTCCCTTATAGCTCTCTCCATTCTTACAAGTCCTATACGAAACTGGTTCTCTAAGAGCTCGCCAACTCCTCTTACACGTCTGTTACCGAGGTGGTCTATATCATCAACCTCACCTTTACCTGTTCTGAGATTAAGCAGATACTTAACAATCTCTATAATATCCTTGTCAGTTAACACCCTTACATCAAGCGGAATATCAAGACCCAATTTCTGATTTAATTTAAGCCTTCCCACAGGAGAAAGGTCATACCTTTTAGGATCAAAAAACAATCCATAGAAAAGTTCCTCAGCTGCTTCTTCAGTGGCAGGTTCTCCCGGTCTTAATTTCTTATATATCTCTCTTAATGCATGCTTTTTATGTTCCACTTTATCAGTAAGAAGTGTTTCCCTCAAAGATGGAAGATAGTTAAGATTATCTATAAAAAGCAGATTCAATTTCTGAATTTTACAAGATAGAATTCTTTGAAAAGCTCCTTCAGTAATCTCTTTATTGCTATCAACTATTACCTCACCGGTTTCAGGATCAACAATATCTGAAAGGGTAATTCTTCCAATTATTTCACTTTTTGGAATAGGTATCTCCTGGATACCGAGTTCTTTCATTTTTCTCAATGCATATCTGGTAATTTTACTTCCTTCCTTTACTATAACCTCCCCGGATTGCCCGCAGATATCAATTTTTGTCCTGACTCCTGCCAGTATATCACTTACTGGTCTTGTATATGTATTGTCATCCTTTATTCTTATCTCTTCAATTGGATAAAAGATCCTCAGAAGATCCTCATTCGTGTAACCAAGTGCCTTAAGAACAATTGTTGCTGGAAGCTTCTTCCTTTTATCAATTCTTACATATAAAAGATCCTTTGAATCAAATTCAAAATCAAGCCATGAACCCCTGACAGGAATAACTCTTGCTGTGTATAAAAATCTTCCGCTAATTCTGCTTTTACCCTTATCAGGTGCAAAATAAACTCCCGGAGATCTGTGTAACTGGCTGACTATAACCCTTTCAACACCATTTATTATAAAGCTTCCTGTTTCTGTCATCATTGGAAGGTCACCAAGAAAAACCTCTTGTTGTCTGGATTCCTTGAGAGTTTTTCTTCCTTCTTCATCTTTTTCCCATATGTTTAAACGAACCTTCATTTTGATGAGAACAGAATATGTAAGCCCTTTTACCATGCATTCATAAGGGCTCAGTTTTGGTTCTCCAACTGTATAAGAAATAAACTCTATAGTTGTTGTTCCATTATAGTCACTTATAGGAAAAACACTGTTCAGAGCTGCCTGAAGTCCCTCCTCAGCTCTTTCTTCTGGAGGAACATCTTTCTGAAGAAATCTTTCAAAAGATTTCTTTTGAAACTCAAGAAGATAAGGCACCTCCACAAGTGGAGGCACCTTACCAAAATTTATTCTCTCTCTTAAAGGTTTTATCATGGCTACCCTTCTCTCAAAATTATTTAATTTCTACCTGAGCACCTTCAGCTTCAAGTTTTGTTTTAATAGCTTCTGCTTCTTCTTTAGAAACTCCGGTTTTTACAGGCTTTGGAGCACCATCAACCAGATCCTTAGCTTCCTTAAGGCCAAGTCCTGTGAGTTCTCTTACAACTTTTATCACCTGAATTTTCTTATCACCAGCTGCTTTAAGAATTACATCAAAGCTTGTTTTTTCCTCTACTGCAGGTGCTGCCTGTGCTGCTGCAGGTGCTACAACTGGTGCTGCCACAGCAACAGGAGCTGTTGCTGTTACTCCATATCTTTCCTCAAACTCTTTAATAAACTGACTGAGTTCAATTATTGTGAGATTATCAAAAAACTGAAAAACCTCTTCTTTTGTTATTCCCATATTTCCCTCCTTTTTATTGAGCTTTTTTATTTTTCAATGCTTCCAGTAAATATAAAAGCTTAAGATTTACAGCTTTAAGTGCAGAAGCCATCTTTGAAAGTGGAGAAACCATTCCACCAGCAAGCATACTCATAAGAACATTCTTTGAAGGCAGTTTGGCTATCTGTTTAAGCTCCTCAGGTGAATATACTCTGCCTTCTACAACTCCCTGCTTGAGTTTTAACTTTTCATTCTTTTCAGAAAATTCAAGAGTCCTTTTTACAGCAACCACAGGATCATCATAACCGAATACAATACCAGTCGGTCCTCTTAGAGAATCTTTTAGGTTTTCCTTGAATGGAATATCTTTTAATGCTATCCAGAACAAAGAGTTTTTGCAAACCTTATACTCCGAGCCTGATTCCTTCATTGCCCGTCTTAACTCTGAAATCTCCGCAACTGTCAATCCCTGAAAATCTGTCAAAATCAACGATTTTGCCTTAGCCAGACGACTGACAAGCTCTTCAACCTTCTTTTCTTTTTTTTCTTTTATGCTTCTCAGATTCTACCTCCTTTCCCGGACAGCAGTGCTAACTTGAACTGTTACCATTAATCTCGGCAGGCAAATATTCATTAAGCCTTCCGGCACCTGCTGTCTCAGATTTTTTACCAACAGGCAAAGCCTGTTTTAAAGTTTTAATTTTGATATATCAATTTTTAATCCTGGGCCCATTGTAGAAGACAAAACAACCTTCTTTATGTATTTGCCTTTTGATGTCGGTGGTTTCGCCTTGATAACTGATTTTAAAACAGCTATAGCGTTCTCTATGAGCTTTTCTTTATCAAAAGAAATTTTGCCTATTGGGACATGAACAACACCACCTTTGTCTGTTCTATATTCAATCTTCCCTGCTTTTGCTTCTTTAACTGCCCTTGCTATGTCAAAAGTAACTGTGCCCAACTTAGGATTTGGCATGAGTCCTCTTGGCCCAAGAATCTTACCGAGTTTGCCAATCTGACTCATCATATCAGGCGTTGCAATGCTTCTGTCAAAATCAAGCCATCCTTGCTGTATCTTTTCAATAAGATCTTCTGCTCCCACATAATCCGCTCCTGCTTCTACAGCCTCCTTCTCTTTCTCACCCTTTGCAAAAACCAGAACTCTTACGGGTTTCCCTGTACCGTGTGGAAGAATAACCGTGCTACGGACTACCTGATCGGACTTTCTTGTATCCACGCCCAAATTTATAGCCATTTCAACTGTTTCATCAAATTTAACAAAGCTGCTGTCTTTGAGTATGTCAATTGCTTTATCAAGTGTGTATTCCCTTAATAAATCAATTTTTTCCTTAACTGCCGCAAGTTTTTTGCCCATGAAGTTTTACCCCCTTATTTCTATCCCCATGCTTTTTGCAGTACCAATAATCATCTTTACTGCTGCTTCAAGTGAGGTTGTATTCAGGTCAGGCATTTTTGTTTTTGCAATTTCCTCAACCTGCTTCATTGTCAGTGAACCAACTTTTTCCTTTCCTGTTGCTCCAGAACCCTTTATTATTCCTGCTGCTTTTTTAATAAGTTCTGATGTTGGAGGAGTTTTAAGAATAAATGTAAATGATCTGTCTTTGTAAATTGTTAATACAACAGGAACAAGGGTTTCCCCCATATTTTGAGTCTGAGCATTGAACTGTTTGCAGAATTCCATAATATTAATTCCATGAGGGCCAAGTGCGGGTCCAACAGGAGGTGCAGGATTTGCCTTGCCTGCTGGTATTACAAGTTTTACCTGTGCAACTACTTCTTTCTTTGCCATAATTTATTCCTCCATTTATACTTTCTCAATCTGTGAAAAACCAAGCTCTACAGGTGTCTGTCTGCCAAAGATACTTACCATAACTTTTACCCTTTCATGTTCAGGATCAACCTCATCTATATATCCTGTGAAATTTGTAAATGGCCCATCAGTAATTTTTACATTTTCTCCTTTTTCAAAATGAGTTTTTACCTGTGGAGCTTTCCCTTCCAGTTGCTGAAGTATCATTTCAACTTCTTCCTGAGGCACAGGAGCGGGTTTTTTGCCCCCCACAAATCCTGTCACCCTCTGGGTTGTTCTTATTAAATGCCATGTGTCTTCATTAAGTTCCATCTCAACCAAAATATATCCCGGATAAAACTTTTTTTCTGATTCCTTTTTCCTTTTTCCCTTTATTTCAATTATTTTTTCTGTTGGAATAAGTATTCTTGAAATTTGCTGGTTAAGTCCTTTAGTTTTAGCCCTTTCTTCTATTAAAGCCTTTACTTTTTCTTCAAATCCAGACATTGTATGAACAACATACCATTTTTTTGCCATTTTCTTACCTTATAAATGCAGTGATTATTCTTGAAAGAATAAAATCAACTATTCCAAGAAAAAAAGAAATTATAATTACTGTAATTATAACAACCCATGTTGAAGCAACAACTTCATGTTTTTTTGGATAGTTAACTTTTTTTGCCTCAATTTTTACTTCATCAAAAAAATTCTTAATTTTATTAAACAATTCTCACCTCAAATATAATTAACAGGCCAGGAGGGATTTGAACCCCCATC
>CAZDXM010000123.1:0-1627 GCA_964509535.1 uncultured Thermodesulfovibrio sp. | reverse complement strand
GGATAAGCCCGAAGGAGTCAGGCTGGAATTCATAATAAATGATTTTAAAAAATTCAGAAAGTTTCCTTTGATTTTAGACGATGAGGTCATCTTTAGTGCCATAAGAAACCTTCATAGAGACAAAAGATTAATAATCCAGGGCGATAGGGGAAAATGGTATATAAATGAAATGCCAAGAAGTTTAGAATTTGGTTTTGTTATCTTTGATCCAAGATATGCTCCTGCCGAAGAAATAATTGAAATTGGAAAAGGCGAAATATCTGAAGGGGAAGAAAGACCAGAGGAAAAAGAATCAATAGAAATAAGTGCTCCGGATGCTGAAAGAAGGGAAAAGAAGCAGCTCTCATTAAGAGGAAATTCGCCACGGGTTATATTAAGCCAGATTGAAGCGCGAACACAAGAAAAAGACTTATTCAAAGGAATAAATATAAAATATTACTTTTCTAAGGAGCTTTCAAAACAGGAGATTATGAAATTTATAAAGCAGCTTCCTCAGGAAGAAGCAGAAATTGAGGGGGAAGTTGAATTGTGGAGAGAACATGAAAATTGAAAGTGGCTTTATAAAATCACTTATTGAAAAGGATAACGCCGTTCCTTTGGTTTGGCAACATCTTTGGAGTATCTGGCTTCGTCAGGCAAATGGAGATTTAAAAGATTTTTACTATCGTGGCGAAGAAGAGGCTTTTTTATTTGAGGATTTCCTATTAAAGACATACGATGAATTCTTTACCAAAGAACTTCCCAGAGCCTGTTTAAACTCTCCTTCGCTCTTTCAAAGGACCGCTAACGATTTCTGTTTTGTAGTAATGGATGGGATGAGCATCCGGGAAGGTGTTCTTATCTTTAAGGCATTACAAAAAAGGGAATTAACGCCCAAAGTAAACTATTCTTTTTCTTCCATCCCATCAGATACCCAAAGTTTCAGAGAGAAGATAAGATCTGATTCAGCAATTTCGGACAGGTTTGTAGAAATTAATAACCCTAAACAAATAAGGCTTTCAGGGCGAGAGAAATATATCTGGTCTTATTTCCCTGATGTAATGTTAGATAAGATACAAGCTGGGCATACGGTAATTTCAGACTTAGAAAATATGTATAGGACAGCAGAAAAAATTGTTTTTGAATTATTAAAAAAGATTAATTCGGAGAAAATTGTGATCTTATCTGATCATGGTTATATCCGTTCTGACCCGGGATTTTCCTTTTCCGTTCCTGAAGGGGCAAGAAAAAAATTGCGAGAAGCATTTGGTGGTTCTCGGTTTGTTACAATGGAAAAGGGCGACCTTTCAGAACTTGTATTGGCTGGATATATAACGGAGTTTTCGGGTTATTATCTTGTTAAGTCTCGATATACGTGGCCGGTACAAGGAAAATTCAATATTTATCTCCATGGGGGTATTAGCCTCATGGAGTGTCTTGTTCCAGTGATTGAGGTGGAAAAATGAAGGCATTAAAAGAACTGAATCTTAAAGATAATGAGAAAAAAGCATTGCTGGAATTGAAAGAAAAAATACTGGAAGGACTTCCAGATGCGGAAATTATCCTTTATGGCTCAAAGGCAAGAGGCGATGCTGATGAGGAGTCCGATATTGATGTTGTCGTTTTGATTGACACTCCTCCCTTAGAC
>CAZDXM010000122.1:0-6119 GCA_964509535.1 uncultured Thermodesulfovibrio sp. | reverse complement strand
TAAATAAATTGTATCTTTTCCTGAATAGATACTCCTCTAATTCTTCTTTGCTTTCTGCTAATACATCCAATGCCCTGTATAGATGATTTATCCCTATGTCTTCAAACCCTAAAAAATACTCCCTGCTTTCATACATCCCAAGTTTGCTGTCTGATAAAATCATATGCCTTGTTGTCATATAAAATACTGCTTGAGATAGATTAAATTGCTTGTTCTTTGATACCCTGCTGAAAAATTGATTAAACTGAAATTTATCCCATAGCTTCTTTATTAAACAATGTCCATAATTGAGTACTCTTCCTTCTGATATCCCTGTAAGGTCAAACCGTTTCTCTACTCTTTCACCTAAAGCTCTTTTAGCAAGTTTTTTAAATGACTCTGTGTTAAGGAAATCTTCAAGTCTGCCAAGACTGAATAGATACTTATGCCTTATTCTTCCAAATTCATCTCTGTAGCCTTCTACAACATATACATAATCAATATTTTGAGCTGAACGGACAATTTTTAGGAACATGAAATAATTATACAGTAAAACTAAGTTAAATGTGAATAAAAAAGTATTAAAAACTAAAAAAAGTTATACAACAAAATTTGAAAATAAAAAGTCACATCAAGTAAATCAAGGGTTTATGAGTACAATTTACTAAAATTTGACCCTAAGTTGATAAACTCAGGCTCTCTCTTTCATAAGTCTGAGACTCATGAAAAATTCTTTCCTGTTCATTGAGAATATACTCAAGCTTGGTTAGGTTATCAAGTTCCTCTCCAAATTTTGCAAAAAAATCATTTTTTATACTTTTTATTTCTTCTGCCTGTTTATAATTTTTAAATGAAATTTTAAGCTTTTTAAAATAAAACAAAGCAGTTATTGCAGATAAAATAAAAGATACAATTCCTCCTGTTTTCTGGTCAATTAAAATAAGAACCATACCTGCTATAAAAGACAAAACCATCAGATAGAAGAGAATAGAAAAACCTTTACCAATATTGAGAGTTGAATTGAGAAACTTGTTATAGTTTTCCTTTGCAGTTTTTAGCCATGAGTAGTCTCGGGATTTTATTCTTAATTCCTCAAGTATTCTTCTTTTATCTTCTTTTTCAAGATATTTATCGTTATATTTTGTAATATTCTGCTTAATTTCATCTAAAACTTTTTCGGAAATTTTGTTAAGTTCTCTCTCTATATTTTCAACCTCTTTTTTTATTTTATAAGCCTCGTGCCTTTTTGCTTTTAGAAGGAGTTCTTTTTTTATGGATAATTCTGACAATTTTTGCGTCTCTGTGTTAATTTCTTTTAAATCACGATTAAGATTTTCAATGTTTGTTTTGTGAATGAAATAGTCATTTATTAAAGCTCTAAGCTCTTTCAGAAAACTTTCTGGAATTTCTTCCTTTCTTTCTGTAAGATTTTTAAGCTTTTCATTTAAATTATAAGCCTCGTGCCTTTTTGCTTTTATCAGTAAATCTTTTATTTGCATTAGCTTTTCTTTTTTGAATTCTAAATCTTTAAGTTCACCCTGCTCATATTCATTGATAATCTGTTTAATTAATTCTTCAATATGAGAAATTTTATCCCTTAAATTATAGTAATTACTACCGTCACCTCTTCTTTCTATTATCAGTCCTTCATTTTCTAATTTTGCCTTCTTTAATGTGGGAAGAATCTGGCTATCTATCTCATCAAGAACTTTTCTTGGAGAAAGAATTTCCTTAAAAGCATTTTTATCAACACCCAATTCATTTTTTACTAACTTTGTTTCGCCTTCTTTCACAATGAGCAGGTTTGAAAGAGAAGGAGGTAATCCCTTTTGATGTTTTTCAAGAAAATCTTCCAATTTTTTCTGTCCTCTGGAAGGTGTAAACTCAATAATTCTGTTTCCAAGCCCCCTTAAAAAAATTTTACCCTGTCCTGTTTCTCTTAACTGCCAGAAACTTTTATTTTTAAAGAGACAGTGAATGATAAACTCTACAAGAAATGATTTGCCTTTTTCATTCTCACTATATATAAGATTCAAGTCATGCAGTTCCTCGTTAAACTCTTTCAGAGGACCGCAATTTCTGACTGATATTTTGTCTATCCTTATTGCCATTTTATCCCTTAAAAATTAGTTCCATTGCTTTTTCTAAAATTTTATCCATGGAAGTTGTAAAATTATCAAGATTAAGCCTTTCAATTTTTTCCTTTACTTTTTCAAGTAAATAAAGCCTTTCAATTTCTGCATCTTTTAAAATTTTTACGGCTGATATATCTATGCTTTCACTGTCATATAAAGAAATTCCCTGTTCAGACAGAAGGTTATTCAGAATTTTAATTGTTTCATTTATGTTTTTTGTGTATCCGGAAAGGCATAGTCTTAGTACTACTTTTTTTAGCTCCTCTTTTGTTAAATGCCAGCTTTCAATCATTTTGTTAATTTTAGTTTTTAGATATTCAGTTTCTTCTTCAAAGGGTAAAAGTAGCAGAGGCTCTACAAAATAAATTTTTTCTGTTTCTACAGAAACTCTTTCAAGAAAATCTGAATTTATATCATATACAAGGAAACTTCTTTTTCCTGTTTCTGTTATGTCAAGTCCATAGGGAGAACCAGGATAAATAACCTTACCAAACTCAGATGGTTTATGAATATGGCCAAGAAAAACTTTCAATGGAGCATATCTGTTGATTGATTTAAATGTAAGAGGCATGTAAAACCCTGGTTCATAGGGGTTAAGCTCACGATTATCCGTTATATAATCTCCATGTCCAATTAAAATCCATCTTTCAGGGAATTTTTTATAATGCCCTATTTCAGCTAAAGCTTCATCAATTGAGCTTGCTGGTTCAAAGGGTATAAAAAGAAAATATAAACCACTTATTTCTTTGATTGTTTTTTCTCTTATTATTTCAATATTTGGAGAGGTGAAAAATCTTTTTTCAATCTGGTAATCGTGATTACCAGGGATTATTAGTATCTGAATTCCGTTATATTTTCTGCATAGAGAGTCAAATTCGCTGTAGTTAAAAAATTCTCTATCAAACAAATCTCCAGCAATTATAAGTGTAGAAATATCCCTGTCTTTTATTTGCTGAAATATTTTTTCAAGGGCATTAAATCTTTCAGGGGTTTCATTTTTAGTCCTGAGATGAACATCTGCTGTGATTGCAAGCTTCATTGCATTATTTTAGCATATAATATTTTCTACTGCTCATCAAACTAACATCTTTTCTTTTCCAATTCAACATCTTCTAATATCATACCATCTAACATTTTTACTATTCTTTCTGTTTTTTCAGTAAGTTCTGTTTCATGGGTTACCATAACTATAGTTTTTCCTTCTAAATGAAGTTTACAAAAAATCTCCATAACAGTTGCTGTATTTTTGGAATCCAAGTTTCCTGTGGGCTCGTCAGCTATTATTACAAGAGGGTTATTTGCTAAAGCCCTTGCTATTGCTACTCTTTGTTGTTCACCTCCTGATATTTCAAAAGGTTTTCTTTTCTCCTTGCCTGAAAGTCCAAAAGTTTTAAGAAGCATATAGGCTCTTTCAATTGACTCTTCTTTTGTTTTACCAGCCTTTAGCATAGGTGTTATAACATTTTCTATAAGATTAAATTCTGAAACCAGATAATGAAACTGAAATATAAATCCAAACTTTGAGTTTCTTATATGGGATATTTTTTGGGGATTTGAAAAATCTATATTTTGCCCATCTACTATTACCTCTCCAGAAGTTGGTTTGTCAAGGAGTCCCATTATGTAAAGAAGAGAACTCTTACCTGAACCAGAGGGTCCTATAATACTGATAAATTCTCCTTTATTTATTGAAATATTTATATTCTTCAGGATTTCCTCATCTCTAATTTTTTTAAATATATTTTTTAGCTGGATAATGCTCAAGCACTGCTCCTGAAAATATCAATGGGATTAAGCTTTGAAGCTTTATAAGAAGGATAAAAAGATGCTGAAAATGAAAATAAAAAGGCAAATAAAACTCCGTAAATAAAATAAAGAGGGCTTCTATCTAAGGCAAAACCTTTTGTTCTTACAATGCCTTCAATACTTATATTGACAGATGCAAGGAATTCCTGCAGAAGATATCCTGTAAGGCAACCCATTATTGCTCCAAAAAAACCAATAGTTACACCGTGAAAAACGAATATTTTTACAATATCTTTATCCTCATATCCCAATGCTTTTAGAATAGCGATGTCCCTTTTTTTCTCAAGAACAGTCATCATAATAATATTAAATATTCCAAAGGCTGAAACAATAAGTATAGCAAAAACAATCATATAGGTAATGTAGTTTTGAATTTTAAAAAGTTGAAGAAAATTCCTGAAAGCTTTCTGCCAGCTTTCTGTATAGTATCCCGTCTCTCTTTTTATTTTTTCAGCTATTTCATTAGCTTTGTATACATCTTTTATTTTGAATATTATTTCATTTGCTTCATTTGGTTTATTTAGTATTGTTTGGAGAGTTTTAAGATTCATATAAACTCTTGTCTGGTCAAGCATTGTTATGCCTGATTCAAAAAAATCTATAACTTTAAAAAGATGGGTAACTCCATTAGGTGTAGTTATGATTACTTTTTTCCCTGTTTCATCTATGCCGAGGTCTTTTGCCAAAAGTTTTCCTATTATGATGCTGTCTCTATCTGTAATGAGACTATCAAGCTTTTGATTTGAAATAAATTTATCAATTACAGAGGCTTTTCTTTCTAAGGAAGGCTCTATTCCAATTAAAGAAGCTGATTTTTCAACTGTTCCATACTTTATGATACTCTGTCCTGTAAGATGGGGTGCAACTCCTTGAATATCTTTATCTTTATCATATTTGGAGATTATAAATTTATAGTTTATAATTTTATCCTTTAGCTCCCTTGGTTTTGCACCGTAAACATGAAAGTAAATATCTTCTCCATAAATTTTTTTAAGAATCTTTCCTTTATCAGGTTCATCTTTTATTTTTAAAGTTATATGAGCATTCACCTCTAAAGCCTGTTCTATAAAATACTTCTGAAAACCATTCATTAGAGATGCCATGGCAATGAAAGCTCCTACTCCGATTGATACACCGACTATAGCTATAATAGTCTGCCTTTTTCTTTCAAAAAGCAACTTTAATGTAACAAAAATGATGTGTTTCATTTTATAAGAATTTCTTGCCCTTCTTTAAGTCCGGAAATAACAAGCAGAAAACCATTGTATTTCTCCTTAGATACTTCTACTTTGACTTTTTTTATGCCTTTTCTGTCTGAAACTTCAACATATCCATCTTTATAAGCCTTCTCTGGTATAAATAACCCCTCAACTTCTTTTATTATTATATTAGCTTCCACTGTAAGATTGAAAAATACAGGTTTTCCATAATTTACATCAGTTCTTACTTTCACAGTTCTTGAAGTTCTGTCAGATTGTGACTCAATGACTTTTATCTTACCTTCAAAAATCTCTCCGGGATAGGGGTCAAGAGTAATAAAGACCTTCATTCCTTCTTTTACCATTGGTATATATTCTTCATCTATCAGTAGCACGGTTTCAAGATTTTTTTCATTGCCAACTGAAAACAAAGGTTTATTTTGCTGTATGTGGTTAATATAATCACCTTCATTAACAAATCTTCTGAGTATTTTCCCATTGATAGGAGATTTTATGTAATGCTTATTCATTTCTTCTTTTAATGCCTGTTTTTTTGCTTTAAGACTTTCAAGTTGATATTTTAGAGTTTTGATAGAATCGTTATATATGTTAATTTGTCTTTCATAGTCTCTTTTTGCAATTTCATACTCTCTTTTTATATCATCAAATTTTTCCTTTGAAATAAGCTCCTCCTCATAAAGAGCCTTTCTTCTTTTAAAATTTTTTTCAGTATTCTCTAAAATTTCTTTTTTAATTTCAATATTATTAAGTAATTCCTTTTTATAATCAGACTCTGGTGAGAGTTTATCCATCAAAGAGGCAATCTGGGCATCAACTTCTTTCAGATTTTCTTTAATTGTTTCATTTAAAATTGTAGCAAGTAGTTGTCCTTTTTTTACTTCATCATTTTCCTTTACAAATATTTTTTCAATATAGCCTGAAACTTCTGATTTAATTTCTACACTATCTGAAGAATCAATATAACCTGAAGCATAAACGG
>CAZDXM010000121.1:0-14892 GCA_964509535.1 uncultured Thermodesulfovibrio sp. | reverse complement strand
ATTTAATAGTGGTAGTTTCTGGATTTAAAAAATTTACAGACTATGTGAACCCAAGAATTCTTAAAAAGATGATGAATAAAATGGAAAATGAGCCAGAAACTGTTATAAGGGAGTTTTTAATTAATTGTGGATGCAAGCCAGTTTTCCCGGAAAATATAAATAAAAAAGCATTAATTAATGGTTTGGAATTTTTATTGAATTCAGATATTAAAATGAAATCTCACAGAAAATTAATTCTGATACATGGGAAATATGATAGAATCCTTCCTTATAAAGCATTGTTTGATTTAAAGAAATTTTTTCCAGAAGCAGAGACACATTTGATTGAAGGGTCTCACTGGATTCCTTTTAAGAGATTTTTAGTATAATCTAAAAGTGTCTTATCCTCTCAAAATAAAAGAATTTAAAGCTTACTGGATCGGTCAGGTAGTATCTTTAACAGGAACATGGATGCAGCAGATAGCACAGAACTGGCTTGTATATGTGTTAACAAAGTCCGCATTTTATCTTGGTTTGATTTCTTTTCTTGCTTCTTCTCCAATGCTTATTTTTAGTTTGTTCGGAGGAGTGATAGCAGACAGATACCCGAAAAGAAATATTTTAATTGTTATCCAGATATTTTTAATTTTGCCTGCAGTATGTCTCGGAGTTTTAATTCATCTGAATCTTGTGACTGTATGGCATGTTGCTTTAGCCTCGCTTATTGTTGGTATTGCTTCAGCATTTGATGTACCTGCAAGACAAGCCTTTATAACCGAGATAGTCACAGAAGAGATGATCACTTCCGCTATAGCAATGCAGTCTATGTCTTTTAATATTGCAAGAGTAATAGGACCTTTTCTTGCAGGGATTATTGTAACTCACCTAAATTTTCATACATGTTTTTACCTGAATGCACTTAGCTTTTTACCACTTATTATCATTCTTTTCAATATCAAACCTGTTTATCATTCAGCAACTCATCATAATTCCTCAATGAAGTATTTTTTTAAAGAGGGTTTCCGATTCCTTATAGAAAATAGACTGATTTTTTATACGATCTGCTCTGTGGGCATTTTTACTCTGTTTGGAATCTCTTTTATGACAATACTGCCTCTGATAGCTGGAGAAATTTTAAAAACAGGTGCAAAGGGTTTTGGTATGATAGTTTCATCTGTTGGAGCAGGCTCTCTTACAGGAGCTGTAATAATAGTTTTAAAGAAGGATATAAAAGAAAAATTCAGGCATATTTTTAGAGCCTCTCTTTTATTTCCTGTAGGACTTTCAGGAGTTGCATTTTCAAAGGATTTTTATTTAACATTAGCCTTTGCTTTTTTACTTGGTTTTGCATTTGTAAATTTTTTTGCTGTGAGTAACAGTTTTATTCAACATCAGACAGAGCAGAGACTGAGAGGTAGAATTATGAGTTTTTTCGCCCTTGTTTTTCTTGGTTTTACACCTATAGGAAATCTTCTTACAGGTACACTGGTGGAAAAATATGGTATCAGTATAATTCTTCAAATTTATTCTTTTTTATGTTTGACTGGAGGAATTATTTTTCTCAGAATTCTTCCCTCTATTAGATTAAGAAATTTCCTAAAATTTTTAAGAGTTCATCTTTTTTTGTTATAATAGCATATTTGCAGAAAATTTTATTTTGAGGTTTTAAGATGAAAATTGAGATCTTTGAAATACCTGAAGAGGGTCTTGATATTGAATTAGAGGAAACTCCAGAAGTTGACGGTGTAAAAATTACACAGTCTTTTAAGGCTTTCTTAAGGATAGAAAAAAAGGCTCATGAGGTATTTGTTGATGGACTGGTTACAGGAGAGATAGAACTTCAGTGCAGCAGATGTTTAAGAGAATTCAGACAATCTATAAGAAGTCTGGTTAAAGTAATTTACCATCCCATAGAGGAACTAAATAAAGAGGAACTTGTGGAGCTGAAGAGTGAAGAGATGGATATAGATTTCTATAAAGAGGGTTACATTGATACTAAAGATATAATTCGTGATCAGATTTTGCTTAATATACCTATGAAACCTTTATGTTCTGAAAACTGTAAAGGAATATGTCCTGTATGTGGAACAGATTTAAATGAGTTTACTTGTGAATGTGAAAAAAAAGAAATAGATCCAAGGCTTGCTTCATTACAAATACTTTTAAGGAGGATGAAGGCAAATGGCTAATCCAAGACATAGGCATACACCCTCAAGAAGGGACAAAAGGAGGGCAAACTGGAAAATAAATTCTCCAAATCTTGTTTTGTGTCCCCAGTGCAAGGAGCCAAAACTTTCCCATATGGTTTGTCCTAACTGTGGTTTTTACAAAGGAAGAAAATATTTGGAGACAGAAGAGTAACCTGAAAAAAATGATAAGAGTTGCTGTTGATGCAATGGGAGGTGATTTTGCTCCTGAAGTAAACATCCTTGGCGCCTATGAAGTAGTAGCTGACAGGGAAGTTGAGATTATTCTTGTAGGTGATGAGAAAAAAATAAAGAATTTTTTACCTGAAAAAAAGGAACTCAAGGGCAATATATCAATTGTTCATGCTGAAGGCGTTGTTAGGATGGATGAGAGTGTTTCTTCAGCGCTCAGAAGGAGAAATACCTCAATGAGAAAGGCAATAGAACTTCTCAAAGAAGGCAGAGCAGATGCGGTCATAAGTGCAGGACATTCAGGTGCTATGATGGCTTTAAGTTTTCTGTTACTTGGCAAACTACCAAATGTTCAGCGTCCAGCAATTGCTGCTGTGATGCCAAGTCTGAAGGGACATTTTATTCTTATTGATGCAGGAGCCAATGTTGATTGTAAACCTGAGCATCTTGTCCAGTTTGCTTTTATGGGCGAATCCTATTACAGAGCGATTTTTGGTTCTGAGTCTCCCAGAGTAGCTCTTTTAAGTATAGGAGAAGAAGGTTCAAAGGGTAATGAGCTCACAAAAGAAGCTTTTAGACTTTTACAGTCTACTAACCTTAATTTTACAGGTAACATTGAGGGAAAAGATATATTTTTTGGCTCTGCAGATGTTGTTGTTTGTGATGGATTTGTGGGCAATATAGTTTTAAAAGTTGGAGAAGGACTTGCAGAGGCATTAATTAAGATGCTTAAACGAGAAATTACAGAGATAATAACAGGCAGACTTGGTTACATGATGATAAAACCTGCTGTAAAGAGTTTTCGTAAAAAAATAGATTATTCAGAATATGGTGGTGCTTTGCTGGTTGGTATAAATGGCACAGTTCTTATATGTCATGGCAGATCAACAGCGAAAGCAATAAAAAATGCAATAAGGCTTTCTGTGGAAATAATAGAAAAGAAAATATATATGAGAATTTCTGAAAGTTTGAGCAGAATGGAGGATGTTAATGAAAGCCAGAATAATATCAACAGGCTCGTATGTTCCTGAAAAAATTCTGACCAATTTTGATCTTGAAAAGATGGTTGAAACATCTGATGAGTGGATTACTGAAAGAACAGGAATAAAGGAAAGAAGAATAGCCTCCCCTGAGCAGGCAACGAGTGATCTTGCATATGAAGCTTCGGTAAAAGCACTTAAAAATGCAGGTTTAAATGCAGAGGATATAGATTTAATAATAGTTGCAACTGTTTCACCTGATATGCTCACTCCTTCTGCTGCCTGTATTCTTCAGATGAAACTCGGAGCTGTGAATGCAATAGCTTTTGATATAAATGCAGCCTGCACAGGATTTATCTATGCTCTATCAGTTGCGGATAAATTTATAAAAACAGGAGCCTCAAAGAAGGCACTTGTTGTTGGAGCAGAAACTCTTTCACGGTTTACTGACTGGACTGACAGAACCACATGTGTTCTGCTTGCAGATGGTGCTGGAGCAGTTATTCTTGAACCTACAAAAAATGATGATGGAATTCAAACAATTGATATCTTTTCAGATGGAACAATGTGGGATTTTATTCACATACCAGCAGGTGGTTCAAGAATTCCTGTTACTGAAGAGGTGATAAAAAAGAGGCTTAATTTTCTGAAAATGAGAGGGAATGATACATTTAAAGTGGCTGTAAGAACCCTTGAAGAAGTTGTCAGCACAACACTTAAAAATACAGGAATAGATTCTTCACAATTGAGCCTTCTTGTTCCGCATCAGGCAAATATAAGAATCATTCAAGCTATGGCTAAGAGGCTTTCTCTACCAATGGAAAAAGTGATGATAAATATAAATAAATATGGGAATACATCAGCTGCTTCAATTCCAATTGCTCTTGACGAGGCAAATCAGGAAGGAAGAATAAAAAGAGGAGACTACATAATGCTTGCTGCATTTGGAGCAGGTCTTACATGGGGCGCTGCATTGATTAAGTGGTAGAGTTATTTTTTCCTTTTTTGCTTTTTCCTTCTGTATTTATTTATATGCCATATTCTTATGATTCTTTCAATTTTGTCTTTAAAAAGCCAAACTGTTACCATTACAAAGAAAGCAATACCTACAAGGCTCAGGAATTTTTCATACTCCTGATGTCTCAGATAGCTTCCTCCAAGTGAAAGAAGGGCTGTGCCAAGAAGCCTTCCAATTCCTGCAATTACTGTAAATTCAAAAATAGAAAGTTTGCTCAATCCAAGAAAATAACTCAGATAATCTTTTGGAAATCCAGGAAGTAAAAAAAGGAAAAATACTATAAAGAGTCCTTTATGATGAAGAAGGTAATCAAATTTATTAAGAATCATCGGGTCAACCACTCTTTCAATAAATGGTCTGCCAAATATTCTGCCAAGCAAGAAAGCAATAACCGAACCCAGTGTAAGTCCCACTGTGGATAAAAACAAGCCAATCAGTGTTCCATAAAGATACCCACCGAGCAGTCCTGTGACTTCTCCCGGAATTGGTGCAGCCACAACCTGAAAAGCCTGAATAAGAATAAATCCTATAAATCCGAAAGGACCGAGAGATTTAATAAAAATTTTTAACTTTTCTTCATTTAAAAAAAACTCAATAAGCCCTGATTTATATAATAAAAAAACAGTCAAAGAAATAAGCACTGTTAGAGCCAGAACTCTAAACAGTGCTTTAGTAACTTTATTTTTTACCACCTGAAAATTTCTCCAGAAAAGAGCTTACAAGCTCTATTGGTAAAGGGAAAAGAATGGTTGAATTTCTTTCTGAGGCTATCTCTTTCAATGTCTGCAGGTATCTCAACTGGAGTGCAGCTGGTTCTGACGCAATTATTCTTGCAGCCTCTGTTAGCTTTTCAGCTGCCTGAAGCTCTCCTTCTGCATGAATAATTTTTGCTCTACGTTCTCTTTCAGCTTCAGCCTGCCTTGCCATTGCTCTGAGCATTTCTTGAGGAAGGTCAACATTCTTAACCTCAACAGCTGTAACTTTAATTCCCCATGGTTCTGTCTGTGAATCAATCACTTGCTGAAGTTCAGCATTAATCTGTTCACGATTCGTGAGAAGATCCTGTAGTTCACTCTGTCCGAGAATGCTTCTGAGGGTTGTCTGTGCAATCTGGCTTGTAGCATAATAAAAATCCTCAACTGCTGTTACTGCCTTGATGGGGTCAATTGGTCTGAAATATACAACCGCATTGACTTTTACCGAGACATTATCCTTTGTAATTATGTCCTGAGCAGGAACATCCATTGTGACAATTCTCAGACTCACTTTAACCATCTTGTCAATCACTGGCCAGATAAGGACAAGACCCGGTCCTTTTACAGGAATAACCCTGCCGAGCCTGAAAACGACTCCTCTTTCATACTCCTTGAGTATTTTGATTGCACTGCTGAGAATATAAACCCCTAAAAAAATGATTACAACCAGTGTTAAAAGCGAAGTTTCAAAAAACATAGTTCCTCCTTAACCTTTTAAAATTTTTAAAAGAAGCTCGTTTACAATTTTTGGATTTGCCTTTCCTTTTGTAAGTTTCATAACCTGACCCATAAAAAATCCTAAAAGCTTTTCCTCGCCAGCCTTAAATCTCTCAACTTCTTTTGGATTTCTTTTAATTACTTCCATAATTGTATCAATTATTGCAGTTTCATCTGAAATCTGTATGAGACCCTTTTCCTGAACAATGCTTCTGGGATTCCTGCCAGTTTTATACATTTCTTCAAAAACATCTTTTGCTGTATTTCTGTTTATTGTTCCATTTTCAATGAGACTTAATAGTTCAACAAGCCCCTCAGGTTTAACAGGGCATTCTTCTATTTCTTTTCCGTCTTCATTTAGAAGCCTAAGAAGTTCAACCATTATCCAGTTTGACACTTCCTTTGGTTTTCCACCATGTTTTACTGCCTCTTCAAACCATTCAGCTAAAGCCTTTTCCTCAGTCAGTATCTCAGCATCATACTCTGGCAGAGTATAATCTTTAATGAATCTTTCTATTTTCTGGTCAGGAAGTTCAGGCATTTGTTCTCTTATTCTGTTAATCCATTCCTCACTGACGATTACTGGAACCAGGTCAGGTTCAGGGAAGTATCTGTAATCGTGTGCTTCTTCCTTTGAACGCATTGAATGGGTTGTTCCTGTCTGTGAATCCCAGAGCCTTGTTTCCTGAATAATTTTCCCACCTTCACCGAGAATTTTTATCTGTCTTTTTATTTCGTACTCCAGCGCCTTTTCCACAAACCTGAAGGAATTAATGTTTTTTATCTCTGTTTTAACTCCAAACTCTGCACTATCAACAGGTTTTACGGATACATTGGCATCGCATCTGAGTGAGCCCTGTTCCATATTGCCATCACAGACTCCAAGATATCTCAGAATGGTTCTGAGTTTCTTCATATAAAGGACAGCTTCACGAGGGGTTTTAATATCAGGCTCAGAAACTATTTCTAAGAGAGGAACACCTGTTCTGTTAAAATCAACAAAACTGTATCCTGATGCATCATGTATGTTTTTACCTGCATCCTCCTCAAGATGAATTCTTTTTATTCTTATTTTCTTTTTCTTCCCTTCCACTGTTATTTCAAGATATCCGTCTTCACATAAAGGAAGTTCATACTGACTTATCTGGTAACCCTTTGGAAGATCAGGGTAAAAGTAGTTCTTTCTTGCAAATCTGCTCAGTGAAGCAATCCTGCAGTTAAGTGCAAGCCCTGTTTTTATTGCATATTCTACAGCTTTTTTATTGAGAACAGGAAGAACTCCGGGCATTCCAAGACAGACTGGACAGACCTGCGTGTTTGCATCTGAACCAAAGCGCGTTGAGCAACTACAAAATATTTTACTTTCAGTTAAAAGTTGTGCATGAACTTCAAGCCCTATAACTGTTTCATATTTCATGACCTGCTCCTTAAAGGACTGGTTTCATTTTATGCCATGGTGTTGATTGTTCATAAGCATAGGCAAGCTGAAGAATTCCAGCTTCATCAAATGGTCTTCCTATTATCTGAAGCCCCACAGGAAGCCCATTTAGAGTAAATCCACATGGAATGGATATTGCTGGCAATCCAGCAAGATTAACAGAAATGGTAAATATGTCTGAAAGATACATCTGAAGGGGATCATCTATTTTTTCACCAATTTTAAATGCAGGGGTAGGAGAGGTAGGGGTTATTATGAAGTCAACTTTTTCAAATGCATTTTCAAAGTCCTGTTTTATAAGGGTTCTTACCTGAAGAGCCTTTTTATAATAAGCTTCATAGTATCCTGCTGATAGAGAATATGTTCCAAGCATTATTCTTCTTTTTACTTCTGCTCCAAAGCCTCTCTGGCGTGTTTTCATATACATCTGAAGAAGATCCTTACCTTCAACTCTCAGCCCGTATTTTACACCATCATACCTTGCAAGGTTTGAGGAAGCCTCTGATGTGGCAACAATATAATATGTTGCAATAGCATACTCTGTGTATGGTAAAGAAATTTCCTGAGGAATGCACCCAAGAGATTCAAGGTGTTCAATGGCTTCTTTAACTCTTTCTTCAACTTCCTTATCCATGCCTTCAATAAAATACTCCTTTGGTATCCCTATTTTAAACCCTTTAACTTCTTTGCTGAGATTTTCAGTAAAGTCAAGAACATTTATTGGAACTGATGTTGAATCCATAGGATCATATCCACCTATAACATTCATCAGGATGGCAGAGTCTGAAACGCACTTTGTTATGGGACCTATCTGATCAAGGGATGAAGCAAAAGCAACAAGACCGAAACGTGATACTCTTCCATACGTGGGTTTAAGTCCAACAACTCCACAGAATGCTGCTGGTTGTCTGATTGATCCACCTGTGTCAGAACCCAGGGCTGCTATGCATTCATCCGCAGCAACAGCAGCTGCGCTTCCGCCAGAACTTCCTCCTGGAACTCTTTCAAGATCCCATGGATTTCTTGTTATATGGAAACCTGAGTTTTCAGTTGATGAGCCCATTGCAAACTCATCCATGTTTGTTTTTCCAACAAGTATATATTTTCCACTGAGCAGTTTTGATGTTACAGTGCTTTCATAAGGTGGATAAAAATTATATAGTATTTTTGATGAGCATGTAGTGAGAATTCCTCTGGTGCATATATTATCTTTGACAGCTAAAGGTATTCCTGTAACAGCATTAATTTTACCTGAAAATAAGAAGTCTTCTGCATCCTTTGCCATTTCATAGGCTTTATCCACTGTCAGTGTAACAAAGGCTTTTACTTTTTCTTCTACTTCCTGAATCCTTTTAAAAACATCAACAATTATTTCATGAGGTCTGACCTCACCATTTCTTATCATTCTGTGAAGTTCTGTAAGGCTGAGTTCATTAAGCTTCAATTTGTCCCCCTTTCTTTTTTTCAAGCTGAACACATTTTATGTAATCTAATTTAATGAAATGCATACAGCCATTGCAGGATATGCAGTCAGCTTTTTCCTTTCCTTTCATCCATTTTTTTGGCAAATCAGGTTCACGTATAAGGGGTCTTGAAAGAGATACAAGATCAGCATCTTTTTTCTGAAGTATATCCTCTGCTACAGTCTTAGAACGTATTCCTCCAACAAGAATTATTGGAATTTTGAGAGCCTTTTTAAACTCTCTTGAAAACTCTCTGAAGTAAGCTTCCTTTTCAGGTGAGTCTATCCCGGTCCTTACAGGTCTTTCCTCAGGCTTTGATTCAACAATTCCTCCGCTCAGCTCAATTGCATCAATTCCAAGATTTTCAAGTCTTTTGGCTATTCGGAGGCTTTCCTCTAAGGTAAGTCCACCAGAGACGAAATCACATGCATTAAGCTTTATCATAACTGGCCAGTCGTATCCAACATTATCTCTTACACTTTGATAGACTTCTTCAAGAAAATGAAATCTTCTCTCTTCATCTCCTCCCCAGTAATCATTTCTTCTGTTTGTATGAGGAGAAAGAAACTGGTTTACAAGATATCCATGAGCACCATGAATCTGGACTGCATCAAATCCTGCTTGTCTTGCTCTTCTGGCAGCTCTGCCAAAGGATTCAATCAACTCCCATATTTCTTCCTGTGTAAGTTCTCTCGGCATCACTTTATAAACAGGTTCATAAACAGTTGATGGAGCAACAGGCTCTGCTCCACCCAAAAAAAGGGGAGTACACTGTCTTCCACCATGGCTTAGCTGTATTACAATTCTACCTCCAGTTTCATGAACAGCCTCTGTGAGTTTTTTTAATCCATCAATATAAAAGTCATTGTGAATGCAGAGCATATTCGGTGCACTTCTGCCTGATACATGAACAAGAGCATTTCCCGTAATTAAAAGACCAGCACCACCTCTGGCAAGCCTCACATAGAGATTTATCAGTCTTTCTGTAACAAAGCCATCTTCATCAGCCATTTTTTCATATGTTGCTGAACGAACAATTCTGTTTGTCATTTTTATTGTTTTTATTTCAAAAGGTGTAAAAAGTTTCATCGCGATGTCATCCTAACTGCAAGTTTTATAGCTTCAAGCAGGCTTGTTGGCTCTGCTTTTCCCTGCCACGCAATATCATACCCGCTTCCATGATCAGGTGATGTTCTTATAAATGGAAGTCCAACTGTGAAGTTTACGCCTTTGTCAAATGCCAATAGTTTAAATGGTGCAAGTGCCTGATCATGATACATTCCAACAACCATATCAAACTCACCCTTACTGGCACGAAAGAATAAAGAATCAGCAGGATAAGGTCCTGAGACATTTATTCCGAAAGCTCTTGCCTCCTTTATTGCAGGTATAATTTCTTCAATTTCTTCTCTTCCCATAAGTCCTTCTTCTCCTGCATGAGGATTGAGTCCGCATATAGCGATTTTTGGATTTTCAATCTGAAGCATATCACATGCTTTTTGGGCAAAAAATATTGTTTTTATAACCTTTTCTTTTTTTATAAGATGTGGAACCTCTTTGAGAGGCACATGAATTGTTGCAAGAATTACTTTAAGTGGTTCACTGTAGAATGCCATTGCGTAATCTTCAGTATCTGTAAGTGCTGCAAGCATATCTGTGTGTCCGAGCCATGGAAGTCCTGCCATTCTCAAGGAAAGCTTTGTAATTGGGGCTGTAACAATGGCTTCTATTATCCCAAGTCTGTAAAGTTCAATAGCTTTTCTTATGTATGAAAAAGACGCCCTTCCAGATTCTTCAGAAGGCTTTCCTATAAGGAGATGCTCTGGATTTTTAATTTCATTAAGATTAAGAATCTCTATATTGTCAGGATCAAAATCCATTCCGATTGTTTTAATAACCTTTTTTATTACTTCCCTGTCTCCGATAACAAGAGGATTACAGATTTTATAAATATCTTCCTGAGCAAAGGCTTTGACAATAATTTCTGGACCCACTCCTGCGGGGTCTCCCATTGTTATACCAATCCTTCTTTTTTTTGCCAATTTTTTTCTCCCTTAATATTTTAAAACTGTGTCATCATGTTCTGGTACAAATTTAAAGAATGCCTCGCTTAATCCTTCATTTATTCTTACATTATAAAAATCAATCTTTATTCTGTTGCCTGCACCATCTATTACTTTAATGGATTTAACTGGAAAATCTGAGTTCTGAACCACAACTTCAACAGTTTTAATATTTCCCATTTTGCTTTTTGGTATTAAAATTAAAGTATCTGAAGATTTTAAGTTTACTTCAAAATCTTTTGCCAGATCAGCCATTCTTGATAGCAGTGCAACAGGAAGCTGTCCATAGGTTTCAGCTTTGAACTCACTCTGTATTGCCTGTTTTTTTGTTTTATCGTATACTGTAAGGGTTTGTTTATCAAGATAAATTACCTGATTAAATTTTCCTGAATACTGCCATCTTATTTTATCCTTTTTTATATAAAATCTGCCCTTGAACTGTTTGGTCTGGTTTAAATCCTTTATATAACTTGTCTGTGTGAAGCTTCCGCTTACGTCATTTATGTTTTTGTAAGCATTTTCAAGTATAGATAGGGCATTTTCCTGAGAATAACACACAGTTAAATAGAGCAATATAATAAATAATGCTTTCAATATAGTTGTCATAAATTTAATTATACCAGTCCATTCTATTTTTTGGCACATACCAGTGAATATAATTATGCCATATTCCGGCAACTCCTAACTGAATTCCCTTTATTCTTTTGTTTATAGCAATAATAGTATCAGGTACATAAAGAAAGGTATAAGGCTGCTCTTCTGTTATTAATTCATGAATTCTCCAGTAAAGTTTTTTTCTCTGTTGTTTGTCAAGGATCTGTCTTGCCTTTTCAATAAGTCTGTCAACTTCAGCGTTGCTAAATCCAACAAAATTGAACTCACCAGGCTTTGTTTTTAATGAATGAAAAATATCATACAGGTCAGGATCACGGGAAAGTGCCCATCCAAGAAGCACTGCTTGAAACTGTCTTTTTGTAACAAGCTCAAGGAAACTCTGCCACTCAAGGACTCTTATTTTAAGCTCAATCCCGATTTTTTTTAACTGTTCCTTAACAATCTGAGCAGTTTTAAGCCTTGCTTCATTGCCTTGATTTACAAGTAATACAAATGAGAATCTGCGTCCGTTTTTTTCTAAGACCCCATCCTTTGATATTTTCCAGCCCAAATCATTAAGAATTTTTTTTGCCCTTTCAGGATTATATTCAAAATCCTTTACTTGAGGATTATATGCCCATGAGGCTGGGGGAAAGGGTCCTGTGCATGGTGTTCCAAGTCCGAGAAGAACTCCTTCTATGATTTCTTTTTTATTTATTGCATGTGCAATTGCCTGCCGAACTCTTTTATCAGAAAATAAAGGGTCTTTTAAATTATATCCAATATATGTATAGCCAAAGGAAGGATACCTGTAAACATTGAAATATTTTTTAAAATATGATTTTTCACCATAATACCTGTACTGTGCTGGATTAAGCCCCATATAATCAACTCCTCCAAATCTAAGCTCAAGAAACATAGTTGATGGATCAGGAATTATCCTCGTTATAAATTTTTCAAAAAACGGTTCTCCTTCAAAGTATTCTCTGTTTTTCTCAAGAATAACTCTCTGCCCTGTTATCCACTCCTTCATTTTATATGGACCTGTTCCAACAGGTGCTCTATTCATGGGAGAGTTGAATAGGTCTTTTCCCTCAAGTAAATGCCTGGGAAGAATTCCCATTCCCCATGACTCAAGGGCAGGAGCAAAGGGTTTTTCATAGATGACCTTTACAGTGTATCTGTCAATTGCCTTAACCTCTTTTACAGGTCCATATGTGCTGCTATAAGGAGTTGGATTTTTCGGGTCAGTTAAAGCATTATATGTAAAAACAACATCTTCTGAGGTGAATTCCACCCCATCATGCCATTTAACCCCTTTTCTCAAATAAAATATTATTTGTTTTCCATCCCTTAATATTTTCCAGTCCTGTGCGAGATCTCCGATCAAGTTTAAATCTTTATCGTATTTTGTGAGTCCATTGAATATTTTTCCGCTTATATCAGCACTTGCAGAGTCAGATGCAAACAGTGGCAGGAGTCTTTTTCCATCAGCAGATGAAGCTCCTGTAAGAGAAAAGGGCTCTTTTATATCAGGAGGCTTCTGGCAGCAGAGGAGAAATAAAGCCAGAAAAATAATAAATTTTTTCAGCATCTATTTTTTCTGTTCTTCTGCTCCCTGAGGCTGTTTGTCTTGCTGTAGTGGTTCACTCTGGACAGGCACAGGAACATCAGAAACTACAGATTTTGTCCTTGTTGTTATATATGTGAGAAATAAAGAAGAAAGCATAAACAGAATTGCAACAACTGTTGCAACCTTGTTAAGAAATGTTGCAGCTCCCCTTGGTCCAAAAAGTGTCTGTGAGGAACCTCCTCCAAAGGCAGGACCGAGTTCTGCTCCTTTTCCTCTGTGAAGAAGAACAACAATTATCATCAAGAAACACAGTATTATGTGAATTGTTATAAGCAAGGTTTTCATAAATTTCTCTCCCTCCTGTTTTTTTCCTCATATTTAATAATTTTTGAAAATTTTAAGGGATCAAGACTTGCTCCTCCAACTAAAACACCATTTACTTCAGGAAGATTCATAATTGAATAAATGTTATCAGGAGTCACGCTTCCACCATAAAGTATTCTGACAGAGTTTGCCTCATCTGAGTATAACTCTGTAAGCTTTTTTCTTATAAATTCATGAGCTTCCCTTATTTGTGCTTCTGAAGCTACGATTCCTGTTCCAATTGCCCATACAGGTTCATATGCTATAACTATTGCTTTCGGATCGTCAATACCTTCAAGACCGAATGTAATTTGGCTTTTTAAAACATCAAAAGTCTTACCAGCCTGTCTTTCATCAAGGGTTTCACCGATACAGACAATTACATTTAAACCAGCACTTAAGCAAGCTTTGATTTTTTTGTTTATTATCTCATCGGTTTCATAAAAGTATTTTCTTCTTTCTGAATGACCTATTATGACATAATCAACTGATAGCTCTTTAAGCATTACCGGAGATATTTCACCTGTAAATGCTCCATGCATTTCATAGAAGGCATTTTGTGCTCCGAGTTTAATATTTGTGTTTTTTAATACCCTGCCAACACTTTCAAGACATACAAATGAAGGAGCAATCCCGACCTCTCTGTTATTGACTTTCTTTACAGAAGGAATAAATTCTTCAAGAAAGCTTAATGCTTCTTTGACGGTTTTATGCATCTTCCAGTTAGCCATAAAAAGATTTTGCTTTTGCATAATTTAAAAGTTTAATTCAATTTTCAATTTTTAGTCAATTTTTTGAGAAAGTATCAGGTTTTATTTGAAACAGACAGATAAAAAGCAATGAATAGGCCCGGGCTTGAGGATAAAGTGCTCATGAAAAATTAAGATATCTTATTAATGAAATGTGTGAAAACTTTGTAGAAATGCATCCGAATAAAGAACACAACTTTTGCTGTAATGCAGGAGGAGGTGTGATTGCTGCAGGACCTCCATGGAAACGTGTAAGGGTTGAAAGTAATAAGATAAAGGCTGAGCAGATAATAGCTACTGGAGCAAAGATAGTAGTTGCACCTTGTCACAACTGTCATGTTGGTATTCATATGGTATAGATGCAAAAGTGAAATTTATGTGGGATTTAATATTACAGACAATGTATCTTCCAGAAGATGTTTAAGTTGTCAGATTTAGTTTAATATATTAAACTAAATTAATGGTGGTATCTGATGAGATACAATTCCCTCACTACACAATTTTAAAGGCTTCTGCAGGTTCGGGTAAAACCCATGCTTTAACAGAAAGATTTGTTTACTTTTTACTTTCAAAAAAAATTCCTTCAAATAACCTGAGAAACATTTTAGCCATAACCTTTTCAAATAATGCAGCCTATGAGATGAAAAATAGAATTCTTGAGTTACTGAAATGTCTCTATTTTAAGGATGAATCTCTGAGGAGCTTCTGTGACAATCTCCATCTTTCTCAGGATGATGCTTCAGAGCTTGCAGGTAAAATCATTGATGAAATTTTAAGTAATTATTCTGATTTCCAGGTTAGAACAATAGATAGCTTTATGAC
>CAZDXM010000120.1:0-2342 GCA_964509535.1 uncultured Thermodesulfovibrio sp. | reverse complement strand
GTTTCAATTCCTCGTAGGTAGGCTCGCAACACAGTGCAGGGAAAAAGGACTTGAAAGTCTTTTCAAGTTTCAATTCCTCGTAGGTAGGCTCGCAACAGCCAGAACTGCAATGCTTTCCAGAACCCGCCACGAGTTTCAATTCCTCGTAGGTGGCTCGCAACCTCTAATCCTGCGGCAGTTGTATTTGACCTTTTAGTGTTTCAATTCCTCGTAGGTAGGCTCGCAACCCCCCATTTTTATATAATAAAATCAAACATACAGACTTTTCAATGAGCAGATAAATTTTTATAAGTTTAGCAAAAATTCTCTGATTTTTCAACAAAAAATTTTTCGTCTATGTATGGCTTTTTTTACATTATTAGATATAGACGAAAAATTAAACTGAATCCAAATATTATAAAAAAATTTCTTCACCGCCTTTTTGAATTCCTATTATTTCTCTTTTTGTATACCACTCACTTCTGAATGTGTAAATTATGATTGAATCTTCCTCTGGATTGATTATTCGTTTTAGTTCTGTTTTAAGTTTTTCAAGTTTTGCAGGTGAGATTTCACCTTCAAATACAGAGTTTTGAACCCAATAAAGATATTTTCTGCAGGTCTTTAAAATTTTAGCAACTCTTTTTTCATTTATGTCATACACAAGAATTACTTTCATCTACCACCACATTACAAAGGGTTTGTATTCTTCTTCTCCAATCAGGTGCTTTTGAATTTTATAAAGTTCAAGTCTTATTAATTGTCTGTAAGAGACATGCCTACCAAGCTTTTTATGTTGAATAGTGTCACGAAGTCTTTCGTCCATATGCCCTATTACAATCTGTCTGCCCTTTTCATTTAATACTATACCATCAAGCTTTTGTTCAAAATGCTCCTTTTTTATAATTCCTTTATTGACAAGTCCAAAGGTTACTCTATCTGCAATTATAGGTTTAAATATTTCTGCCAAATCAAGATTAAGGGTAAATCTTCTCATGTTAGTTGCATGAAGAAATCCAATGCGTGGGTCAAGATGGGTATGATATATCTCGCTTAAACAGATTGTGTAGATAAGGGAGTTTGTAAAGCTTATAAGAGCATTTAACCTGTTTTTTGGAGGACGCTTTGAGCGTGCTTCAAAAATAAAATGTTCATTATCAAGAATTTGATCGAAGGCATTGTAGTATTGCTCTCTAATGTTGCCTTCAATTGCCATCAGTGCATCTACATCTTCACATTTTTCAATAGATTTTGATATTTCAGTTATCTTTTCAATTGTTTCATTGAGAGGTTTCCCCCGAATGAAGTAGTAGTTGAGGACTTTTTTGATGTTCTCCACTGCTCCTAAAACAAACTTTTTTGCAAGTGTTAGTCTTTTATCAATTTCAAGATAGTGTTCTGCCTGTTTTAGAATCATATAGCCAGAATTTAGATGTTCTCTGGGATAGAATGAACCAATGTAGTAGCCATAGTAGTTAAAGAAATGCATGATTATTTCTGTTTCTGTAAGAAATTCAAGAAGTCGCTTGTTAATTGTTACCTCACCAAAGATAAATAGTTCAGAGGTGTTTTCTACAGGTATATATTTTTTCCCTGACTCAGATTCAAAATAAAGGGTGTTTCCCTTTCTTTTAATTTCTCCATCAGAAAATATGTAGATAGTGTGTTTCATGACCAGCAAAACTCCTGATAGCCACATTTTGAGCAAAATTTTGTTTTATGGGCTGGTGGTGGAATTTCCATCTGTATTATTGACCTTATCTCCTTTTGCGTAGAAATCAGTTCCTCTTCAATTTCTTTTGTTAGTTCTACAATGATTTTCTTCTTTTCCTTTGGGAAAAGAAGCTTCCCAGTGGCATGGATACCAAGTTGTTTTAATCTAAAGAGGTAGTAAGCAAGTTGCATTGTTGCACTTTTTTCAAAGCGAGAACTTTTCTTAACCTCCCCAATTACAATGTTTTCTCCTTCTGTTTTTAGCAAATCAATGACAATGTTTTCAATATGTATTTCTTTTCTTTCCCTTTTATAGGATTCTTCGGAAATAAGTCTGCCAATCTCAATAAAGGGATTTTCCTGCCACGGAGTAAGTTGTCTGGACATAAGCCAAACCTCCCGATGACAGATGTAGTAATACCAGATAAGGGTGCCTGTGAGGGAGTTAATAGCTACCATAGAAGGAGTTCTGATTTCGTTTTATAACCTGTTTCCATATCGTAATAGTCTTCAAGCTGATTTTTTGTTACATAGTAAGTGTCTTCTATTTTAGGTGGTAGATTTTCTGTGGAAGCAGGAATAGAAATTATATAATCATAAAAGTCTTTACGGATTTTTAAAAACTCCTTTTTTCTGTCAAAAATATTTCT
>CAZDXM010000119.1:0-2185 GCA_964509535.1 uncultured Thermodesulfovibrio sp. | reverse complement strand
GAACATCCTGCTATTATTATTTTTAAATCCTGTTTTTTCATTTTTAGATGTTTTACCCTTCCAAGACTGCTCAGAAACTTCTGTTCTGCTTTTTCTCTGATTGCACAGGTATTAAAAATAATAATATCCGCATATTTTGGATCATCAACCTCAATGAATCCATGAGATCCAAGAATACCAAGCATTCTTTCAGAGTCATGCTCGTTCATCTGGCAACCAAATGTTTTTATATAAACTGCTCTACCCTTCACATTTTTATTATAACATTGAACATTTTTGCAGGTTGAGCCATAATATATAAATGATATATGAATTTCTTAAAGCAATACTTATAATTTTTGGAGTATCAGGGCTTATTATCTATATTCTTGGAAAACTCAAAATTCCACCGATTGTAGGATTTTTAATAGCTGGAACAATCATAGGTCCTTACGGAATGGCACTCATAAGTGACCCGCATAAAGTTGAATTGATTGCTGAAATAGGAGTAATTCTACTGATGTTTACAATAGGTGTGGAGTTTTCAATTCCGAGATTGATGTCTCTGAAAAAGGAAGTTTTTCTTTTTGGTGGTCTTCAGGTAATTATTACCATAATTGTGATTGCATTGCTCAGTAAATTTGCCCTCTCAGTTTCTTTCAATACAACAATCTTTTATGGATTTATAGTTGCTTTAAGTAGCACCGCGATTGTTATGAAACTTCTAACTGACAGGGGTGAACTAAACACTCCTTATGGCAAAATATGTCTTGGAATTCTACTTTTTCAGGACCTCTGTGTTGTCCCTTTAATGCTTTTCACACATCTGCTTTCAGGGCAGGAAAGCAGTTACTATAACTTTTTTACTGTTATTGTTAAAGCCTTTTTAATTCTTTCTGTTGTATTCATTTTTTCAAGAATTGCAGTACCTTATCTTCTTCATGAAGTTGTAAAGATAAGAAGCAGAGAACTTTTCATAATCACTATTATTTCTATCTGTATTGGAATAGCCTTTTTTACATCAAAATTAGGACTTTCCCTTGCACTTGGTGCCTTTTTAGCAGGAGTGGTTATTTCCGAATCAGAGTATTCAGCCCAGGCTGTAGCAGATATCCTGCCATTTAAAGAAACTTTCTCCGGAATATTTTTTATCTCTGTAGGGATGCTCTTAAATCTTGATTATATAAAAAATCACTTAACAGAAGAAGCAGCTATTGTTGGAAATATACTCCTTTTAAAGACCTTAATAATTATCCTCATCGTGTATTTTTTTACACATTCTTTAAAAATTTCTCTCAGATCTGCTCTGGCACTTTCTCAGATTGGCGAGTTTTCATTTGTGCTTGCATTTGCTGGAAAATCTACAGGTCTTTTAGATGAGAATGCATATCAAAGCTTTATTTCAGCATCTGTTATAACCATGTTAATTACACCTTTAATAATTAATAACTCTCCCTCTGTTATTGAAAATTTGATAAAGATAAAGCCTTTTAAAACCCTTGAGAGGGCAAGAAAAATAAAAGAGTCAAACATAATTGTAAAAAAATCAAACCATGTAATAATTGTCGGATTTGGTTTGAATGGTAGAAACCTTGCAAGAGTTCTTAAAGAAAGCAATATCCCCTATGTAGTACTTGAACTCAATCCAGACACTGTAAGAAAAATGAAAAGGAAGGGTGAGCCTATATACTATGGAGATGGAACAAGTTCAGAAATACTTCACAAACTCGGTTTGCATAGGGCAAAGGTTCTTGTTATAGCAATTTCTGATCCCATGGCAACAAGAAAGATAGTTCAGCTTGCAAAGGCAGGGAATCCCAAAATTCATATCATAGTAAGAACTCGTTTTGTTTCTGAAATTGAAGAACTTAAAAAATTAGGTGCAAACGAAGTAATACCTGAAGAGTTTGAAACCTCACTGGAAATATTTGCAAGGGTTCTTCATCACTTTGGAACACCAAGAAATAAAATTCTTCAGATGATAGAACAGATTAGAGAAGAAGGATATGAAATTCTAAGGATGCCTGAAACAGCAAAAACAAGAGCTGGTATTGAATGCGTAATCTTTGAAGGATTGGAAATGGATAGCTTCTCAATAGAAAAAGATTCATGGCTCATTGGACATTCTTTAAAATCTCTTGATTTAAGGCATAAAGCAAAAGTTACAGTAATTGCTGTTCAAAGAGGAGAAGAAACTATTTTAAAT
>CAZDXM010000118.1:0-8412 GCA_964509535.1 uncultured Thermodesulfovibrio sp. | reverse complement strand
TTTACATCATCATTTATTGATATACCAATATGAAGTTTTGGGTTTTTGCAAAGTCCTATGAGTTTTTCAATTTTTTCTAAAATGGTTCCATTTGTGCTGATGTTTACTTCTATATCTCTTTCAATGGCAAATTTAACAAGTCTAAAAAGGGCATCATATAGAAAGGGTTCTCCACCAAGTATGTCAAGGCTTGATATTTTGTTTTCTTTTAACAGGGTTACAAAATCTTCTATCTTGTCAGCAGGGAAATCCTTTTTAATGAAATCTTGTAAACCCTTTCCTCTGTTAAAGCAGAATTCACAATTTTTATTGCATCTTAATGTCGGAAAAAACTGAACATATTCAATCATTTTTCAATAATTGGGTTACTGAAAATTCTAAATCTTTTATTACATCAGGATTTTTTAAAATAGAACCTGGCTCATCGTATCCTAAGTAGGAAATGGTGTTGTGTTCATTAACATTGATTGTTCTTAAAAAGGCTTTTAAAGTTGCTTCTGAACATGTAACGCCAATATGTCCTTTTTTCATTCCGCCTACCAGCATAATCAATGCTTTTCTTTTAAATTCTTCCTCTGGAATAGGTTTTTTTAAAATATATTTTTCATACCAGAAGCACTGGCATCTATCAATGAGAAGTTTTAACTGACCTGGAATTCCAAAAAAGAATATGGGAGAGGCAATTATAATTCTGTGTGCCTGCTTTAATAGAGGATAAACAACATCCATGTCATCAGAAATAATGCATTGCCCAGTATCTTCACATCCATCACAGGCTGTGCAATCTGAAATATTTAATTCAAATGCTTTGATTAAATGGATTTCATGATTTTCTCTTTGACAAAGCTCAATTGCTTTATTGAGAAGAATTTCTGAGTTTCCTTTTCTTGGTGAACCTAATAGGGCAAGAATTTTCATAATTTAAAGGGAAGCCCTTCCATATGGAAGGGCTATTTATTTAATCAATCTTTTTATACATTTTCTTTGGAGAACCACAAACAGGACACTTATCTGGAGGCTCTCCTTCTACTGTATGACCGCAAACCTGACATACATAATAATCAGCATCTAATTTTTTATCAAGATTTTCAAGGGCTTTTTTGAATAATTCAGCGTGAACTTTTTCAACTTCATTGGCATAATAAAAGCTTCTTTTAGCCTGTGTAGCTCCTTCTGCCTCAGCGTCTTTGAGCATTGGTGGATACATGCTTTCAAATTCATAGGTTTCTCCACCAATTGCTGCTTCAAGATTCTCTTTTGTGCTTTTTATTCCATTTGCTGCCTTTAAATGATTCATTGCATGAACAGTTTCTGCCTCAGCAGCTGCTTTGAAAAGTTTTGCAACTGCAGGATAACCTTCTTCCTCTGCTTTTTTTGCAAAGGCAAGATACTTTCTGTTTGCCTGAGACTCGCCTGCAAAGGCTTCCATTAAATTTTTAAGTGTTTTTTCCATAATTGTTCCTCCTTTTAAGTCTTTGCATGATATTCTTTTAAAGCCTTTCCAAAGGCTATACCAAATTCATAGCATTTATTTAAGTCCTCCTCAGAAGGTTTATATAGAACCCTTATACCAGGCTCAAAGACTTCAAGTTTCATAGATTTAGCTATTTCATACATATCCTTTACTGCTTCACCAGACCAGCCGTAACTACCAAAGGCAGCAAAAAGTCTGTTTTTAGGTCTAAGTCCTTTTAAATATGTGAGAAACTCTGCTACTGATGGGAAAATACCATTGTTAAGTGTTGGAGAGCCAACAATAACTCCCCTTGACTTCCATAATTCTTTTATTGCTACAGATTTTGGAGTCGCCCTTAACTTGATTATTTTAACTGGTATTCCTTGATTTTCAAGTCCCTTTGCAATTGGAAAAACCATTTGTTCTGTGCTGTGCCACATAGTATCGTAAACGATTACTGCATCAAGCTTAGCCTTTGCATCAACCATATCAGAATAAAGAGATAAAACCTTATCTATATGAGAACGCCATATAACTCCGTGGTCAGGAGCTATCATTTCAATTTCAATCCCGAGCTTTTTAATCTCTTCAATCTTTGCTTTAATAACATTTCCGTAAGGCATAAGAATATTGGCATAATAGTCAATAACCGCATCTTCAAGCTCTTCCATTGAACGATTTTGGACAAACTCATCATCAAATCTTTCAACAGTTGCTAAGTGTTGACCGAAAGCATCCTGACTTATAAGAATTTTTTCTTCTTTAATATAGGTAAACATTGAATCTGGCCAGTGCATCATTGGGGTTTCAATAAATTGGAGAGTTCTCTTTCCAATTTTAAGGGTATCTCCTGATTTGACAACACTGACTTTATATTTTGAAAGGTCAAGGAATCTTTCAAGCCCCTTTTTACCTCTCTCTGTTAGGTAAATATTTGCAGATGGAACAATGTCTAAAATTCTTGCAAATCCGCTTGCATGATCATTTTCAATGTGATTTATTACAATGTGTTTGATTTTTTGGGGATCAATAATTCTTGAAATATTTTCAATTGATACATCTACAAAATCATGATGAACTGCATCAAGAAGTGTTGGCTCTTCATCATTAATTAAATAGTTGTTATAGCTTGTTCCACGAGGAGTCTCATAGCCGTGAAAATCCCTTACTGCCCAGTCAACAGCACCAACCCAATAGATTCCATTTTTAAGTTCCACAGGCTTCATAATTACTCCTCAAGTAAGGAACTGAACTTGTCAAGATGAATTTCTTCTTCTTCAAGGATTTGTTCAAAGAGTTTTCTTGTTACATAATCTTCTTCTTTTTCAGCAAGCTTTATTATTTCCTTGTAAAGGGTTACGGCTTCTTCTTCAGCTTTTTTGTCAAGCTGAAGCATTTCCGTCAAGTTTTTGCCAATTGTAATTGGGTCAGGTTGAGTTGTAGGAGTCCCTCCATAAAAAGATATTCTTTCTGCAATCTTTTCTGCATGAAGCATTTCATTAATTGCAAACTGTTTTAAAAGTGCACCAACAGGTTCAGCTTTAATACCCTTTACCAGAACATGCTGCCACATATACTGGATACTTACCTGAAGCTCTCTTGCAACTGCTTTTTGCAGTTTTTCCATAAGCTCATTGCTTATCATGAGTCACCTCCATTTTAAATGATTTGATTTATTGATTTTGAGGTCTATATTCCTTTAAATTTCCTCTGCTTCCACAGGCAGTACATCTCTGAGGTTTATGTTTGGCTGTTCTTATTGAGCCACATATACTGCATTGATATTTTTTATGTCCAAGTTTTAAATCTTTTTCTTTCTTACATTTCGGACATAAAACTTGAACTTGAAGCGAAATATCAAAAATTTGAAAATCAGGAAGATATTCTTTCAAATCAGGAAGCTTGACCTTTTTATAAATATCAAAAACTTTTTTACATTTTATGCATATTGCGTGATGATGCTCTGTCAAATCTGGATCAAATCTCCTTCTTTCAGGATCAATATAAATCTCCTTAAGTTTGCCTGTTTTTTTAAGGAATTCCAGAACATTGTAAACAGTTGCCACAGACATTGTAGGAAAATCTTTAGACAAAGCAGCATATATTTCCTCTGCTGATGGATGTTCTTTATTTCCTTCAAGATATTTCAGAATAGCAAGTCTTTGAGGTGTCCATTTCATTTTAGGTCTCATTTAAAATAATTCTAAACAAAAAATTATTTATTTGTCAATTTAAGTGACTGAATAGTGGATTTTATGTTAAGCAAATTGAGTATAATATAAAAATTTTTCTTGAGGTGTGATATGGGGTTTGAAAAATTTACAGAAGTTGTAGAACTCAGTAATGGCAAAGTTATTGTAAAAAATAAAGAAGCAGTAAAAATTGCCATTGATGACCTAATATTTGATGCGGTTTTTGAAGAAAAAGACGAAATCAGAGTCAAAAAATTTTTAATTATTAAAGAAATTGCAAAAGAAATGGGTGCTATTCCCTCCTCAATTCAGGGATTATATGAGGAGATGGGCAGAGCATTTCCCGGATTTACTGTTCCTGCTATAAATATAAGAGGATTGACTTATGATGTTGCAAGAGCAGTTTTTAGAAAGGCAAAGGAGAAAAATGTCGGTGCCTTTATATTTGAAATTGCCCGGTCTGAAATCGGATATACAAAACAAAGACCCCTTGAATACTCAGCCTGCGTTTTAGCTGCTGCGGTCAAGGAAGGTTTTATAGGTCCTGTGTTTATTCAAGGAGACCATTTTCAGATTGTAAGAAGGTATTTTGAAAAGGACCCTGAAACTGAAACAAACTATGTTAAAGGTTTAATAAAAGAAGCAATTGAAGCAGAGTTTTACAATATAGATATTGACACATCCACTCTGGTTGACTTAAGCAAAGAGACAATTTATGAACAGCAAAGACCAAATTTTGAAAACACTGCAAGATTAGCCGAACATGTAAGAAGCCTTGAACCTGAAAGTATTACTGTATCAATTGGTGGAGAAATAGGAGAGATAGGTGGTAAAAACTCTACTCCTGAAGAAGCAAGAGCCTATCTTGACGGATTAAAAGATGTATATAAAGGGAAAAAAGGATTAAGCAAACTAAGCGTGCAAACAGGGACAAAACATGGCGGTGTTGTTCTTCCCGATGGAAGTATTGCACAGGTTAAAATTGATTTTGAAACTTTAAGAATTCTTTCAGACCTTGTAAGAAAAGAATATGGTTTAAGTGGTTGCGTTCAGCATGGTGCAAGCACACTGCCAGAGGAAGCTTTTGATAGATTCCCTGAAACAGGAACATCAGAAATACATCTTGCAACAGGATTTCAGAATATGATCTATGACAGCAAACATCTGCCCGAAGATTTCAGAAAAATGATTTATGATTTTCTTAAAACACAGTTTGCAACAGAAAAAAAAGAAGGACAGACTGAAGAACAGTTCATTTATAGCACCCGCAAAAAAGGATTTGGTCCCTTTAAAAAGGAGTGGTGGAGTCTTCCAAAAGAGATTAAAGAACCTATTATGAAAGAGCTTGAAGATAAATTTGAATTATTGTTTGGGAAGTTAAGGGTTTTTAACACAAAAGATATTGTTAACAGAACTGTGAAAGTTGTAAAAGTGCCTGTAAAGATTGAGACATAGGAGGTTTTTATGGAAACAGTTGGGATTATTGTGGGCGGAGGTCCTGCTCCTGGAATAAATGGCACAATAAGTGCTGCAACAATTGAAGCAGTAAATCAGGGTAAAAAAGTTGTTGGAATAAAAGGCGGATTTAAGCCTCTTTTTGATGGAAATCTTAATTGTGCCATGCCTCTTACTGTTGATGATGTATCAAGAATACATACAAAGGGAGGTTCTATACTAAGAACATCCCGGGAACATGCAGAAAGAGTAAAGGAGAGATTTCCTATCCTGATGGAAACACTGAAAAATCTCGGAATAAAATATCTCATTACAATTGGTGGAGATGGAACGCTTTTTATGGCTAACTGGATAGAAAGAGAAGCAAGAGGTGATATAAATGTTGTTCATGTCCCAAAAACAATAGATAATGATCTTCCCCTTCCTGGTGGTGCCTCTACTTTTGGATATGAAACAGCAAGGCACTGGGGGGTTGAGCTTGTAAAAAACATAATGGAAGATGCAAGAGTTTCTGCAAGATGGTATTTTCTTACAATAATGGGAAGATATACAGGACATCTTGCTTTAGGAGTTGGAAAGGCTGCAGGAGCAACATTAACAATAATTCCTGAGGAATTTTCTGAAGAAAAGATTTCATTTAAAAAAGTGGCTGATATTCTTGCAGGTGCTATTATTAAAAGATTAAGCATGGGAAGAGACCACGGAGTTGCCATTCTTGCTGAAGGGGTTTCTGAAAAATTTGATCCTGAAGAGCTAAGTCATTATGAACAGCTTGAAAAGGATGAAACAGGAAGAGTCAGACTCAGTGAGATTCAGCTCGGAAGAATAATGAAAAACTTTGTAAAAAAATCTCTTGAAGAGATGGGAATAAAAATAACAATTGTTGATAAAAATATAGGCTATGAACTGAGGTCTGCAGACCCTATTCCCTATGATATTGAATATACAAGAAATCTTGGATATGGAGCAGTCCGTTATCTATTAAGAGGTGGCACAGGTGCTATGATAACTTTTGAGGAAGGACATCTAAGACCTATTCCATTCGTGGAGCTTATGGATTACAGAACAGGTAAGGTAAAAATAAGAAAGGTTGATATTACCTCAGAAAACTATGAAGTGGGAAGAAAATACATGATAAGGCTTGAAAGGGAAGACTTTGAGGGCGAAAAACTCAAGGCTTTAGCCTCAGTTGTAAAAATGAGTGAGGAAGAGTTTAAAGAAAAATTCTTATATGTCACAGAATAGCAAAAAAAAGGAAAATACAATACAGTTTGAAAGAGCTGAAAAAATAAAGGAGGTTTTACACTATCTTTATGAAATAAACAAGCTAATTCCCATCATAGTAGAAGGCAAAAGAGATAAAAAAGCTCTCAGAGAAATTGGATTTGACGGAGAAATCATCACGCTTCACAGTGGAAAATCAATATATGAGTTTACAGAAACAATAGCCAATCGTTTTGATAAAGTCATTTTACTAATTGACTGGGATGAAAAAGGAGAGGAGCTTTACTCAAAGGTAAGTAAAAATCTACAGGGAATGTGGGAAGACTTTGCATCAATAAGAGAACTCTTAAAAATTTTATGTCAGAAGGAAATCTCAGAAATAGAGGAAATTCCATCGCTTTTTTACAGAATAGCCGGTGAATCCCTTGATGTAAGAGAATGGGAAGACTGAATTCTGGCAAAGAAGGTGAGCAGTTAGCAGTTGAATATCTTTTAAAGAAGGGATATAAAATTCTTGAGAAAAACTTCCGTACCCCTGCTGGAGAGATAGATATAATTGCTAAGGACGGAAATTTTATTGTAATTGTTGAGGTCAAAAGAAGAATATCAGACAAATATGGAGAACCAGAACTTGCAGTTAACTACAAAAAACAGCAAAAACTGAAAAAATTAGCACTTTATTACCTATGCAGAGTTGGAAAAGAGCTACCTGTCAGGTTTGATGTAATTGCCATTAGAGGCAGTAAAGTTGAACATATTGAAAATGCATTCTTTTAAGGTTGATTACTATTTAATTTATGAATTAAAATTATAAATTGTTTACTCGGAAAGGAGAATTTTATGAAAATAAGAGGGAAAGTGTGGAAATTTGCTGACAACATTGACACAGACGCTATCATTCCTGCCAGATATCTAAATACTTCTGACCCTAAAGAGCTTGCAAAACATGTTATGGAAGATGCTGATAAGGATTTCCCAACAAAGGTTAAAGAGGGAGATATTATAATTGCAGGGAAAAACTTTGGATGTGGTTCATCAAGAGAACACGCACCAATTGCAATCAAAGCAGCAGGCATACAGGCAGTTATTGCAAAAAGCTTTGCAAGAATATTTTTCAGGAATGCCTTCAATATTGGACTTCCAATTTTTGAGGTTCCTGAGCTAATTGATGAAGCTGATGAGGGAGATGCAATAGAGATTGATATGGACTCAGGGGAAATATTTAATTTAACAAAATCAAAAAAATACTCAACAAAACCTATTCCTTCCTTTATGCAGGAATTAATTAAGGCTGGGGGACTTATTGAATGGACAAAAAAGAAAATGGAGGCTATAAGATGAAGACATACAAAATTGCTGTAATTCCTGGAGATGGAACAGGACCTGAAGTCATAAGAGAAGGAGTTAAAGTTCTTGATGCAGTAAGCAAAAGGCTGGGGTTTAAACTTGACTATACATATTATGATTTTGGCGGAGAGAGATATTTACGGACAGGAGAAATTCTTCCTGACAGCGCAATTGAAGAATTAAAAAAATTTAATTCCATATATCTTGGTGCAATAGGACATCCTGATGTTAAACCCGGAATTCTTGAAAAGGGAATTCTTTTAAGACTCAGATTTGAACTTGACCAGTATGTAAACTTACGTCCTGTAAAACTCTATCCCGGGGTTGACTGTCCTCTAAAGGATAAAAAACCTGAAGACATAGATTTTGTTGTTGTAAGAGAAAACACAGAGGGACTTTATACAGGCTCTGGAGGATTTCTTAAAAAGGGAACACCCGATGAAGTGGCAATTCAGGTATCAATTAACACCCGCAAAGGCGTTGAAAGGTGCATAAGATATGCCTTTGAATACTGCAAAAAAAGAAACAAAAGGAAAAAGCTTACCCTATGCGGAAAAACAAATGTTTTAACTTTTGCCTTTGACTTATGGGAAAGAACCTTTTATGAAGTAGCCAAAGAATATCCTGATATAACAACGGATTATGCCCATGTGGATGCCACTACAATGTGGTTTGTAAAAAATCCAGAATGGTTTGATGTTATAGTCACTGACAATATGTTCGGTGATATTATTACAG
>CAZDXM010000117.1:0-21752 GCA_964509535.1 uncultured Thermodesulfovibrio sp. | reverse complement strand
TGTTAGAGGTTCTGATGCTTTTGTTATTCAATCAACATGCACACCTGTGAATCATAATATTATGGAGCTTCTTTTAATTATTGATGCATTAAAAAGAGCTTCCGCAAGAAGGATTACTGCTGTGATACCATATTATGGATATGCAAGGCAGGACAGAAAAGCTCAGCCTCGTGTTCCTATTTCAGCAAAGTTAGTGGCAAATTTAATTACAGTTGCAGGAGCTAATAGGGTTTTAGCAATAGATTTACATGCAGGGCAAATTCAGGGATTTTTTGATATTCCTGTTGATCATCTTTATGCCACTCCTGTGATTCTTGAGTATCTGAAGAATAACAATCTACTTGACAGTATAATTGTAGTCTCCCCTGATGCAGGTGGAGTAGAAAGAGCAAGGGCTTTTGCAAAAAAAATAAATGCAGCCCTTGCAATAATAGACAAAAGACGCGATGCTCCAAATGTATCAAAGGTTATGCATGTTATCGGAGATGTAAAAGGCAAAGATGCCTTAATAATTGATGACATGATTGACACAGCAGGTACAGTTGTTCAGGCTGCTCAAGCTTTAAAAGAAAATGGAGCAAGAAGAGTCTTTGCTGCATGTACCCATCCAGTACTATCAGGTCCGGCAATTGACAGGCTCACTAATTCATTTATAGAAGAATTAATAGTCACTGATACGATTCCTGCTGAAGACAAAAAGAAACTGTATCCTAAGATAAAAATTCTTACAGTTGCCCATCTTTTAGGTGAGGCAATAAAAAGAATTCATGAAGAAACTTCAATAAGTTCATTATTTGTTTAAGAAGGAGGATGTCTTTATGGAAAAATTTGTATTAAATGTTCAGAGAAGAGAAAAAACAGGCAAGAGAATTGCAAGACAGTTAAGAACTCAAGGAATTATCCCCTGTGTTATATATAAGGATGGCAAATCCGAACCAATTCAGGTTTCAGCAAAAGATGTTCTTCCATTCATAAACATTGCTACAAGGGAAAAATTGTTTGTTACCATTAAATTAAACGGAGAAGAAAAACAAGCAATACTTCAGGATTATCAGGTTGACCCCGTCAGTGGAAAACTTTTGCATATTGATTTTATGGAAGTAAGCGCAACCGAGCAGATAAGAGTAAGTGTTCCAGTTGTTCTTGTTGGTGAACCTATCGGTGTCAAGCAGGATAAAGGAGTGCTACAGCAGGGAATTTCAGAAATAGAGATTGAGGCAATTCCTGAAAAAATACCAGGTCATATAGAGGTTGATGTTTCCGGGCTTGAAATCGGAGATTCAATACATGTAAGGGATATTAATTTTGAAGAGGGGATAAGAGTAATTTCAGATCTTGATGAAGTTATTGCAACTGTTACAGTTGAAGCAGAGGCAGTAGAGATAACACCAGTTCCGGAAGAAGCTCCTGAACCAGAGGTTATAAAGAAAGGCAAGAAAGCTGAAGAAGAGGAAGAAAAGTAAACATATTAATGATTGTTATTGTAGGGCTCGGAAATCCGGGTAGAAAATATACAAAAACAAGGCACAATATTGGGTTTATGGTTGTTGATGAACTCGCAAAAAAATACGGACTGAAATTTAAAAAACAACAAGATTATTATATTGCTGAGGGCAAAATAGAAAATAAAGATGTTATCATAATAAAACCAACTACATATATGAATTTAAGCGGTATAGCTGTTAAAAAGTTGATAAATAAAGAAACTTTTAATGCTTTACCAAATTCATTAATTGTTGTTCATGACGATCTTGATCTTCCATTAGAGAAAATAAAGATAAAAATAAATGGTTCCTCAGCCGGACACAAAGGTGTTCAATCAATCATTGACAACATCGGGACTAAAAATTTTATAAGAGTAAAAATCGGTATCGGTAAAGATCCCATACAGGATGCAAGTGATTATGTTCTGAGTCCCTTTACAGAGGATCAAAAAACTGTTATTAAAGAAAAAATTATTGATGCTGCAAACTCCATAGTTGTCATAATTGATAAAGGTGTACAGAAAGCTATGAATCTTTATAACTGATAATTCAAACACTCTTAATGAAAAAAAGGGGGCAACAAAAGCCCCCTTTTCCCCTGAAAAGAAAAATTACTTTACAAAAGGATTTGCATAGTAAGTTATAAGAACAATAACAAGGGTATAAATAACCAATGTTTCAATCAATGCCAAACCGATGATGAATGTGGTTAGAAGTTTACCAGAAACCCCGGGATTTCTTGCGGAACCCTCCATTATTCCTCTTAAACCATGACCCATTCCGATTCCACCTCCACCTGCAGCAAGCCCAATTCCTACAAGGGCACCCAAACTTGCAAAGCCATAATAATTCAATTTTGCTGCGTCAGGAGCTGCTTCTTCTGCTGCAAAGACTGCTCCAGCAGAAAGAAGTAACCCAATTAATAATACAAATACTAAAAATTTTTTCATCCTCTCTTACACCTCCTTTCTTTTTAGAATTTTAGTGATGCTCTTCTACTGCTCCACCAATATAAGCTGCTGTAAGTATCATAAAAATATACGCCTGAATAAAGCTAACTGCTGTGCCTAAAATCAAAACAAGTGTTGGAACAAGCAGTGGTGTTAAAACACCTAAAACCATCAATAACAAATGTTTGCTCATCATGTTACCAAAAAGTCGGACAGAAAGTGTAACAGGTCTTGCAAGATGGCTGATCCACTCCACAATAAACATAAAAGCCATAAAAGGAATTGCGTAAACACTTCTAATCGGACCTAAAAAATGCTCAAGATATCTTATCCCATGAACTTTAAATCCATAAAATTGATAAATAAAAAATACAGGGACAGCCATTGCTGCATTTGTATTAAGATTTCCTGTTGGAGATTCAAAGCCTGGAACAAGACCGAATAAATTGCACGTTAAAATGTAAAGAAATAAGGTTCCAAGAAGAGGAATAAAAGTTCTTGCATACTTAGATCCCACCGCATCCCGTGCCTGTGACATTAAAAATTCAATAATAACTTCCATAAAGTTCTGGATTCCAGAAGGAATCAAAGATAATCTTCCCCTGATAATTAAAGAAATAAAAATAAGAAATGCTATGGCTAACCATGAATAACTAACATATGGGGGAACAGAGGGGATTATCATTCCTAAAAAGGTTGGTGCTTCCACGATAAGCCTCCTTAAATTTATTTTAAAAACTATAATACATAAAAATTTTTCAAATGTCAAGGACACCCAAAAACTGAAGTTTTAGCTAAATCAATGCTATAATAAACTTATGTTTTCAGAGATAGAGAGAAAAATTCTTAATGGAGGAAGGCTTAACAGAAAGGATGCTTTATTTCTTTTCAGCTATGATAATATTCACTCAATTGGCGAGCTTGCTGATGAAGTATCAAAAAAAATCAATCAAAATAGAGTCTATTTTATTCTTAACAGGCATATAAATCCAACAAACATCTGTATTAATCGCTGTCGTTTCTGTGCTTTCTCTCGCTCAAAGGGTGATAAGGATGCCTATGAAATGAGTATTGAAGAAGTGATTAAAAATTTGAAGGAGGCAGAGCAAACTCTTGGCTATTTATCTGAAGTTCACATTGTGTCAGGACTTCATCCTGACTGGAATTTTGAATACTATCTTCAGATGCTTAAAGAAATTAAAAAAATTTTTCCTCAAATTGGTATAAAAGCTTTTACTGCGGTTGAAATTGATTATTTCTCAAGACTTTCAGGATTTGGCATTGAACAGACTCTTTTGAAACTCAAAGATGCAGGACTTGACCTGATGCCAGGAGGAGGAGCAGAAATATTTAATCCTGATGTTAGAAATATAATCTGCTCAGAAAAGATATCTGGCGAAAGATGGCTTGAAGTTATAAAAACAGCCCATAAACTTGGTATAAAAACAAATGCAACAATGCTTTATGGGCATATTGAATCCTATGAAGACAGAGTTGATCACCTGCTAAAACTCAGAGAACTTCAGGATGAAACAGGAGGATTTCTTGCATTTATTCCTCTCAGTTATCAGTCTGAAAATGCTGATATAAAGGTTCCGTATCCATCAGGAATAGATGACTTAAAGACAATTGCCATATCAAGACTCTTTCTTGATAACATCCCCCATATTAAGGCTTACTGGATCATGCTTGGAGAAAAACTCGGTCAGCTTGCTCTGCTTTTTGGCGCTGACTGTCTTGAAGGAACGGTAATTGAGGAAAAAATTGCACACTCAGCCGGTGCTCGCTCAAAAAAAGGATTATCAATCGATGAAATAATTTATATGATAAAAGAAACAGGCAAAATCCCTGCTGAAAGAGACAGTTTCTATAATGTGATAAAAATATGGTAAGGATAAACAAAAAAGATGCCCTGAAAATGCTCAAAGAGGCAAGCCTTTATGAGCTTGGCAGTCTTGCAGATGAGATAAGGAAAAGGCAACATCCTGAAGGTATTGTCACATTTGTTGTTGACAGAAACATTAACTATACAAATATATGCATAAATAGATGCAAATTTTGTGCATTTTGGAGACCCAAAGAGCATCCTGAAGCCTATATAATATCACAAAATGTGCTGGCTCAGAAAATAGAGGAAACAATTCAGAAAGGAGGAACTCAAATACTTCTTCAGGGTGGTGTTAATCCAGAACTTGGACTGGATTTTTATATAAAAATGCTTAGATTTATAAAAGAAAACTTCAAGATTCACATTCATGGTTTCTCACCACCTGAAATTGCTTTTTTGAGTAAAAAGGAGGGAATGCCTGTAAGAAAAATTCTTGAAAAACTCAGGGAAGCAGGTCTTGATTCAATCCCTGGAGGAGGAGCTGAAATCTTGAGTGACAGAGTAAGAAATGTTCAGTCACCAAATAAAATAAAATCTGCTGAATGGCTCAATGTAATGAGGGAAGCACATCTTCTTGGTATGAAAACATCCGCAACAATGATGTTTGGTAGCATTGATACCGAAGAGGACATATTGGAACATCTTCACGCATTAAGAACTCTTCAGGATGAAACAAAAGGATTTACTGCCTTTATCCCTTGGAGCTTCCAGCCTTATAATACGGAGCTTAAAAGAGAGAATACAGAAATTATGCCTGCAGGAGCAGTAAAATATCTCAAGGTTCTTGCTTTAAGCAGAATTTATCTTGATAACTTCAAAAATATTCAAGTTTCATGGGTAACTCAGGGAATTAAAATTGCTCAGGTTGGGCTTCGTTTTGGAGCAAATGATTTTGGCTCAACAATGCTTGAAGAAAATGTTGTGAAGGCTGCAGGAGTCAGCTACAGAGTGACAATGGAAGAGATTATTCAGGCAATAAAAAGTGCGGGATTCCGTCCAGCTCAGAGAAATACATATTACAAAATTTTGAAGTTCTTTGATGAGAATTAAATAAGATTTCTTCTTATATGAAATGGAGGCGCTATCATGGATGAAATTTATGATGTAATAATAATCGGTGGAGGACCTGCAGGGCTTACAGGAGGGATTTACTGCGGAAGGGCGAATTTAAAAACACTGATAGTTGATAAGTCCAAAACTGCAGGAGCACTTGCTTATGCCTCTTTAATTGAAAACTATCCAGGAATTGAAAAGCCTCTTTCAGGCAAGGAACTTCTTGATAGAATTCGGAATCAGGCTTTATCCTTTGGCGCAGAATATAAAGAAGAACAGGTTGTGAGTGTTAATTTAATTTCAGAACCAAAAGAAATCATCACAATGCAAAGCAGTTATAAATGTAAAGCTGTAATTATAGCAACTGGAGCAATGGGAAGAAAACCAACTATTAAAGGAGAGGGTGAATTTCTCGGAAAAGGAGTGAGTTACTGCGCTGTATGTGATGCAGCATTTTTCAGAGACAAAAAGGTTGCTGTTCTGGGAAACAGTGAAGAGGCGTTGAAAGAGGCTTTATACTTAACAGAATTTGTTGAAACATGCTACATAATAACTCCTTCAAGTAGCCTTAAGGCATCAAAGGAATACCCTGTTTACTCAAATAAGAAAATAGAAATACTAACAAAACATTCAATAAAGGAAATTACAGGCAAAGAACGGGTAACAGGAGTGGTTGTTAAAGACAGTGGTGGAGTTGAAAAACATATTGAAGTTTCAGGTGTTTTTGTTTATATTGCAGGCTCTCAGCCAGTTACAGATTTTCTATCTGAAACATTAAAAGTTGATGAAAAAGGTTACATTGTGGTAGATGAATTTATGGAGACTTCTATTCCTGGAGTTTTCGCTGCAGGTGATGTGGTAAGTCCTCATATAAGACAGGTTGTTGTTGCCTGTGCACAAGGTGCTGTGGCAGCACTGAGCGCAGAAAGGTTTATAAGAGGAAAAGATCGTTTAAAACCGGACTGGTATGGATAAAAACATGAATAACGGAAACTGGGAAGGTGAAGCTTTTAATGAAATGCTCTTTGAGTATCTTGACAAAGGATATCTTGAAAATATTATTACTTTCTTTGAGCATGAGCCTTCTGAGCTTTATTTGATTCCAAGAATGATAAAAGATGAAAGACTCAGGGTAAAAGTTGGAGCTTTTGCAATAATTGAGGAACTGAAAGAAAAAAAACCTGAAATATTAAAATCTATAGTTCCGGCTTTGATTGAACTGCTCAGTTCTCCAGAAAAAAATATTCGTGCTGATGCAGCCTATGCTCTTGAAATAATAGCTGACCCAGAAAGTAAAGAAGCCCTCTTAGAGGCACTGAATAGGGAGCAGAATTCAGAGATTAAAGAATTTATAACAGATGCATTAAAGAGCATTCAATGAGTTACAAAGTGATAGATGTTGCAGGAGATGTGGGAGTAAGAGCAGAAGGAGCAACTCGGGAAGAATGTTTTATAAATGCTGCTCTTGCACTTTATAGTCTTATTACAAATTTAGATCAGGTAGAGGAAACAGAAAGTGAAGAAATCGAGATTTCCGAAGATAACCATGAAGATCTTCTTGTAAGTTTTCTCAATGAATTAATCTTCATTTTTGATACCTACGGGTTTGTTGGTAGCAGAATAGAGCTTTATCTCAAAAATAAAACTCTAAAAGCAAAAATTTATGGTGAAAAATTTAATCCTGAAAAACATGAAAGAAGACTTCTTGTAAAAGCAGCCACCTATCATAATCTTGTTCTCAAAAAAGATAACAATCTCTGGATTGCAGAGATAATTTTTGATATTTAAAGCTATAATAAAATTAAAGCCGGCCTCAAAGGAGGTATATTATGCCAAAAATAGAAGGAACTGAAAGAATAGACCCATACAGAATTAGAGTCCCAAAGGGCTTTGTGCAGGGGATGAGAACTGAAGGCATTATATATGTAGATGAAACCCTTGAGCAGGAACTTGAGATTGATTCAGTCCGTCAGGTAGCAAATGTAGCGACGCTTCCTGGAATTGTTGGAAATTCTCTTGCTATGCCAGATATTCATACAGGCTACGGTTTTCCTATCGGAGGTGTGGCTGCCTTTGATGTGGAGGAAGGTGTTATCTCCCCCGGAGGTGTCGGTTACGATATTAACTGCGGAGTAAGGCTTCTTAAAAGTAATCTCACAAAAGAAGAAGTTGAACCCAAAATAAGGGAGCTTGTTGATTTGCTATATACTCACATTCCCTCAGGAGTTGGTTCAACAGGAAAGATAAAACTTACACCAAAGGATTCAGAGGAAGTTGTCCGTAAAGGTGCTATATGGGCTATTCAGATGGGATACGGAGAAGCTGAAGATCTTCAACCAATGGAATCAAATGGATGCCTTGATGGGGCAGACCCGGAACTCATAAGTAAAAAAGCATACGAAAGAGGCAGAGATCAGCTTGGAACATTGGGATCAGGTAATCATTTTCTTGAAGTCCAGTATGTTGATGAAATATATGAGCCAGATATTGCTGAAAAAATGGGACTTTTTAAAGGACAGATTACTGTAATGATTCATAGCGGTTCACGGGGATTTGGGCATCAGATATGCGATGATTATATTAAGGTAATGATCCAGGCAGCAAAAAAATACGGAATTGAGCTACCAGATAAGGAACTTGCCTGTGCACCATTTAAAAGTAAAGAAGGGCAGCAGTATTTTTCAGCAATGAAGGGAGCTGCCAATTATGCATGGGCTAACAGACAGTGTCTTACGCACTGGACAAGAGAAGTTTTTTTAATGCTTTTTAAACTTTCACCAAGAGACCTAGGTATGAAAGTAGTTTTTGATGTTGCTCATAATATTGCAAAAGAAGAAATTCATTTAATAAATGGTAAAAAACAGAGATTAATTGTTCACAGGAAAGGTGCTACAAGAGCATTTCCAAAAGGACATCCTGAGTTGCCTGATTTTTACAGAAATATCGGACAGCCTGTTATCATCCCTGGTGATATGGGAAGGGTTTCCTTTGTTCTTGTGGGTGAGGAAAAGGCTATGAAAGAAACCTTCGGTTCAACATGTCATGGTGCAGGTAGACTTCTAAGCAGGCATCAGGCAATAAGACAGGCAAAGGGTCGTTCCATAAAACAGGAAATGGCTGATAGAGGAATAATTGTTAGGGCAGCAGGAAGAGAAACCTTAGCCGAAGAAATGCCAGAAGCATACAAGGATGTTTCAAATGTTGTTGATGTTGTTCACAACGCAGGAATTGCAAGAAAAGTAGTAAGACTCCGTCCTCTTGGGGTTATTAAAGGATGAAACTAAAAGTAGGATGGATCCAGTATGCAAATGTCTATCCAATATTTTATGCACTTGAAAAGGAAGGTTTACTGAGTAATATTCATCTTGTTAAAGGAGTACCGTCTCAGCTTAACTGGGCGCTGCGAAATGATTTAATTGATATAAGCCCTTCTTCCTCTGTGGAGTATTTATTAAATAAAGAACTATATGATTATGTTGATGGAATCTGCATAAGTTCAAAAAAATATGTGGGAAGTGTGCTTTTCTTTAGCAGCGATGACTTAAGTTCAATTGATGGAAAAAAAATTCTTATTACTGATCAGTCTGCTACTTCTCATTTTTTGCTCAGAGTGATTCTTGAAAAATTTATGGGATTAAAACCCGAGTATAATATATCTAATGCACCATATAAAGGGGATTCATTCCTTCTTATAGGAGATGACGCTCTAAGATACAGGAAAAATATAACCAACAAAAAAGTTTATGATCTTGCGAATTTATGGTATCAGCATACAGAGTTACCATTTGTTTTTGCTTTATGGATTGTAAGAAAGGATGTTAAAAAGCCTGATGGAGAGCTCTATCAGAGCTATATTAAATTCAAGGAAAAGCTTCTTTATGCCAAAGAAAATTACACTAAATATTTTAATGAGATGGTAAAAGATTACTATCTGAATAATTTTATGAGTGAAGATGAAATTCTCTATTACTGGCAGGAAAATATGGATTACAATTTTACAGAAAAACATGAAAAAAGTCTGAAACTTTTTGAGGAATATATTCTGTCACTGACATAGTTTTATAACAAGCTTTTTTGTCTCCTTAAGTAAAGTATCTCTTTCTTCCTCTGACTTTCCCTCAACATAAATTCTTATCTTAGGCTCTGTTCCTGAAGGACGAATCATTATCCAAGAACTATCCTCAAAAATAATCTTAACACCATCAATAGTTATGATTTTTTCCACAGTTTTTTCCATATTACCTATTTCAAATATGTCTGCTTTCTTAAATTTTTCTGCAAAGGCATAAACTTTCTCTTTTATATGTGGACCAAATTTCTCCCTTGGCAGTTCTACTCCTGTTTTATCTGAAAAATACTTTCCATAAATGGTTTCAATTTCCTCAAGATAATCACTGAGATTTTTATTCAGAGTAGCCATCATCTCAATAGCAAGCAGAACTCCAAAAATTGCATCTTTTTCAAGGGTATGGTTCTGAACTGTTATACCATCAGATTCTTCAAAAGCTACAACTGCTTTCTTTGAGGAACTTGGCATAAGATAAGGTCTGAAATTTTTAAATCCAACCATGGTTTCAATAACCTCGGTACCCACTGATGCAGCTATTGCATTTATAAAATTACTTGTTCCAGCATTTTTTACAACAACTCCTCTGAATCCTTTATAGTTGTAAAGATAATGAAATGCCATTGCTCCAAAGTAATTCATTGGTATCTGTCTCTTTATATCTGCAAATCTAACCCTGTCTCCATCAGGATCAATTATTGCACCAAAACCTATTGCCTCTTTTTTAAGATGAGATAAAGCAAGTTTTAAATTATCTTCGCTTGGTTCTGGTGAAACTCCTTCAAAAAGAGGGTCATCTTCTTTCCTCAGACAAATAAATGTTCCTGGTTTTAGAGAAAGAATTCTTGCAATGCGACCTCTTGTTGAACCGTGCATGTGATCAATGGCTATTACTGGAGATGTGACTTCAAGAAACCTCCTTATCTTTTCAATATCTAAAACCCCTCTTTCCTGAATGAATTTTATATAAAGCTTTGTAATGTCAATTTTTTGCACAGTATCAGGATTATAAGGTTTTATTGTGCTTGCTCCTTTCATTATTTCATTTGCAAGTGCTTCTATCGGCTTTGTAATCTCATCAGGAGCAGGGCCTCCATCTGATGGATTGAGTTTAAAGCCTCCATAGTTTGCAGGATTATGACTTGGAGTTAGATTCACTGAAGCAGCTGCTTCAAGCTCAACCACAGCAGCAGAAAACTCCGGAGAAGCAGCCTCACCAGCATAGTAACATTTTATGCCTTCAGATTGCATAACTCCCATAACCTCATATGCAAACTCCTCCCCAAGAATTCTATTGTCATGCCCCACAATAACTCCTCGCTCCTTGAATTCATTGAAAGAGTTAATACCAAACGCATTGAGCAAGGCTTTATCTTCACTTTTAATTGCTTCAACTATAGCTCTGGAAAGAATCCTTACATTCTGCATTGTAAAATCAGAGCCTATTTCTCCTCTCCAGCCAGAGGTTCCAAAATGAATTTTTGCTGGTTCTGTATTTTGCCTTGCAAGTCTTTCAATCTCCTTCAATAAATATCTTTTATTGTTAGGATCATTTAAAATCTCCTTCCATAATTCAGATGCCTTCATCTGCCCAACTCCTGAGTTTTTAGATAATTATATCCAAAATTACCAATAAAATCAAAAATAAGTGGTATAATATGAGAATAACCTGAACGGAGGAGAAAATGATAAAAAAACTTCTCAGTAAGGATGTCTATAAAATCTGCGATGAAACTATATTTGATTTTGAAACTACCACTGAACTGCCACCTCTTACAGGAACTATAGGTCAGGACAGGGCGGTCGCATCACTTGAGTTTGGATTAAATCTTCCTGCAAAAGGCTTCAATATATATGCTCTCGGTGCTCAGGGTACAGGTAAGATGCGTGCAATAAGAAGCTTACTTTCCCAAAAGGCAAAGAAAGAACCGGTTCCACCTGACTGGTGCTATCTTTATAACTTCAAAAATCCTGATACTCCTATTGCTGTAAATCTTCCAGCCGGCAAAGCAAAAGAGTTTCAGAAAGATATGGAAAATCTTATTTTAACATTGAGAACTGAGATCCCGAAAGCATTTGAATCAAAAGAATATGATAAACAGAGAAACAAAATACTTGAGGACTTTCAGCAGAAACAGAAAGAGTGGTTCTCATCAGTTGAAGAAGAAGCAAGATCCAAAGGTTTTGCAATTCGCAAAGCCCTTGCAGGTTTAATAATAGTTCCTGTAAAAAGAGACGGAGAACCTCTCACAGAAGAAGAGTTTCTTTCTCTTGATACTGATACAAGAAAAAGAATTGATGAAATCGGGAAAATGCTTCAGGACAAACTTGATGATGTTGTGAGAGCTGTTAAAGAAGCTGAAAAAATTGTAAAAGAAATGCTTACAAAACTGGAACGCCAGATTGCACTTGATGTAATTGAGCAACCAATAGAAGAATTAAAGAATAAATATTTCTTCAATGATAAAGTTGTTGAGTATCTCAGTGCTGTAAAGGAAGACATACTTAATAATATTCAGGATTTCAAAGTCTCAGAAGAAGTTTCACCTCCTTTACCTCCCTTTATGAAGCTTCCTAAGGAGATTCCATTTGCTAAATACAGTGTAAATGTGCTTGTTGACAACTCTTCTACAGAAGGTGCTCCTGTTATATATGAGCCAAACCCAACATATCTTAATCTTTTTGGAAGAATTGAGTACAAAATTCAATATGGAATGGCAATTACTGATTTTACAATGATTAAACCTGGTTCGCTTCATAAGGCTAATGGTGGATATATTGTAATGGATGCTCTTTCACTACTTAAGAATCTTTTTTCCTATGATGCCTTAAAAAGGGCTTTAAGAAGCAAGGAAATTCGCATAGAGGATGTATGGGAACAGTATAGACTTATAACAACCTCAACACTGAGACCTGAGCCTATTCCATTAAATGTCAAGGTAATTCTTACTGGGACACCCTTTCTTTATTACCTTCTTTATAACTATGATGATGAATACAAAGAACTTTTTAAGGTCAAGGCAGATTTTGACATCTGGATGCCAAGAAACGAGGAAAATATAAGAAAATACGCTCAGTTTATCTCCCTGTGTCAGAAAGAGGAAGAACTTCTTCCATTCCATCGTTCTGCTGTTGCAAAGATTGTTGAATACGGCTCAAGACTTGCAGAACATCAGGAAAAACTCTCAACCCGATTCAGTATAATAGCGGATCTTATAAGAGAGGCTCACTTCTGGGCAAAAAAGAACAAACAGAGCATTGTTAAAGCTGAGCATGTCCTGCAGGCACTTGAGCAAAAGGTTTACAGATCAGCAAGTATTGAAGAGAAACTGAGGGAACTAATTCTTGAGGATGTTTTGATTGTTGAAACTTCTGGAAAGAAAGTAGGGCAGATTAATGGTCTTGCGGTTATTGATCTTGGAGATTACAGCTTCGGAAAGCCCTCAAGAATAACTGCAAGAACATATCTTGGCAAGGCTGGCATTGTAAACATTGAAAGAGAGACAAAGATGTCTGGAAGAATCCATGAAAAAGCAGTTATGATTCTTTCAAGCTATCTATGGAGCAAATATGCAATAAAAAAACCTATAAGTCTGAGCGCTTCACTCACATTTGAACAACTGTATGAAATGATTGAAGGAGACAGCGCCACCTGCGCTGAGCTTTATGCACTTTTAAGCAGTATTGCTGAAGTTCCTCTCAAACAGAGCATTGCTGTTACAGGCTCTATGGATCAGAAGGGAGAGGTTCAACCAGTGGGTGGAATAAATGAAAAAATTGAAGGATTTTTTGAACTCTGTAAAATCAGGGGATTTGATGGAACACATGGAGTGATTATTCCCCGCAGAAACGTAAAGCATCTTATGCTGAAAGAAGATATTCAAAAGGCTATTAAAGATGGAGCGTTTAATATTTTTGCAATTGACTATGCAGAAGAAGGACTTGAAATACTTACAGATATGCCAGCTGGAGAACTTCAATCAGATGGAACATATCCTGAGGGGACTGTAAACTGTATTGTGATGAAAAAACTTGAAGAAATGTCAGAACTTCTTAAAAAGAAAGAAAAGGAGAATGAAAAGGAAAAAAAGGACAACACAGAAACTGATTAACGGAGAGGGAGGGATTCGAACCCCCGGTAGAGTTTAACCCTACAGCGGTTTTCAAGACCGCCGCCTTAAACCACTCGGCCACCTCTCCTGTTTTTTTATTATATCAAATTATTCATACCTTAAGGCATCAATTGGATTAAGCATAGAAGCCTTATATGCAGGATAAAATCCAAATAAAATCCCTACAGATGCAGAAAATCCGAATGCAACAAAAACAGAAAGAATGGAAATAGTTGCTGGCCATTGCATTAATGATGTCACGATAAAGGAGGCTATAATGCCAAGAAAAAGTCCAAAAACTCCTCCAACTGTGGTAAGAAATATAGCCTCAATAAGAAACTGAATTCTTATATCTTTGGGTTTTGCACCAACAGCCATTCTTATACCGATTTCTCGTGTTCTTTCTGTTACTGATACGAGCATTATATTCATAATTCCTATCCCGCCAACAATCAGGGACACTGAAGCAATTGCTCCAAGAAGTACAGACATGGTCTTAGCAGACTCCTCAGCAGTTTTTAGCATCTGTGTTAAATCCATAACTGTAAAATCATCCTCCTGTCCCTGTGCTATTCTGTGTCTCTGTCTGAGAAGGGATTTTATCTGCTCAGTTGCTTGAGGAATTGACTGAAGAGATTCTGCCTTTGCATAAATCAATCTCACCCTGCCGGGTAAAATATTCCCATAAAGAGTCCTTTGTGCTGTTGTAAGAGGAACATATATTATATCATCCTGATCCTGACCTGTTAAGGACTGTCCCTTTCTGCCAAGAACACCGATGACCTCAAATGGAATCTTCTTTATTCTTATTAATTTTCCAACAGGATCAAGTTCTCCAAAAAGTTTTTCAGCAACAGTTTGACCTATTACAGCAACTTTTGTTCCGCTTCTTATATCCTGTTCTGTTAAAAACCTTCCTGAAACAACCTCCCAATCACGAACAGTAATCATTTGAGGAGTAGTTCCAAGTACAGCAGTTGACCAGTTTTGATTTCCGAAAACAACCTGAGCTGTGCCTGATATTACAGGAGCAACTGCCATCACATAAGAGCATTCCTTTGAAATTGCCTCAGCATCTAATATTGTAAGTGTTTGCTGTGTACCTGCTCCCATTCTTATCCCTCCCTGTGTTGTTGCTCCAGGAAGAATAAGAACTAAATTGCTCCCCAGAGTGGATATTTGTGAAGAAATCTTCTCCCTCGCACCTGTTCCAATCGCCAGCATTGTTATAACAGCACCAACACCGATTATTATTCCGAGTACAGCAAGTAAAGAACGCATCAGATTTGCTATAAGAGCCCTTAAAGCAATATTAATTATTGAAGTTATTGAGATCATGTCATTATATCACTTATAATTTTACCATCAAGAAAACTTATCTGCCTTCTGCCAAATGCTGCAATATCTGACTCATGAGTAACAATAATTGTTGTTAGTTGCTGGTCTTCATTCAGTCTTTTAAAGATTTTCATTATTTCCATACTTGCCTTTGAGTCAAGGTTTCCTGTGGGTTCATCAGCAAGTATTATTGAGGGACTGTTAACTAAAGCACGAGCAATAGCAACTCTCTGCTGTTCGCCTCCACTGAGCTGTCTTGGATAATGATTTGCTTTTTGTTCAAGTCCAACCCATGAAAGAGCCTGAACTGCCTTTTGTCTCCTTTCCTTTAAAGACCATCCTGCATAAATAAGAGGAAGCTCAACATTTTCAAGTGCAGTAGCCCTTGAAAGGAGATTAAACTGCTGAAACACAAATCCTATCTTTTTATTTCTTATCTCAGCGAGTTCATCTCTATCCATCCTGGATACATCCATTTCTTCAAGAAAATATTTTCCTCGGGTGGGAACATCAAGACATCCAACAATGTTCATAAATGTTGACTTCCCTGAACCAGATGGACCCATAATACACACAAATTCACCTCTGTCAATTTTTAAAGAAATATTATTAATTGCAACAACTTCCCTTTCACCAAATTTATAAATTTTTGTTACATTTTCAAGCCTGATAAGAGACATAACTAAAATCTCATTGGTGGATGCTGTGGAGCCCGATCTGTTTGTTTCTTTGATGCTTGGATTTCAATTATCACTTCATCTCCTTCTTTTATATCTCCTTCAACTATTTCTATCCATTCGCCATCGCTGATACCTGTCTTTACTTTAACTTTAACAGGTTTACCTGATCTTAAAACCCACACACCCTGCTCCTTTGAAGGAGAAGTTTCAGGCATTTTAAATCTCAAGGCTGCATTGGGAATTTTAAGCACATTTTTTCTCTCCTCAGTAACAAAAGTTACATTTGCTGTCATGCCTGGTCTGAGAAGTAAATGAAAATTATCAACTGCAATCACAACATCATATGTGACAACATTCTGTATAACTGTTGGAGAAAGTCTTATCTGCTGAACAATTCCTTTAAACTTTCTGTCAGTATAGGCATCTACAGTGAACGTTGCTTCCATACCTATTCTTATCTTTGATATGTCAGCCTCATCAACATTTGTATCCACCTGCATTTTTGTCAAATCAGGAGCTATTGTAAACAATGTTGGTGTTTGAAAGCTTGCCGCAACCGTCTGCCCCACTTCCACATTCTTTGCAATAACAACCCCATTAACTGGAGAAACTATTTTTGTATATCCGAGATTTGTTTTTGCCTGTCTAACCCCTGCTTCAGCTTTTTTAACCTGAGCTAATGCGATTTCATGCTGGGCTTTTGCATTGTTGTAAGCTGTTTCAGCATCCTCAAGTTCACTAAGTGAAATCAGTTCTCTTTTAAAGAGCTCCTGTTTTCTTTTAAAATTTCTTTCAGCATCCTTTAAACTCACTTCAGCTTTGAAAAGATTTGATTTTGCATTATAAAAATCTGCTTCAGCCTGTTTAAGTTCATTTTCAAAGGGTGTAGGATCAATTTGAGCAATTAACTGTCCTTTTTTTACATTTGAGTTATAATCAGCATATAAAGCTAAAATTGTTCCAGAAACTCTTGTCCCAACAAGAATCGTTGTTACGGGATTCAAATTCCCTGTTGCAGTAACTGTCTGAATAATGCTTCCTCTTTGTACCTTAATGGTTCTGAACTGCATTTTCTTTGAGCCTGAAAAAATAGCTATTAACGCTGCTATAACAATCAAACTCAATACTGAAAGTATTGCTATTTTCTTCTTTTTTTTCATTGTTCCAGTCCTACTGTTTTTCCAATCTCTGCATAGGTTACATTATAGTCATATACTGCCTGCCAGTACTGAGTATTTGTCTGTTCATAAAGAACTATGGCATCAACAACCTCTATTGAACTGCCAACTCCTACTTCATATCTTCCCATTGCAAGGTCAAGATTTTCTTTAGCCTGTTTTAATGCAACTCTGAGTGTCTCAACTTTCTGAGTGGCTTCTTTAAGCTGAATAAAAAGATTTTTTATCTGAGATTTTATCTGCTGAGTAATAGAGTCCTCCTTATATGAATAATATGCAGTATCTGCCCTTGCCTGCTTAAGTTTATAAGCAGTAGACCATCCACTGAACAGTGGAAGACTCATCTGGAATAAAAGAGTCCACTTTTGCTGAAGAGGAAATTCTTCTGCCGTGTAACCGTAATTACCTGAACCAGTGAATGTTGGGAAATACTCCTTTTTAATCATCTCCTCAGTGGAAATTGAAGCTAATTTATTGAGTCTTACTGCCTGTAACTGTGGATTCCTCTCAATTGCAATATTCAATGCTTCCTCTTCCTCAAGTTTTCTTAAAGTATTTTCCTCTTCTTTTATATCAAAATCTGGCATATCAATAACACCCATTGCTATTTTTAAATTTAAAAAAGCTTCTCTTAACTGTCTCTGGGCAGTTATTAGACCAAGTTTTGCATTACTTACCTCAACCTCTGCCTTAGTTACCTCAATCTTGGGTTTAAGTCCAACTTCATAAAATCCTTTTGCAAGGTCAAGATGTTTTTTTGCCTGTTTAAGCACTTCCTGGGCTGTTTCATTCTGTTTCTTAGCCTTAAGAACTCCGAAGTATGCTCTCTTGACATTGTAAACAGTCTGTAAAACTGTATCTCTGCTTTGCCACTCTGTTGCTTTATAAAGCTCTTTCTGAACATCAACTTTTTTTGAAGTTTTTCCAAAATCAAAAAGAGTTTGTGTAAGAGTTAACTGTCCTGAATACTGTTTAGAGTAATCAGAACCTATTCTGTTTTCCTGATAACTTCTCTGAGCTCCCAGTGAAAGCTCTATCTCAGGAAAATAACCTGAACGAGACTCTCCAATTTTAAAAAAACTTTTCTGTACCTGTTCCTTTGAAGCAAGAATTTCAGGACTTTTCTTTAATGCTATATCAATGCATTCTTGAAGTGACAGTATCTTCAGCTCATCTGCATAAACAGTAAATACTGATAGCTGAATAATGAGTAGCGGGATTAGAAAATATTTGCGCATTACCGTCACTGCTGTTGTTTAATATCTTTTAGCTTTGTACCTGTATTCACAGTAACATCAACATATGGAATAACTGACATTCCAGGCCAGAGAGGATATTCAGGGTCAAATGGAGAATCAATTATTATTCTTACAGGGATTCGCTGGACAACCTTAACGAAATTTCCAGTTGCATTTTCAGGTGGGAAAAGGCTGAAAACAGCACCTGTTCCTGGTTGAAAACTTGCAATATGCCCTTTGAATATTTTCCCAGGATAGGCATCAACCTTGATTTTTACAGGCTGACCCACTCTCATCTTATCTATCTGGGTTTCCTTAAAATTTGCACCTATCCATATATCCTGCTCATCAACAACTGCCATAAGAAGCTGCCCTGGCCTTACATACTGACCCACCTCAACTGATCTTCTCGCAACTCTTCCATCTCTTGGCGAAACTATTAAGGTTCTTTTTAAATTTATCTCTGAAATATTCAATTCTTCCTGAGCCCTTGCAATCTGATGTTTCTGAGTTTTCATTTTTACATTAAGGGTATTTATCAATGATTTGATTTCCTTTATCTGACTTTCTGCAGCTTTTTCCTGTGCTTGAGCAACCTTTAGAGTTGCTTCTGCTGAGTCAAATCTGCTTTTTGAAATAAGATCTTCCTCATAAAGCTCTTTTATTCTTATATAATCTCTTTCTGCAAGAATTCTGCTTGCTCTGATAGCATCAAGATTAGATTCAGCTGTCTTAAGCTTTGCAATTGCTTCATTTAACTGCGATGATATCTCCTGAAGCTGATTATATACTGTATTCACATTTTCCCTTTTTGCTCTCGCCTCTGCAAGATAGTCATCAGATTCTATTTCAACAAGAGGTTGTCCTTTTTTAACTCTCTGATTGTAGTCAACATAGACCTTAATCACCTTTCCTGAAACCTGCGGTGATATCGGAATTATTGTTCCTTCAACATATGCATCATCTGTTCTTTCATAAACTATATAGTAGTAAAGCTCTCTTGTCATAAAAAGTAATACTGCTACAGTAATGATAATAAACAGAAAAATTTTTAGCCTTCTTGAATTTTTCAGCTTTCCTCTGAATCCTTCAAAATTCATCTACCATCTCCAATTAAAATTTCATTATTCATAAAAGCCTTCAGAAGTGTTCCAGTTGCCTGTCTGAGCCTGACAATAGCAAGCTGATAGTTGTATTGAGCTTCCATGAGCCTTCTTTCAGCGGTCACAAGGAAAGCATTTGCATCTGTTACATCAATGCTACTCGCAAGTCCATGCTGGTACTGTTTTGATACAGAATTAAAATTATCCCTTGCGTAATCTACTTCATCTTCAATGGATTTGATTGTATCTTTGTATGTAATATAGTTATGATAAGCAGATTCAACATCAATGAAAACTTCTTTAACTGTATCATCATATTGAAGTTCAGCCTGTCTCAGACGCGCCTTTGCCTGTCCAAGTTCTGCTTTTCTGAGACCTCCTTCAAAAATTGGAAAATTAATTGATGCAATTGCATATGTTGATTCTTTGTTTGTTAATTGATTAGAAGGATTTTGATCAAATTTCTGATATGCTGCTGAAAGTGTTAGTACTGGGAAATAAGAACCTAATGCATAGTCTACATTTTTTCTCGCAATTTCCTTTGAAAGTTTAGCTGCTTTTATCTCTGGTCTTAACTCCTTTGCAAGAGTTCTGACCTGGTCAATGGTAAGAGTTGAATATGGATCATTCAATTTTGTTTCTATTACCTCAAAATCTCCTTCAATCCCTGTATCTCTTGCCAGTTGAGCCTTTGCTATCTTTAAAGAGTTTTTTGTTGAGATTAAATCAGCCTCTGCTCCGCTTAACTCTGCCTCCGCCCTTAAAAGATCCGTCTTTGTCACCTCTCCAACTTTGAGCCTTACTTTTGCTGCATCTCTGTGCTTTCTCAGTCTTTCTGCATTTGCCTGAGCAATTTCTACTGCTCTTTTTGCCTTAAGATAACCATAAAGACTCTGGGCAACCCTTACAAGATACTGCTCTTTAAAGGATGTTACTTCAAACTCTGTTTTTGTAATTGTATCCTTTGAAATTGAATAATTTATAAACTCCTTTCCTCCTAAAGAAAGCGTTTCCTCAATGCTCATACTCCATAGCATGCTTCTGTCGGGCTGAATAATAAAACTGCCTGAAGTTTTTTCTTTGCTGTATTCTGTATATTTGCCTGTTGCCATAATTGTTGGAAGAAGTTCTGCCAGAGCTTTGTATTTGCCTTCTTTTGAGATTATTATATTCTCTTCAGCTATCCTCACCTTTTCAGCTTTTTTAAGTGCAAGGGAAAAAACATCTGATATAGTCAGAGTTTGCTGGGCAATTGCTTCTTTAACAAAAATAAAAAATATCAAAAAAAACAGTGCTCTTTTCATTTAATCCTCCTGGTTCCTTCATAAAAAATATCAATATATGTCTGCAAAGCTTTTTTGAAATTTATTCTTCTTTTAAGAATCTCCTTTTTTATGAAAAGATTGAAAAGCATACCAAAATATGCCATAGAAGCATATGAAGTATCTAATTCCTTTTTCAATATTCTCCTTTGTTTGAGACCATCAAGATAGGAAGCAAAAACAACAAAAACCTCGTGAATTATCTTACTGTGAATTGCCTTAATCTCATCAGGATACCGAAATATTTCTGTATGCATTATACATATCAGATCCTTTTTTTTCTTCAGTAAATTAATATAGTATCTGGCTACAATATCTAAGGCTTTTTTATACTCCATATTTTTAATCTTTGGAATAAGTTCTCTGAGAGTTGGAAGAAATGATTGACTTTTGAGTACATCAATAAAAAGATTTTCCTTTGAAATAAAATATCTGAAAAGGGTTACTTCAGCAACTCTTGCTTCCTTTGCTATTTCTTTTGTAGTTGTCCCAAGATAGCCCTTTTGAGAAAAAAGCTTGAGAGCTGACTTAAGAATTTTATCCTTTGTGGTCATGGTAGTAATTACTAACATACATTACAACAAAAGACTAAGTCAAGAATATTTCTATGAAGATATGTAAATTGTTATCTAAAATTTAAACTATTCCTCTTTAATTTGATATTTTACTTTTACATCCATATCCTTTCTTAAAGAATGATATACAGAACAGTATTTTTCGTGTGAAAGGGATATAGCTCTCTCAACTTTTTTACTATCTATATTTTTCCCGGAAATAAATAAAGTCATCTCAATAGCTTTATAATACTGAGGTGGGGTAGGATTTCTTTCAGCAAAAATGTCCATTTTAAAGCTTGAAAGCTCTACATGCATTTTCTGTAGAAACATTACTACATCAATTGCTGTACAACTTGCTAAGCTTAAAACAAGGGCGTCTGTTGGTTTACAGCCCCACTGAAGGTTTGCATCAAATTCAATTTCATAGCCCCTTTGAGTTCTTCCAATAAAAATTAGCTCTCTCTCCCATTCAAGGGTTGCTTTTTCAGTTATTGGAACCTTTTCTTTATAACCCTTCAAAGACTTTATAAGCTCTTTCTCATCCACTTAATCCCTCCTATTAATCTTTTATTATTGATTACTGTGCACAAAGTTTGCAAAATATTTAAAAATTTTAAATAATACGCTGGTATTTGTCAATTCTGCGAATTGCCTCATCAAAAATCTAAACGAAAAGCAATCGTTGCCTCATTTAAAAAATCTAAAGGAAAAAATATCAAAATACTCTCCTGGGATAAACTTTCAGAAGACAGAAAGATGTTTTAAAAGAACTTTACAGATATC
>CAZDXM010000116.1:0-4614 GCA_964509535.1 uncultured Thermodesulfovibrio sp. | reverse complement strand
ATCCGAGTCTGTGGCATTCTGGGGTTCTGTATTAAGAACACTTGTAGGAAGAAGTGGCTCAACAACAACTTCATTTGTAAAATACCTGGCTAAAAAATTATCTGATTAAGAAAAATCATATCAAAGGCAGGGGTATTTCTAAAACCCCTGCCCTATTTCCCCCAATTTTCAATACCATAAAGCAAACCAAGAGGTGATGGTTTTATTCCCTTTATTTTTTTATCGGCATAAAAAATTAAAGGCGTTTCATATAGAAAAACACAGGCTTGTTTTTCATATAAAAGTTTGTGAATCTGTTGATAAATTCTTTTTCTTTCCTCAAAATTAATTGTTTTTCTTCCTAATTCAAGAAGTCTGTCTGCTTCTTTATTTCTAAAGGAAAAAAAGTTCCATTGTCCTTTACCAGTTTTAGATGAATGCCAAAGGTCATAAATATCAGGGTCCCATAGATAGGCTCTTGAAAGAAGAACTGCATCAAAGTTTTTTTCTTCAATTATTCTGTGTCTAAATGTTTGCCAGTCAAAAAGCCTTATTTCTACATTCAGTCCTATATTTTTTAAACTTTCCTTTATGAACTGTACTGCTTTATTGGCTTCTTTATTTTCGCTATTTAGGTATAAAGAGAATGTTAGATTTTTTAAGCCCATTTCTTTTAATATCTTTTTGGCTAACTCAGGATCATACGGAAAGGGCTTAAGATTTTGATTAAAATACCATACACCCTTTGGATAAGGTCCTGTTGAGATAGAGCCTTCAGCTGAGGTTACAATATTTATTAATTCTTTTTTATTTATTGAATGAGCAATGGCAATTCTGAATTTTTCTTCATTAAAGGGTTTTTTATTTAGATTAAAGCCAAGGCAGACATAACGAAAGGATTCTGCTTTATATTTTTTATATTTTCCGAGCAATTCCTCAGCTTTGAAATATGTAGGAAGTTCTGCTACATGAATTTTCCCTGATTTTAATTCAAGATACTTTGTAGTCTGGTCAGGTATGAATTTTAAGATAACTTTCTTAATTTTCGGGGGAGCTTCATAAAATTTTTCAAAAGCATCAAGCAATATATACTCTCCCTTTTTCCATTCTTTGATTTTGTAGGGACCTGTGCCAATGGGTTTCAAATCAAAATCTGACTCAAGCACCTTAAGTCCCAGATGCTCTGGCAAAATCCCGATTGTAAAGGCTTCAAAAACAGAACCATAGGGTTCAGAATAACGAACAACCAGAGTATTTGAATCTAATGCTTTAATTTCCTTTAAAGGACCGAATATTCCTTTTCTTGGGGAAGCAAAATCTGGTGAATTTAGTAGTTTATAAGTAAAAATAACATCTCTTGCTGAAAATTTCATTCCATCATGCCAGTAAAGATTTTTTCTTAAATAAAATGTAATTTCTTTTCCGTTGTTTCTAATCTCCCATGATTGAGCAAGCTCTGGCTTTGGATTGCCCTTTTCATCTATTTTTATAAGTCCCCGAAAAAGAAGATTAGAAATCATGTGAGAGTTTAGGTCTGTAAGAAAAAGGGGATTGACTCTTGCAGGCTCAGAGTCTAAGGCAATAAATAAAGCATTTTCCTCAGTCTCTGATCTGCAAGAAAAAATTAATAAAACTAATAAAAGAAATAAAAATCTTTTAAAGCTCAACTAAAAAATTCCTCTTATACCAATACCCCAGTTTCTTCCTGCTGCAGGATAACCAAATCTCTCCTGATAGTTTTTATCAAATATGTTATGAAGATATCCCAGAATGTGGAAATTTTTCGTTACTGGATAGGTAGCCTCTAAGTCAGCAGTAAAATAGGGCTTCTGGGTTCTTACTCTTAAATCTGTCTCAAAGAGTCTATTGTTATTGTATATAACTTTTTGAGATGAAACATATTTTCCGTATAGTGTAACTTTTTCACCTTTAGAACCTTTGTATTGTAATCCGAGATTCATCTTATGTTTTGGAAGCCCCGGAATTTCGTCAAAGTTTCTGTCCTCTTCTGCTACGAAGTTAGAGACAAAGGGGTCACCTTTAGTTGTGCTTTTTTGAAAAGTATAATTGGCAAAGGCTGAAAATCCCATTCCAAGCTGTTGAGCTACCTCAAATTCAAATCCATAAAGGGTTGCTCTGTCTATGTTATAGGATACGAAGTTTATAAGGTCAAAATATATAAAGTTTTTAATCTTGTAGTAATATGGACTTATCTCAATTTTAGTTTTTGTAGGTAACTCAGCTTTCCATCCTCCCTGAACCATAAATCCGTCTTCTTTCTTAAAGGGTAAATCTCCAGTGTATACTCCAGCATCTTGAGAGTAATGCCAGTAGTGTTCAGGTGGAGTTGGCATCCTTAATGCCCTTGAAAAACTCAAATAAACTAAAGAATTTTTATCGTAAGTGTATGTAAGTTTCAAAGATGGTGCAATCCCGTCCATTGATATATCTTTTATTCCCTCAAGTTTTCCTGCAGGACCAGCTTTACCTTCATAGTAGGAGTATCTGATGCCAGGAGTTATTGTGAACTCCTTTGAAATATGATAATCATCCATCAGATAAACTCCTAAGATTTTGGAGTTTACGTAGTTATCATTTCTAAAAGGTGCCCTCCAGTCGTCAGAATAATTTTTATCTCCTGCATCTTTAAATCTTGTGTAATCAAAGCCAAAGGCTATATCGTGACTGCCAAGTGTGATTTTGTAAGAACCATCAATTCCGTAAGATTTATCGTCAAACCACTTTTTATGAAAAACTCTGTTTAATGATTTCCTTGTATTGTAGGCTTCTCTTTCAGCGTAATTTTTCCACAATCTTATGTCAAAGAAACCGCCAAACAAAGCCTGTTCATAACCTATATCAAAATTAAATCTTTCCCTTTTCCACCAGCTTCCATCTTCAGGATAAGCACCCATCCCACCATACATAATTTCACCATCAGAGGCAGGATATCTACTATCAAGAGGCTTATCATAATCAGGTGAATCATAGTTTTTTGATTGCCTGTTGTTTACAATAAATCCTTTTTTAACCCATGAATAGGCAAAGTTGGTCTTTATTTTTCCATCCCAGGGAAGGTTGTATCCTCCATAAAAGGTTAAGTTTTTCACCTCAAAATTACCATTTCTGAGATATCCATCACTTTTTACATAGTTTCCACCAATTGAGTATTCAAAATTTGAAGGTTTCCATGAATGGAAAAAACTTAACTTATCTGTATCGTATCTACCTTTCATTGCCTGAAATTCAAAGGTTGGTTTTTCTTCTGTTTTTTTTGTTATGAGATTTATAACTCCACCCAAAGTATTTCCATATCTTGGGTCACTTACTCCCTTTATGATGTAAATTTTCTCAATGTTTGTAAGGGGAATTGTTGTCCAGTCAATAAAGTAACCACCAGCTGTCCCGGGAGTATTTAAAGTTCTTCCATCTACTGCAAGGGTTATTCTTCTTGCTCCAAAACCTCTTATTTTGATTGAATCATCATCAAGGGCGCCTCCAATTTCCTGAAGCCTTTGGACATCTACTCCAGACTGTCTAAATAGAGCACCGTCAAGATTTGAACTAATTCCTTGAAGAAGCAATTCAGGAATAACGACTGAGGAATTTGGCGTTTGTTGTTCTTCTTTAACTTTTTCCTCTGTGACTGTAACTTCATCAAGTTGATAGATTCTTGAAATTTCCTCTGAATTTACAAAGACAGGATAAAACATTATAAATACAAATAAAATAAAAAAAATCATCTTTCCCTCCTCCAGTAAAATATATTTACAACTGCATAATCTTTAAGCCAGAGGTGATGTCTTTCAAAGGTAACCATACTTAAAAGTTTGATTTTTTCCCACTTGAAAAGCTTTCTTTTGTATTTACATTCCCAATGAGAAAAGAGTTCCTCAGGACAGTGATAGGCAAAGGAACTTTCACAGAGATGGGAATAGGAAAAATCAAGAGTGTATTCAGGATAAAGACCCTGAAGCTTTTCAGTGGAAAATATTTTTTCAGTAACAAGAAATACATTTTTAATCTTTGAGTCAAAAATTTTGCTTAAAGAGCCTTCAACTCCGTATTCAGTAAGATGCAAACTGTTACAGGCTAATGCAAGGTCAAATTTGGATATTTCCTGACAATCTAATTCTTCAAATTTTCTTGAATCAATAGAAATGGGAAATTTATTTTTTCTTGCATTTTCAAGTAAGTAACTCTGCATTGATTGAGAAGGTTCTAAAGCAGTGACACTGCATCCCTGTTCAACAAGGGGAAAGCTTAATATACCATCACCTGCTCCTATATCAAGAACTTTTATCCTCGGCTTTGTAAATTTTAAAAGAAAGCTTTTTATTGGCTCATGATAATTGTTATGTTCCCGCCAAAGTTTATACCACCTGGCATACTCATTCCAGTAAGAAATTTTATTTATTTCAGCTACTATCATATACAAATAAAAAAGCCACGGCTTTAGGCTTCTGCCCAAAACCGTGGCCTTCATGACCACTTTTTTATTTTTAAATCAAATTAAAAAATTCCGACCTTCAGGTCTAAGTTTCAGATATTATATAAGATGTTATCTTTTTTGTCAATTCTGCGAATTGCCTCATCAAAAATCTAAACGAAAAGCAATCGTTGCCTCATTTAAAA
>CAZDXM010000115.1:0-5819 GCA_964509535.1 uncultured Thermodesulfovibrio sp. | reverse complement strand
TTATCTGTTTTTCTCCATATTTATCAAACACAGCCTTTTCCTTAACAGTAGCAGCAATTTTATAAAGTATGGTTAATACAAAAAACCCTACAGACCATACACCAAGAGCAATCAGAGTTTCTGGAAGTGTTGGCCAGTACTCAAATACTCTCTCAAATGGATTCGGAATAAAACCGCCAACTACTAATGAGATACCTTTTTCAAGCCACAGGCATATAAAAGTAGCAGCAGCCCCAATTGCAAGGGTTACCTCCCACTTTCTCAGAGGAGGAGTTACTAAAATAATAACACCGATAGCTGCAAGAAATACACATATACTCATTACAGGAACAAGTTTTGTGTGTCCTTCAAGTCCTGCAAAAAGATACTTAATTGGAGCCATGTGTCCTGGAATACTGCTGTAAAATGCTGTAAAAACTTCAAATCCATAAAATGCTATTGTAACCAACAAAAAGTATGTTGCAGTTTTTGCAAGAGTTTGAATAGCTTCTTTACCGGGATCAAAATTGGTAAATTTTCTCACAATCAAACAAAGAACAACAAGCAAAGCAGGACCTGATGCAAAAGCTGAGGATAGAAATTTTGCAGCCATAATTGCAGTTATCCAGTATTCCCTGCCAGGTAAGCCCTGATAAAGAAAGGCTGTAACAATATGGATTGAAGGTGCCCAGCAGATTGCTATATATATAAAAGGTTTAATCCATTTTGGTGGTGGAGCAGCCTTTCTTTCAGCCATAAGAATTACCCAGCCACACAGAAGATTCAGAATCAGATATCCGCTGAGGACTATCATGTCATAGAACATTACAGAGTTAGGTGTTGGATGTAAAAGAACATTGAGAACTCTCATTGGCTGGCCAAGATCAACAAAGATAAAAAGCATGCACATCAAAACAGAGGGAATTGCAAGAAATTCTCCTATTACAGCTATTCTTCCATATTTTTTATAGTTGTGAAGATAATACGGCAGCACCACTGTTACGGCAGATGCTGCAACTCCAACAAGAAATGTAAACTGACCTATATATAAACCCCATGAAACATCTCTGCTCATACCCGTTATTCCCAAGCCAATCTTCAACTGATAAAGATAGGAAATAAAACCTGTAGTAATAAGAACTCCAAGAAAGATTAACCACAGCCAGTATCTCGGTTTGCCTTTTAATGCAAGTTCAAGCATTTTAGCCTCCTATAACAGATAGTATACACTCGGCTCTGTTCCGAGTGCAGGTTTACGTCTGATAGAAAAATTCTCAGAAAGAACCTTTCTCACCTCTGAATTTGGATCAGCAAGATCACCGAAAATAATAGCACCCTGTGATACCTCAACACATGCTGGAGGAAGCCCTCTGTCAATTCTTTCATAGCAGAATGTGCACTTTTCAACAACACCCTTCATTCTTGTTGGAAATTCTTTGTTTTCTTCTTTTATATACTGTCTTGGGTCTTTCCAGTTAAAGCTCCTTGCACCGAATGGGCATGCAGCCATACAGAATCTGCAACCTATACATCTGTGCATATCCATCATGACAATTCCGTCTTTTCTTTTGAATGTTGCCTTTGTCGGGCAAACTCTAACACAGGCAGGATTGTCGCAGTGATTGCACAGAACAAGAACTGGCTTTTCCTTTATCTCATGTGACATATATTCATGCTCAAATCCCGGGAAAGAGTGTTCAAAATCATCAATCCATATCCATTTTATTTCTTCCTTTGGATTTGGTATATCAGGAACATTATGGAGTTTATGACACACCTTTATGCATTCATTCATTATTTTTTCATCAAGCTTTTTCAAATCTATGACCATTGCCCATCTTTTTGCCTGCAAGGCTTCAGGAACCTTTCTGTATTTTTCAGCAAATGCCTCAATCTGACCTCTGCCAATTACTTCAAATGTTGACCAGCCCCCTATTCCTATGAATGCGCTTACACCCAATATTTTTAGAAATTTTCTTCTATCAATAATCATAGCCCTGCCTCCTTTTTATCCTCTTTGGGTTCAATGTGGCAATCCCAGCAATATGGTTTCACAGCCAAATAGTTATGGCATTCATCACAGAATTTTGATTTATTAGAATGACACTGCATGCATGTATTCTGCAGGCTCATATTGAAGCTTTTGCCTTCAGTGTTTACATAAAGGGTTTTACCTTCTCTTACAACAGTATCCCTCCAGTCAATTAGCATTTTCATATGCTCTTTCCTCATGAATTCCTTAGATTCAACACATTTTCTCTCACTCTCTGGAAGTTTTTGTATTTCAGGTGTATCAATTTTTGGATCAGCTTTTACATACTCTTTCCCTGTACTCAATGTAAATGGTAGAGTCACAAATGCTACAAATACAAGCAATCCAAGAATTATTTTCCATCCATCATACATTTTATTGTCCCTCCTTTCCAGGTAGTGGCTCCATCCTTAAGTTCATTGTTCTTTCCTTTTCTCCCTTCATTATCATTGCATTAGCAACAAGCTCTGTAACTCCAGTAACCCTTACTTCAGGAATCCAGTATTGCATTAAAGGCGGGAGTTGTGCTCTATCTATTGCACATATACATGCAAGCATATTTACACCAAATTTTTCATGAACATACCGTACAGCATTTGCTCTTGGGAAACCTCCTCTCATTCTGAGTTCCATTATTTCGCCTGCATTGAGCCCAGCTCCACCACCACAGCAGAATGTCTGCTCACGGATTGTTTCATCAGGCATATCATAAAAATGATTGCAAACATTTTTAATAATATATCTTGGTTCTTCAAACATGCCCATTCCTCTTGAGACATTACAGGAGTCATGGAAAGTAACTATTAGATTGTCGTTTCTTGACTTATCAAACTTTAGCACTCCATGCCTTATGAGGTCTGCTGTAAACTCGCTTATGTGAACTACTTTGGTTGATTTGGCATGCTCAAACTTTGTTCCTGTTATGGGTGAAACAGGCTCTTCAAGGAAGTCAATGGGTCCAAACCATGTATTATGATACTGATGCCAGACTCTCCACATGTGTCCACACTCACCACCAAGTATCCATTTGACCTTAAGTCGTTTTGCTTCATCATATATTTTATGATGAAGTCTTTTTGCCATTTCATGGGATGTAAAGTATCCAAAATTTCCACCTTCAGATGCAAAGGTGCTCCAGGTGTAATCAAGTCCTATTTCATGGAAAAGCATCATATATCCCATGCATGTATAAATTCCAGGGTCTGCAAAGAGGTCTCCGGAAGGAGTAACAAACAGAATTTCAGCGCCTTTTTTGTTTATAGGAGGTTCAATTCTTATTCCTGTTATATCTTCTATATCATTACACATGAACTCAAGAGTATTTTTCATTGTATGAGGCTCTATTCCAAGATGGTTTCCTGTTCTGTAACAATTAGCAACAGGACCAGATATCCAGTCAGTATTCAGTCCAAGAAGATTAAGAAGCTCTCTTCCTATTATTGTTATCTCTGCTGTATCAATTCCATAAGGACAGAAAAGTGAACATCTACGGCATTCTGTGCACTGATAAAAGTAATACCATAGTTCTTTCAAAACATCAAGGTCAAGCTCTCTTGCTCCTCCGTTTCTTCCAAAGATTTTTCCACCTGTGGTAAAGTATTTTCTGTAAACAGAGCGTAAAAGTTCAGCCCTTAAAACAGGCATGTTTTTTGGATCACCTGTTCCAAGGAAGAAGTGACATTTATCTGCGCATGCACCGCATCTAACACAGATGTCCATGAATACATGGAAAGTCCTGAATCTTTCAAGTCTCTGCTTAATTCCTTCAATAACTATTTTTTTCCAGTCTTCAGGAAGATGCCAGTCTTCTTCAGTTACATGGAAATCTCTTGCATTTGGAAAGTCAACATAGGCAAGATTTTTCCCTTTTGCCCCGTAACAGTAAAAACCGGGTTTAAATTCTGCTTTAAGATCCATCCACCACTTCCGTGGTGTTTTCTTTAAATTCACAGTTGAAATTAATTCTTCAGGTTTTGGCAGTCCCATATTCTCACTCCTTTTCTAAAGGTATTCCTGCTTTTTTCATTTTATCCCTGAATTCATCTTCGTAATCTTCATAATGACGGTGTTTGACAGGATACTCCCATGGGTTAACATGTCTCTTCATTCTGTTGTTATTCGCAAGATTTCTTGTTGGACTGAGAAACACTCCAGCCATATGCATCAGCTTGCTGAAGGGGAAATAAGCGAAAAGACAGCTTACAAGGAACAAATGAATATAAAAGAGAGAACCAACTCCTTCAGGCACTGATGGGTTAAGATATACCAGACCGAGAGTAAGTTCTTTTACCTTTGTTATATCCACTTTGAAGAAATATCTCATCAGTATTCCTGTTATTATTATTCCTATTATCAAAAACAGAGGAAAGTAATCTGATGGTAGTGAGAGATATCTCAATTTGGAATCAAGAATTCTTCTTCCGAGCAGATAAAGAAGAGCAAGTGCTATAACAACATTTGTTATATAAAGAAGAGGTGAACCAAGAACATGAATCTGTAGAAATGAATCAATTGACTCAATCCCTGATATAAGCCATGGAGTTTTTGGTGTGAAAAATCTCAAGTGTCTTAAAAATATGATCAGAAAGCAGTAATGAAATGCTATTGCACCAAGCCAGAGCCACTTACTTGAACCAATATAAAGCCTTCCCTTAAGTAGCTCAGCTTTTGTGTTTCTGAAAAGGCTCCTGAATGCAAAGACCTCAAAAAACATTCTTACTGCAACACCAAGAGCTGTTGAAGGATTATCAATTTTGTTCTGTTTGAAACCAAGAGAACCATAGTATTGCCCTGCAGTTGTTGGTATTCTGTAAGGTACAGGAGAGCGTGCCCATTTAATAACTCTGTAAATAAACCCTATAATAAAGATTATGAATGCAGCATATGGTAACGCTATACCGAAAATAGCATGTAATCCGAGGATATCTGTTCCCACATAGGCTAAAACTATTAAACCCAAAACTGCTATTAAAGTTATTCCTATGCCCATATCCCTACCTCTCTTTCAGTTTTATTTTATTTCCAAAGTTCTGTCATCAATTTCCGATACAATATTCCATTTCTTTAAAATCCACCATGTTCTGTCTATAAGTTCCCTTGCCTTAATGTCATAAAGTTTCTCCCTGTAATTCATGAAAATATCAAAGGCTAAAAGAGCCAAGGAATCAATTCTTGACAGCAGATCCATTAACTCATGAGAAATTGCTTCTTTGTGAGTTGAGTTGTAGATAGCTTCTTTAAGGAGAAAGATAAATCCAACTGCTTGAGAAGGTTTAAAATCCTGAACAGCTCTTATTCTGATAATTTCCTCAAGAGGAGAGATAAAATTTTCTAAGGATTCCTGAGCAATTATTTTATCAATTATTTTCTCAATACCATGATAAATTGTATAACCAACAGGATTTGTGAACTGTTTTGTTTTTTCTTTTAAAAATAGATGGGATTGTTCAGGATAGGTTGAAATAGTTAAATCAAACCACTCATTAACTATACTCTTCCTTTTTTTTGAAAGGAGGTCATAAATTTCCAATTTTTTCTCCTTTACATATTTCCTGGTTTTTCTGCCCCCTTTCAAAAAAACAAAGGGGCAGTTTTTCTGCCCCTTTAAAGGATATTATACGCATCCTGTTGGTTTTGGAAGCCCGGCATATCTACAGGCTTGCTTTGCTGGTCCATCTGGGAAAAGTCCATAAAGATATTTTGTGTTTCCTTTGTCAGGACCGAACATTTTAGCCATTTCTTTAACAAGGATTTTAATCATAGGAGCGATTTGATATTTCTGATAATAATCTCTTAAGAAATTAATAAC
>CAZDXM010000114.1:0-12028 GCA_964509535.1 uncultured Thermodesulfovibrio sp. | reverse complement strand
ATCTTATTGATACTCCAGGTCATGTTGATTTCTCATATGAAGTTTCTCGCTCCCTTGCATGTTGCGAGGGAAGCATTCTGGTGGTTGACGCAACTCAGGGTGTGGAAGCACAGACTGTTGCAAATACCTATCTTGCGGTGGAACATAACCATGAAATAATTCCGGTGATAAACAAAATAGACCTTCCTCAGGCAGAGCCTGAAAGGGTGAAAAAACAGATAGAGGAGATTCTTGGAATTAATTCCTCTAAGGCAATATTAGCCAGTGCAAAGGAAGGAATCGGAACAGAAGAGATTCTTGAGGCAGTTGTAAAAAAAATTCCTCCTCCAACAGGAGATGAAAATGCTTCTTTAAGAGCCATGATATTTGATTCATGGTTTGATAACTATCTTGGTGTTATTATTCTTGTGAGGGTTTTTGATGGAACAATAAATTTAGGCATGAAAGTGAAACTCATGGCTACAGACAGGGAATATGAGGTACAAAAGATAGGGGTTCTCACTCCTTTCCCAAAAGATATTAGTGAACTGAGAGCTGGTGAGGTTGGTTTTATTGTTGCTGGAATAAAAAATATTTCTGATACAAAAATTGGAGATACTGTTACAGATGCGAATAAGCCAGCAACTGAACCTTTGGCAGGCTTTAAGGAAATAAAACCTATGGTTTTTTGCGGACTTTATCCCACTGAAACACATCAATATGAAGATTTAAAAATCGCTCTTGAAAAACTGAGGCTTAATGATTCATCATTTTTCTTTGAACCAGAAACCTCTGCAGCACTTGGATTCGGGTTCAGATGCGGTTTTCTTGGGCTTCTTCATATGGAAATAATAAAAGAAAGGCTTGAAAGAGAGTTTAAACTCTCACTTATCAGCACTGCTCCTACTGTAAGATATAAAGTTATTGATAAAAAAGGAGAACATGTAATTGAAAATCCTGGAAAAATGCCAGCTGTTTTTGACAGAATCGAAGAGCCTTTTATGAAGGTCTCAATAATTGTTCCTGAAAGTTTTGTTGGAGAGATTCTTAAGCTGTGTCAGGAAAGAAGAGGAATTCAGAGAGAATTTTTATACCTGACAAAAGATAGAATTCTCATTGTATACGAGATGCCGCTGAATGAAATTTTATGGGATTTTTATGATAAACTTAAATCTTTCTCAAAGGGGTATGCCTCAATGGATTATGAGTTTATTGGTTATAAACCATCAGACCTTGTAAAACTTGATATTCTTATCAATGGAGAACCTGTGGATGCATTATCAGTGATTGTTTATAAGGATAAGGCTTATTATAGAGGTAGTGCTATAGCTCAAAAATTAAGACAGGTTATTCCAAAGCAGCTTTTTGAAGTTACCATACAGGCTGCTGTACAGGGAAGGATTATAGCGAGAGAAAGCATTGCACCACTTAAGAAAAATGTGCTTGCAAAATGCTATGGAGGTGATGTGACAAGAAAACGGAAGTTGCTTGAAAAGCAGAAGGAAGGTAAGAAAAGAATGAAACAGATAGGAAAGGTTACAGTACCGCAGGAAGCATTTCTTTCAGTTCTGAGATTAGATTAGGGAGGTGAGTTTGAGTAAAAAAATTTTTGAATATTTAAAAAGCATAGGGATTGCAATATTGATTGCCCTTTTTATAAGAGCATATATTGTTCAGGCTTTTAAAATACCTTCAGGATCAATGGTTCCAACACTTTTAATAGGAGATCATCTTCTTGTAAATAAATTCATTTACGGAATAAACCCGCCATTTTCTGAAAAAAAGATACTGGTTTTTGAAACTCCTAAGAGAGGGGATATTATTGTTTTTAAGTATCCAGAGGACCCAGATAGAGATTTTATCAAAAGGGTGATTGGAGTTGAAGGTGATATTGTGGAAGGGAAAAACAAAAAAGTCTATGTTAATGGAGTTGAGCTTAAAGAGCCTTATGTAAGATATTCTGATTCATCAATTCATCCAAGAGAACTTGATCCGAGGGACAATTTTGGTCCGATAAAGGTGCCTCAGGGGAAAGTTTTTGTTATGGGTGACAATAGAGACCACAGTTATGACAGTCGTTTCTGGGGATTTGTTGACCTTAAAGATGTAAAAGGTAAGGCACTTATTATATACTGGTCTTGGGACAGCGATTCTCATAAACCAAGACTTGGAAGAATTGGTAAAATAATAAAATAATGTTTACAGGAATTATAGTTGAACTTGGTAGAGTTTATGAAATTAAAAAGATTGCTCAGGGGGCAAGATTTGGTATCATTTCAGAAAAAATAATAAAAGACACATCTCAGGGTGACAGTATAGCTGTAAATGGAGTGTGCCTTACTGTGTCAGAAATTAATCGTGCAAAAGGGATTTTATTTTTTGATGTATCACATGAAACACTTAAGACTACCACACTTGGTGAATTAAGAAAGGATGAACCTGTTAACCTTGAACCAGCCTTAACATTTAATTCCAGAGTTGGTGGACATCTTGTAAGCGGTCATGTTGAAGGAGTGGGTAAAATAAAGAGGGTTGAAAGAATAGGGAATGATTTAAAGATAGAGATTGAAGCTCCAGAGGAAATCCTCAAATACTGCATAAAAAAAGGCTCAATAGCAGTTGATGGGATAAGTTTAACAGTTGTTGATATTTTAAGGGATTCATTTACTGTGGTTATAATTCCTCATACTGCAAGGATGACTACAATCGGAATAAAGAAAGCAGGTCAGAAAGTTAACCTTGAATCTGATATAATTGCTAAATATGTGGAGAAATTTGTAAGGAGTACCACAGATAGCTTTACCGAAAAATTGAAAGATTATGGGTTTATTTAGGAGGATTTAATGAAATTTATAGTTCTTGCTGGAGGTTCTGGAACAAGACTCTGGCCTGCTTCAAGAAAAAATTTCCCAAAACAGTTTTTAAAGCTCTCTTTTTCAGAGGATAAAAAACCTCAAAGTTTTTTTCAGAGGACTCTTAAAAGAATTCTCAGTTATGAAGCAGATATCTATATAGTGACAAATGAGAAGCACAAATTTTATGTTTTGAATCAGGCAGATGAGGTTTTAAAAAACACAAAAAATACCCGTGTAGAGATTGTTGTTGAGCCTGTTCAGAGAAATACAGCTCCTGCAATTGCTCTTGGCATAAAATATGCTTTAGAAAAGAGTGTATCTCCTCAGGAAGTTTTCTTTGTATGCCCTTCTGACCATTTAATTAAGCCAGATGAAAAGTTTCTGAGTTATATAAAAAAGGCAGAATACTTAGCAGAAAAGGGCTGTATTGTAACATTTGGTATAAAGCCTAAAAGAGCTCACACAGGGTATGGATATATAAAAGTCAATACACGATTAGAAGATAACTCATTTTATAATGTTGAAAGATTTGTTGAAAAACCAGACATTGATACTGCAATTAGATATGTTGAAGAAGAATGCTATTTCTGGAATTCAGGCATGTTTGCCTTCAGGGCAGATGTGATTATTGAAGATTTCAAAAGATATTCACCCGAGTTGAGTGAGATTTTCAGAAAGCAGTATCATGAAGTGATAAAAGATTTTCAGAATCTTCCAGATATATCAATTGATTATGCAGTTATGGAAAAGACAGACAGATCAGTGCTAATTCCTCTTGATATATTCTGGTCTGACATTGGTTCATGGGAAAGCCTTTATGAAATACTTGATAAAGATGAGAATGGTAATGCTGTGTTAGGTGAAGCCGTCAATATTGATACAGAAGGCAGTCTTATTGTTGGTGATAAGAGATTGATTACAACAATTGGTCTAAAAGATTTTGTGGTAGTTGAAACACAGGATGCTTTACTTATAGCTAAAAAAGGTGAATGCCAGAAAGTTAAAGAGATAGTGAAGATTCTTTCTGAAAGAGCGAATCCAGAAGTTGAAGAGCATCTGACAGTTTACAGACCCTGGGGAAGTTACACTTTACTTGAAAAAGGATTAAGATACAAGATAAAGAGAATAACAGTAAATCCTGGACAGGCTGTTTCACTTCAAATGCATCACCACAGATCAGAGCACTGGGTTGTTGTGAAAGGAACTGCAAAGGTAAGAATTGGAGATACAGAGCAGTTTGTACATGAGAATGAATCTGTTTATGTTCCAAAAAGCACACTCCATAGACTTGAAAATCCCGGAAAAGTTCCACTTGAGATAATAGAGGTGCAGGTTGGAGAATATGTTGAGGAAGATGATATAAAAAGATTTGAGGATCTATATGGAAGATCGGATATTCAGGGAGTATGACATAAGGGGCATTTATGGAAAAGATTTTACAGAAGAAATTGCTTACTTAACTGGAAAAGCATTTGTCTGTCTTATACAGAAGGAAATTGAAAGAATACCTGAAAGGATTTCCATTGGAATGGATGCAAGACTTTCATCTGAATTTTTAAAAAAATCCCTTATAAATGGGGTAACAGAGTCTGGCGTAGATGTTATTGATGTTGGATTGTGTCCAACTCCACTGCAGTATTTTTCTCTATTCAGACTTCCCCTTGATGGTGGAATAATGATAACAGGAAGTCATAATCCACCTGAGTTTAATGGATTCAAACTGAGTATAGGCAGAGAAACCATCCATGGTGAAAAGATAAAGCTTTTGAAAAAAATTATAGAAAATAAGGAGTTTATTAATTCTCACAGAAGAGGAAAGGTTAAAAATTATGATATAGTGAGGGATTATATTGCATACATGGTTGAGCAGTTTCCTTCATTTGAAGGTATAAAAGTTGTTATTGATTCAGGCAACGGGACTGCTGGTATTGTTGCACCGGATATTTTTAAAAATCTCGGTGCAGAGGTTATAGAGCTTTACAGTGAACCCGATGGTAGATTTCCAAATCATCATCCAGACCCCACAATTCTTGAAAACATAGAAGATTTAAGAGAGACTGTTATTAAAGAAAATGCTCATATAGGTATTGGTTTTGACGGTGATGCAGACCGTATCGGAGTTATTGATGAATCTGGTGAAGTTGTATGGGCTGATAGATTAATGATCGTTTTTTCAAGGGATATTTTAAAAGAAAACCCAGGAGCGAAAATAATTGGTGAGGTTAAATGCTCAAAGGTTATGTATGAAGAAATAGAAAAGAGGGGTGGGATTCCCATAATGTGGAAAACAGGACATTCTTTAATAAAGACAAAAATGAAACAGGAAGGAGCAATTCTTGCAGGTGAGATGAGCGGGCACATTTTTTTCAGTGATAGATATTTTGGCTATGATGATGCAATATACACAGCACTAAGATTAATAGAGATAATAAAAAAGGCTGGTAAGCCTTATGGACTCAGAAAACTCTTAGAAGGAGCAAAAACAATGTATAGCACTCCAGAAATAAGAATTAACTGCCCGGATGACAAGAAGTTCATGGTTGTTGACAGAATTAAAGACTGTTTCAGAGAGTTTGAATGCGATTTTACTGATGGAACAAGAATAAACTTTCCAGAAGGCTGGGCACTAATAAGGGCATCAAATACACAGCCTGCATTAGTTGTTAGGTTTGAAGCCGACACTGAAGATGCTCTTGAGAAAATCAAAATTTTTGTTCATCAGAGGCTTTTTGAGGTGTTTCAATTTTTTGATATATTGTGATATACTTAAAAACTTTTAGGGAAAAGGTTTTTTTATGAGAAAACTGACAGCATGTGTAATTTTTTTTCTTTTTTTATTGTCATGTAAATCTTTCGCACAGGAACTTCCTTTAGTTACAGCAATTGAAATAAAGGGACTCAAAAGAATTGAGGAAGGTGCTGTAAAAAACAAAATTTCCCTCAGAATTGGAGAGATTATCTCCCAGGAGAAAATCTCAGAAGATATAAAATTGATTTACAAGATGGGTTATTTTGAAGATGTAAGAGTTGATATTGAGCCATTTGAAGGAGGAGTTAAGGTAATATATACAGTTAAGGAAAAGCCAACAATTATTAAGGTAAGCTTTGAGGGAAATAAGAAGTATGATGAAGACAGACTGAAAGAGGTGGTAACAATTACTGCAGGAGCTATTGCAGATGTTACCTTGATAAATGATAATGCTGTAAGGCTTAAAGCATTTTATGAGTCTGAAGGATATTTTTTTGCTAGAATTGTTCCTGTATTAAAGAAGAAAACAGAGGAAGAAGTTGAGCTTACATATGTTATAGAAGAGGGCAATAAAGTAAAAATTAAAGAAATAAAGTTTGAAGGTAACAAGGCAATATCATCAAGGAAAATTAAAAAAGTTATGTCTATATCCGAAAGGAAGTTTTACTCTTTTATTACAGGAAGCGGTTTTTATAAAAAATATGATATGTTAAGGGATCTTGAGAAAATAAAGGATCTTTATCATGACAATGGATATTTAAAGGTTTCTGTTGGAGAGCCAAAGATTGAGTTTTCACAGGATAAGAAATGGATGACAATAAAGATTCCAATCTCAGAAGGTGCTCAATTTAAGGTTTCATCATTAAAAATAGAAGGATTTAAAGATAAACAGGAAGAGGCAGAGCTGAAAAAAATTATAAAGGTTAAAGCCGGTGAGATATTCAGTAAGGCAAAGATGAGAAAGGATATTGAGGCAATCACTTCATTTTACTCTGACAGAGGATATGCCCTAACAAGCGTTTCTCCTGACATCATTCCAGATGAAGAAAACCTGAAAGTTGATGTAACCTATGATATAAAGCCAGGCGACAAATTCACAATTGGAAGAATAAATATATCAGGAAATGTTAAAACAGTTGATAAAGTAATAAGAAGAGAGGTCAGGGTTGATGAGGGTGATGAATATTCAGCATCAAAGATACAGAAAAGCAAAAAAAGGCTGGAAGACCTTCAGTATTTTGAGACAGTTGATATAAATCAAAAGCCTGAGCCTGACAAAAAAACAGTTGATCTTGATGTCAATGTTAAAGAAAAGGCAACTGGATTTTTAACAATAGGTGGTGGATATAGCTCAATTGATAACCTTATTGGTATGCTTGATATAACACAGACAAATCTTTTTGGAAGAGGCTATTCCTTAACTTTAAGGGGGGAACTCGGTGGAAGAAGTTCTTATTATTCAGTCATTTTTAGAGATCCCTGGTTTATGGATAAGCCTCTTTTATTTGGAACAAGCCTTTACAGGCAGAAAAGAGAGTATATTAACTATACAAGGGATGCAACAGGATTTTCTCTCACTTTAGGTAAGAGATATGGAGATGACTGGTCTGCATCTGTAACTTATGAAATTGAAAAATCAGAAGTTACAGATGTTGAAAAAGATGCAGATATTATAATTAAAGATATGGAAGGAAGCCTTTTAACAAGTGCTGTTACCTTTCAGGTTGTCAATGACACACGTGACAGTTATATTGATCCATCCAGAGGAAGAAGGCATTCATTAAGCCTTACAATTGCAGGATTAGGAGGAGATACAGGTTTCTGGAAAAGTTTGCTTGATCTTGGTTGGTACTTTCCTGTATTTGAGGAGTCAACACTGCATTTAAGAGGAAGAACCGGTGCATCAGATAATCTTTTTGGGAAAAAATACCCGCTTTTTGAAAGATTTTATATTGGAGGTCTTGATACTATAAGAGGTCTTGGCTATGGTGAGGCTGGACCTAAGGACAGCAAGAATAATCCAATCGGCGCAAAAAAGGCATTAATATTCAATATTGAGTATCTTTTCCCGATAATTTCTGAGATGAAATTTAAAGGGCTTGTATTTGTTGATATTGGTAAGGGATATAATGAGGGCAATATCGGCTCTAACATAAAGTATTCATCTGGAATTGGCTTTAGATGGTTTTCTCCACTTGGTCCTGTAAAGATAGACTACGGGATAAATCTTAACAGGAAGGAAGGTGAGTCAAAGTCAAAGATTGAATTCGGTTTCGGATCATTTTTCTAAATTGAAAAAAATTAAAATTTATTCAGTATAAGGGGGAAATAATGAAAAAGATTTCTTTTATATTTTTTGTTCTGATTTTTTCTTTGTATTTTGCCTCTGCTGCTTCTGCTGAACTAAAAGTAGCAGTTGTGGATCTTTACAGAGTTTTGAATGAATCAGAAGAAGGTAAAAAAGCCATCAGTGAACTTCAGAGCATGCTTGAACAGAGACAGAAGACTCTTGAGGAGAAGCAGAAAAAAATTCAATCCTTAAAAGAAGACTACGATAAAAAGAAGGCTGTCCTCAGTGAGGATGCAAGAAAGTCAAAGGAAGAAGAAATTGAACGTTTAAGCAGGGACTTTCAGAGAACAGCTGCAGACTATCAAGTAGAACTTCAGAAAAAAGAAAGGGAGATTACGCAGAGCATGCTTAAGGAGGTAAGACAGCTGATTAATGATTTTGCCCAGAAAGAAGGATACAGTCTGATAATTGTTAAAGATGAAAATCTGATTCTTTTTACAACTCCAGATGTGGACATTACAGATAAAATAATCTTGCTCTTTAATCAGAAAACCAAACAACCAGCACAGAAGAAATGAAGCTCTCAGATATAGCAAAACTTTTTAATGTTAATGTTGAAGCTGAGCAGGATATAGAGATTTCAGGAGTAAAAGGAATTGAAGATGCTCAGGAAGGTGATATTACATATGTAGCAGGCTCAAAATATTTTGAAATAGCAAGAAAATCCAGAGCATCAGCATTTATAGTAAAAGACAGAATAGAGGGTTTAAACAAACCACAGATTATTGTAGAGAACCCTCAGCTTGTGTTTGCAAAACTTCTTGAGCTCTTTTATGTAAAGCCTCATCCTTACAGAGGTATAAGTGAAAACTCAATTGTATCTTCATCTGCCAAGATAGGCAGTAATGTAACAGTATATCCATTTGTTTATATTGATGAAGATGTAAATATTGGAGACAGCACTGTTATATATCCTTTTTGTTTTATTGGCAGGGGAAGCTCAATAGGTTCTCAGTGTTTAATTTATTCAAATGTAACAATAAGAGAGGGAGTAAAGATTGGCAATAGGGTAATAATACATGCAGGAACTGTTATTGGTTCTGATGGATTTGGATATATATTTCATGATGGAAAACACCATAAAATTCCACAGGTTGGCGGGGTTATTATAGAGGAGGATGTTGAAATAGGTGCGTGTGTAACAATTGACAGGGCTACAACAGGATATACAGTTATTGGAAAGGGAACAAAGATAGATAATCTTGTTCAGATTGCACATAATGTAAAAATTGGACAGAATTGCATAATTGTTGCACAGGTAGGAATTGCTGGAAGCTCAGCAATTGGTGATGGATGCATACTTGCTGGTCAGGTAGGGATTTCGGATCATGTGGAGGTTGATTCTGGTAGTATAATTACAGCAAAATCAGGAGTTATGCCTGGCAGGCTAACAAAGGGAGTTTATTCAGGAATACCTGTTTTTCCTCACAGACAGTGGCTTAAAGCAAATGCAATTTTCCAAAAACTTCCAGAAATTTATAAAAAGATAAAAGAGATTGAAGAAAAAGTAAGCAAAGGAGGGAAGGAATGACTAATATTAAGGAAATAATGGATATTCTTCCACACAGATATCCATTTCTTTTGGTTGACAGGGTTCTGGAAATTGTTCCTAATGAAAGGATAGTGGGAATAAAGAATGTTACAATAAATGAACCATTTTTTCAGGGACATTTTCCAGGAAATCCTGTTATGCCAGGTGTTTTAATAGTTGAAGCAATGGCTCAGGTAGCAGGAGTTCTTGCATTTAAATCAGGAATGGAGGGCACAGGTGTGCTTTTTTTAAGCATAGAAAAGGTTAAATTTCGCAAACCTATAATACCCGGAGATCAGATAAGGTTTGAGGTTAATGTTCTTCACAGACGTGGTGGTGTCTGGAAGTTTTCTGGTATAGCAAGGGTTGATGAAAAAATAGCGACCGAGGCTGAATTTACTGCAATGGTTACAGGAGAGGGTAAAAGCTGATGACTGAAATACATAAGACCGCAATAGTGAGCCCTAAAGCAGAAATAGATGAGGATGTTTTTATAGGTCCTTACTGTGTTATTGGAGATAATGTTAAGATAGGAAAGTCAACTCGCCTTGTAAATCATGTTCAAATTGAAGGACTGACAGAGATAGGACAGAATTGCACAATATTTCCATTTGCTGTAATTGGCTTTCCCCCTCAGGATCTTAAATACAAAGGAGAGCATACAGGTGTAAAAATTGGCAATAACAATATAATCAGAGAATATGTAACCATTCACAGAGCATCTGTTTCAGGAGATGGCTGGACAGTTATTGGGAATGATAATTTCATTATGGGTTATGTTCATATTGCTCATGATTGCAGGATTGGAAATTCAGTAATAATGGCAAATCTTGCAACACTGGCAGGTCATGTTCAGGTGGAAGATTATGCATTTATCGGTGGAGTAGTTGCCATTCATCAGTTTACAAGAATAGGTGCCTATGCAATGATTGGAGGCTTCAGTGGAGTTGGTCAGGATGTTCCTCCCTTTACAATGGCTTCTGGTCCAAGAGCAAGACTTTATGGACTTAATACAATTGGGCTTAAAAGAAGAGGATTCAGTGATGAAACAATAAATATTTTAAAAAAAGCTTATAAAATTCTTTTCAGAGACAAACTTCAACTTAAAGAAGCAATTGAAAAGGTTAAAAAGGAACTGCCTCAAATCCCTGAAGTCAAGCACTTAATAGAATTTATAGAAACAAATAAAAGGGGCATATGCAGATAGGCGTAATTGCTGGAAAAGGGTTGCTTCCTGTGGAAGTTGTTAAGGAACTGAAAGCACAACATTACAGTGTTATTACAGTTGCATTAAAGGAACTTGCCGATGAAGCCCTTGCCTCCCATAGTGATATAATTCAGTGGATTAACATTGGGAAAGCAGGGCAGATTATAGAATTTTTTAAAAAAAATAATGTTAAAAATGTAATTCTTACAGGTTATGTGCCAAAAAAAATTATTTTTGAAAGACAGAACATAAAACCAGATCTCAGAGCATTAAAGATGCTTTTTTCAGCTCATCTCAGAGGAGACAACGAGTTACTTAAAGTTGTGCAGAAGGAGCTTTCAAATGAAGGAATAAAAATTGTTGAAATATCAGAAATCTGTCCTCAGATGCTGACGCCGGAAGGTGTTCTTACTAAAAAGAGACCATCAAAAGAGGAATGGAAGGATATAGAATTTGGCTTTGAAGTTGCAAAAAGGATTGGTGAACTTGATATAGGCCAGACTGTAGTTGTAAAGGAAAGAGCAGTGATTGCTGTTGAAGCAATAGAGGGAACGGATGAGACAATTTTAAGGGCAGGAAAATTTGTGAAGGATTCTATTGTTGTAAAGGTTAGTAAACCACAGCAGGATTTAAGGCTTGATCCTCCTGTTGCAGGACTGAATACAATAATAAATATGAAGAATGCAAATGCCAGGGTTTTAGCAGTAGAAGCAGGAAGAAGTATTTTGATAGATCGTGAAAGAATTATTAAAAAAGCCAATGAGTTTAATATAATAGTGGTTGGTGTGAGAGGATTTTGAACTTATTTGTCTGCATAAATAATGGCATAAAAACAGTTCATAAAAACTATCAGTTGTTGTTTATTCATTTTTTGTTTTTATTTATTTCATTTTTCGGTTTATTTTTCATTCTGAGCATACCCCTTGGAATTCTTTTCATTATATTTGGAATTGACCTAACAGATATACTGAAGGAGAGTTTTTTTGATATGATTTTATCCTCAATAAATCTTATGAAAAAATTTTTGATTTTTGCTGTAGTTTTTCTTTTCTGTCTTTTTGTTTATATTATTATGGTATTTATGCTCTGGGTTTATATTTTCTCAGGCACAGTTGGAATAATGTCTCAGTTTTTGCAGAAAGGTATAACTTTCAATTCAAAGGATTTTAATAGATATGGTAAACAGTTTTTCTGGAAGGTTGCTTTTTTTACAATATTTTCAGTTCTGATTTTTATTTTCCTCACCTTTGTATTTGGATTTATTGGAGAGATATCCTCAAAAATAACAGCTTTTTTAAATCGCTACAGTCATGCTGTTTCTGTATTCTTTAATGTCTTTTTCTACTTAAGTATACTT
>CAZDXM010000113.1:0-18057 GCA_964509535.1 uncultured Thermodesulfovibrio sp. | reverse complement strand
AAATTGGGTCTGTTCAGATAGTGCTTGGATTACTAATAGACAGTGAAGGATTTCCCATTGGCTATGAGATATTTCCAGGGAACACCTTTGATGGGAAGACTTTGCTACCTTTTTTAGAGAGACTTAAGAAGAGATTTTCCCTAAAAAGGATAATCATAGTAGCAGACAAGGGGATAAACAGCAAGATAAACCTCCTTAAACTTAAAGAACTTGGCTATGGCTACATAGTAGCAGTAAGACTAAAAAGTGCAGATACTAAGTTACATAAAGAAGTATTTAATCCTGAAGGATATATAGAGATTCAGACAGAAGAAGGAACATTCAGGTACAAACAGATTAAACACAGCTTTAAAGTAAAAGATGAAAAAGGGCAAACAAAAGAAATAATGAACTCTGTAGTAATAAGCTATTCAGAAAAAAGGGCAGAAAAAGACAGAGCAGAAAGGGAAAAATTGATAAACAAAGCAATAAAGCTACTTGAGAGTCCCTCAACAATAGAAGGATTAAACAAAAGGGGAGGGAAAAAATACATAAAGGCAGAAGGACAAAACAGATACATTCTTGATAAAACTTTAATAAAAAGGGATATGGAATTTGATGGATACTATGCAGTGCAGAGTTCTGAAAACCTTAGTCCCGAACAAATCCTTTCAGCCTATCACAGCTTATGGAAGATAGAGGAATCCTTCAGAATAATGAAGCACACCATAGAGGTAAGACCTGTATATCACTGGACAGAAAGAAGAATCAGGGGGCATCTGGTAGTATGTTTTCTATCCTTTTTATTTATGAGGATGTTAGAGACTGCATTAAACAAAGATGTATCAACAGAAAGAATAAAAGAAGCTTTAAGGAGCATAACGCTTACAGAGTTTAAATTGGATGGCAAGGAATACTATTTAAAGAACAAGATGGATAAAGTAGCAAAAGCTTTATTTAAAACATTGAAAGTAACTGAACCAGCCCATTTAACAGCCAAAGAAGAATTCAGCATATAAAAAGATAAAGAAAATCAAAGAGTTACCCTTTGTGTTGTACAAAAATTTACATTTTCAAAAAATAAAATTCAATAATTTCAATAACTTACAAAATTAAGTTGATAAACTCAGGGGTATAACAAGTATTGATTCTTCCAAAGACAGAGAAATCATTCTCAGAGAAGCTGACAAAGCAGCCTATGATGCCAAAAGAGCAGGTAAAAACAAAATTAAAGTATTTGACCCTGAAGAATAAAACTTTCAAAGATTATTCAAGAAGAGAATTTTTCTGCCTTTCATATTTAGAGATGAATACGTTTTCAATCTCTTCCAGATTTTTGGTATTAATTCCAATATCCTGAAGTTCAATATTCATTTTTAAAGGTTTTTTAAATCCTATTCCCAGATTCCAGCATATCTTATTGGCAACTTTGACAATATTACAAATATTTTTTCCTGAATTTTCTATTTCCTGTGGATATTGTTTTTCATGATGATACTGAATTGTTATTTTTATTTCATAAGGATAATTCCATTTTTCTGCTACAAAAGCTCCAACTTCACAATGATTTACTCCTAAGTTTTCTTTTTCTAATTGAATTATGGAGCTTTCTGTTTCATGGATTGTTTCATAGATTTTCTGATAAGCTTCAGGCATGGCATTATTTATAAAAATTTTTCCTAAATCATGTAAGATTCCACAGGCTAAGGCTTCTTCTGGTTTCACTGATTTTGTAAAATTAGAAAGAAAACTTGCGCATAATCCTACTGCTAAACTGTGTTCATAGAGCTTCTGTTCAAAGAGTCCAAAATTCTTATATAAATATCTTGATGATGTAGCCAGAATGAGAGATTTTGCTGTGTTAAGTCCTATTATCAGCAAACTATCTTTTAGGGATTTTACTTGTCTTGATAATCCGTAAAAAGGAGAATTAGCAATTTTTAAAAATCTTGCTGTAAATCCATTATCATGGGATATAAAATTTTCAAGTTCATCAATTGATACATATTCATACTTTAAAAGATTTCAGACTTTAAAAACAATCTGACTATGCGATGGAATATCAAGAGTTTGTGAAACTATATCTTCAATTTTTTTATTTTTGTCCGTTTCCATTGTTTATATTTTAACATTAAGATTTTTTTAAAATAAAATGAATTTTTGCATTAATCCGAGAGTTACCAAACTTTTCCCAAATTCTATTGACATAATCTATCAATGTTTTCTATACTGAACATCAGTTCAGATGAACAGGCGTTCAGGACATGAATCAAGAGAAAAGATAATTAAGGCTGCTATTAAGCTCTTTTCTCAAAGTGGCTACAATGGCACAACAATGAGAATGATTGCTAAAGAGGCAGGAATAAGCATTGGCGGTCTTTATCTTTACTTTAAAAACAAGGAAGAACTTTCTTTATATTTAATGAAAGAAAAATTGAATGAATTTTACAGTAAAGTTTTACTGCCTCTTAAAGATATTCAGAGTCCTTCTCAGGCATTAAAAGAATACTTTACAAAAGCCTTAGAATTTGCAAAAGAAAACAGGGAATTAATTATTATGCATGGTAAACAGCAGGGGTTTACTTTTGGAATTGAGATAAAAAAGGAGTTTTTTAAAAAAGAAAGAGAGATACTTACAGAGATAATTAAAAGAGGAATTGAAACTAAGGAATTTAATGAAATTGAGCCAGAAGAAGTTGCTAAATTACTAATGAATGTTCTCGGAGGTTATATTCTTTCAGTAGTTGTTGAACCTGAAAATCTTTTCAACCAAGAAGTCTGTATAGAATTGATTTTAAAGGGATTATTGAGAAGGAGTAATTTATGAACAAAATAAGATTAATTTTAGTCTTTTTGGTTATAATTTTTACTTTTTCAGCCTGCGAGAAAAAACAGCCACAACCTCAAATTCCTGAAGTATCAATTATAAATGTCCAAATTCAGGAAGTTGTGCTTACAACAGAGCTTCCAGGAAGAACCTCTCCTTACAGAATAGCAGAGGTGAGACCTCAGGTGAGTGGAATAATTCTTAAAAGATTTTTCACAGAAGGAAGCAATGTAAAAGAGGGAGATGCTTTGTATCAGATAGATCCTATACCCTTTCAGGCATCACTGGATAATGCCCGTGCAGGCCTTGCAAAGGTGGAAGCAACTCTTCCTTCAATAAAAGCAAGGCTTGACCGATATGAAGAGCTTATCAAAGTTAATGCAATAAGCAAACAGGAATACGATGATGTAAAGGCACAGTATGAGCAGGTTTTATCAGATATTAAATACTGGAAGGCACAGGTTAAACTCGCTGAGATAAATCTTGGATATACAAAAATAAAAGCTCCCATATCTGGAAGAATTGGAAAAACAAATGTAACTGAAGGAGCCCTTGTTACAGCCTATCAGCAGATGGAACTTACAAGGATTCAACAGCTTGACCCAATTTATGTTGATATCCCTCAGTCAACAAAGGAGCTTAAAGAACTTGAAAAAAAACTTGCTGCGGGAAGGCTTAAATATGCCGGGAAAGAGCAGAATAAAGTGAAACTCATTCTTGAAGACGGAACAATTTATCAATTGGATGGAACTTTGCAATTTAAAGATATCACTGTTGATCCGACAACAAGTTCAGTAATTTTAAGAGCAATTTTTCCAAATCCAAAGGGAGTTCTTCTCCCAGGAATGTTTGTAAGGGCAATTATTAAGGAAGGAATAAATAAGAAAGCCATTCTTATTCCTCAGGAGGCTGTATTTCGTGATCCAAAAGGGAATCCCTTTGTTTATATTGTTGACAAGGAAAACAAAGTCCAGATAAGACCAATTGTCACTGATAGAGCAATTGAAGATAAGTGGCTTGTTTCTCAGGGACTTTCTGTTGGAGAAAAAGTGATTGTAGAGGGATTCCAAAAAATTATGCCGGGAGTGCCTGTTAAATATAAGGCTGAAGGCAAACAGGAAAAACAATGATATCTAAATTCTTTCTTGAAAGACCTGTATTTGCATGGGTAATCGCCATAGTAATTATGGGAGCAGGAATTCTTGCTATTTACAATCTTCCTATTGCTCAGTATCCTTCTTTGGCTCCTCCTTCCATTTATATTCAGGCTTTTTATCCTGGAGCTTCTGCTGAAACTGTAGAAAATAGCGTAACTCAAATAATTGAAGAAAAAATGACAGGTCTTGACAGAATGATTTACATGTCTGCATACAGTGATTCTTCAGGTTCATCCCGTATTGAACTAACCTTTGAACCAGGTACTGATCCAGACCTTGCATGGGCAAAAGTACAGAATAAGCTTCAGCTTGCAATGCCAAGTCTTCCAGAGGCTGTTCAGAAAACAGGAATATCTGTTGGAAAGGCAACATTTAACTATCTTATGGTTGTTGCTCTTATTTCAGAAGATGGTCGTCTTGACGGCAACGACTTAAGAGACTATATGCAGTCAAACATTCAGAAAGTTCTTGCCAGAATAGAGGGAGTTGGAGAAGTAGAAGTTTTTGGATTTCCCTATGCAATGAGGATATGGGTTGAACCCCATAAACTTGTAAGTTATGGTCTAACAATTAATGATGTAATTTTAGCAATTAAATCATACAATGTGGAAGTCTCTGGTGGTCAGCTTGGAGGAACACCAGCTAAGCCTGGACAGAGGCTTAATGCACCAATAATTGTACAAAGTATGCTTAAAGAACCAGAAGAGTTTGCTTCAATTCCAGTAAGAATTAATCCCGATGGTTCAACTGTAAAAATTAAGGATGTGGCAAGGGTAGAAATTGGAACAGATTACTATGATATAAATGCCTATTATCAAGGTAAACCAGCAGCAGGTCTTGCCATAAGACCTCTTCCTGGTGCAAATGCCTTGGATGTAGCAAAAAAAGTAAAGGAAAAGATGGAAGAACTTTCAAAACAATTTCCATCAGGTGTAAAAGTTGTATATCCCTATGATACAACTCCTTTTACTAAAGTTGCGATAAACGAAGTTGTAAAAACTCTTATAGAGGCAATCATACTTGTTTTCTTTATTATGTGGCTTTTTATGGGAAGTCTTAGGGCAACCCTTGTTCCAACAATAACTGTTCCTGTGGTTCTTCTTGGAACTTTTGCTGTTTTAGGTATTACAGGTTATTCAATAAATATGCTTACCATGTTTGCAATGGTTCTTGCAATAGGACTTTTGGTTGATGATGCAATTGTAGTTGTTGAAAATGTTGAAAGAATAATGAGGGAAGAAGGTCTTTCTGTCAAAGAAGCAGTAATAAAGTCAATGGAGCAGATTACCTCTGCACTTATAGGAATCGGAGCTGTGTTGTCAGCTGTTTTTGTCCCAATGGCATTTTTCAAGGGTTCAACTGGAATAATTTACAGACAATTTGCAATAACAATAATTTCAGCAATGTTACTTTCGGTTTTTGTAGCATTAAGCCTTACTCCTGTTCTGTGTGTAATGTTTCTAAGACCTCATAAAGAGGAGCATAAAAGGGGAATTCTTTACTGGTTTAACCTGATTTATGAAAAATTCTACAGTTTCTTTTTCAAATCAAGAGCTTTTTACACAAAAGCAGTGGAAAACTCCTTCAGAAAAGTCCCAGTTTATATAATTGCATATTTTATCATTGTTGTATCGCTTGGATTTATTCTAATTAAGCTTCCAACAGCCTATCTACCTGATGAAGACCAAGGGATTCTTCTTACTCAGGTTATGCTTCCCTCGGGCTCAACTCTTGAACAAACGGAAGAAGTTTTAAAGGAAGTTCAGGATTATTTTTTAAACAAAGAAAAAGATACAGTAGAAACTGTGCTGACCATTGCAGGACTAAGTTTTTCAGGAAGGACACAATCCAATGGAATGGCTTTTATTAAGCTTAAAGACTGGCATTTAAGGGATAAGGCAGACCTTAGGGTAAAGGCTATTCAGGCAAGGGCAATGCAGTATTTTTCTCAAAATAAAAAAGCCCTTATTTTTGTTTTTCCACCCCCTTCAATTATTGAGCTTGGAAATGCTACAGGCTTTGACTTTCAGCTTATGGATATGGGAGGACTGGGACATGAAAAACTTATGGAAGTAAGAAATCAGCTTCTTTACATGGCAAATCAAGACCCAAGGCTTAAAAATGTAAGACCAAATGGACTTGATGACATTCCTGAATACAAAGTTGACATAGATTGGCAAAAGGCTGGTGCACTCGGAGTCCCGATAGGATTAATTCATAACACAATATCAGCTGCCTTTGGAAGTGCCTATGTAAATGACTTTGTAAAAGACGGAAGATTAAAAAGGGTTTTTGTTCAAGTTGATACACCATATAGAATGCTTCCAGAGGATTTAAACAGGTTATATGTGAGAAACAACGAAGGTAAAATGGTTCCTTTATCATCTTTTGCTGATGGAAAATGGGTTTATGGTTCACCAAGACTTGAGCGCTACAATGCCTTTCCATCAATAAACATAGTTGGAGAGGCTGCTTCTGGACACAGTTCTGGTGAAGCAATGAAAGCAATTGAAGAGATAGTATCAAAACTCCCAAAGGGAATCGGTTATGCCTGGACAGGGATTAGTTATCAAGAAAAGCTTGCAACAGGTCAGGCTCCAATTCTTTATGCCTTTTCAGTTTTTGTTATATTCCTATGTCTTGCAGCTCTTTATGAATCATGGACAATTCCCATTACGAATCTAATTTTACTTCCTCTTGGAATATTTGGTTCAGCTTTAGCAACATGGCTTATGGGCCTTCATAATGATGTTTATTTTCAGATAGGATTTCTTGTTACAATGGGACTTTCATCAAAGAATGCAATACTTATAATTCAGTTTGCAAGGGATAGAATTAGGCAGGGTGAAGAAATTCACAAAGCAACAGTTGAGGCTTCAAGAATCAGATACAGACCTGTTATTATGACATCTTTAGCCCTTTTCTTTGGTGTTTTACCCCTTGCAATATCAAAAGGTGCTGGTTCAGGAGCAATGAATGCCATAGGTGTAGCAATAGAAGGTGGAGTAATTGCTGGAACATTTATAAACATACTCTTTATTCCGTTAATGTTTGTTTTGATTTTAAAATTTTTTAAAGTCAGGGAAGTAAAATGAAAAATTTCCTCATTCTTATATTATTTTTAATGATTACATCCTGCACAATGATACCTGAGTATAAAAGACCTAATCCTCCTATTCCAAAGGAATGGCCTAAGGGAGATGCCTATCAAGAATTAAAATTAGATTCCTTGCCAACTGCAAAATCCCTTAAATGGAATGATTTTCTCACAGAGGAAAAACTTCAAAAACTCGTTGAAATTGCTTTAAAAAATAATCGTGACCTGAAACTTGCAGCACTTAATGCTGAAAAAGCAAGGGCATATTATGGAATTCAAAGAGCAGAGCTTCTTCCTGCAGTTAATCTAATTGGTTCAGGACAGAGACAGAGAATTCCAGAAACCCTTTCTAACAACAATAAAGCAGAAACTACACAGTATAGCGTTACCTTTGGAATTAGCTCATGGGAGATTGATTTTTTTGGAAGGCTTCGCAGTTTATCTGAAATGGCTCTTGAAAGCTATCTTTCACAGGAAGCCTCTTACAGAGCAGCAAGACTCACACTTATTGGAGCAGTAGCAGTTGCTTATTATACCTATGCTACAGATATTGAAAATCTTAAAGTTGCAAAAGAAACACTTAAAAATCAGGAGGGAAACTATGAGCTAATAAAAAAACGATATGAAGTCGGTTTAGCCTCTGAGATAGACCTTCACAGAGCAAAAACGCAGGTTGATATTGCTCGGGAAGCTACCACAAGATATACACAAATTGTTGCTCAGGATAAAAACACCATTGACCTTTTAGCTGGTGAACCTGTTAAGAACGAACTTTTACCTGAAGGATTAAACATAAAACCACCAAAAGATATTTCTCCCGGTCTTTCCTCTGAAATTTTACTTAACCGTCCTGATATTTTGGCTGCTGAACATACCTTGAAGGCATATAATGCCCAGATTGGAGCAGCAAGAGCTGCTTTCTTTCCAAGAATCTCCCTTACAACACTAATTGGAACTGCTACCCGCGAGCTTTCAGGACTTTTTGAAGCAGGCTCAAAGACATGGACATTTCAGCCACAGGCTATTCTTCCAATTTTTGATGCAAGGGTATGGGCTGCCCATTCCGCAGCAAAAGTTGAAAAAGAAATAGCCCTTACAAACTATGAAAGAACAATACAACAAGCCTTTAAAGAAGTCTCTGATGCTTTAGCAGTAAAGGGGACAATTGAAGAAAGAATCAATGCAGTTAGCTCTCTTGTAGAGTCTCTCAGAGAAACATACAGACTTGCAAAAATAAGATATGAAAATGGTATAGACAGTTACCTGAGCGTTCTTGATGCTCAAAGGTCCTTGTTTCAGGCAGAACAACAACTTAACAATCTAATACTTGAAAAATACGCAAACTTAGTAACCCTTTACAAAGTCCTCGGAGGAGGAGAATAAAATCCTTTACTTTGCATAGTTTTTTCTGAAACGGTAGGCTGAAAAAGTAAATAAAACTATACCTATAACAACAATTCCTAATACATCATCCCATACATACTTTATTCCATTACCTTTGAAAAGAACGCTGTAACCAAAGTCAATGAAATATCTCATCGGAGAAATGAGGCTCAAATACCGCATAATGGTTTGCATTGACTCTGGTGGTGTCCATGCTCCAGAAAGCATAAGCATTGGTGTAAGAATCACAAGCATAAGCATCATTGATTGGGCAAGGTTTCTTGCAACAGTTGCAATAGCTATTCCCAAAGAAGACATTGTAAAAACATAAAAAATCATAACAGCATAAAAAAGAAAAAGGCTTCCACGAATTGGGACTTTGAACACTCCTTTAATCATTAAAAATATGCTTATCATAGAAAATGCTCCTACTGACAGACATGTTGGAAGTATTTTTGCAAAAAATATCTCCCATGTTCTAACAGGTGTTACAAGTATTTGCTCAATTGTCCCGTATTCTTTTTCTCTTACAAGAGCTGCTGAAGTCAGTAGAAGAGATATCATTGTTGTAACATTAAAAAGTTCAAGGAGGCTCATAAACCACGATGTTAAAGTGTTTGGGTTAAACTCAACCCGTGTTCTTTCATCAAGAATTGGAATATCATTGAAAAATTTCTGAGTAACTCCCATTTTTCTTTCAAGAAGTTCTATTGCGTATTTGTAGGTTATTGTAGCCACATAGGAAACAGCCATAGTTGCAGACATTGACATCGTCCCATCAATTATTACCTGTATTTTTGCTCCCTTACCATCAATATTTCTTTTAAAATCAGGTGGAATCACAACTGCCATTGATGCTTTACCACTGTCAAGCCATTCTGTAACTTCTTTTTCAGCATTAACATAGGCAAGGATTTTGAAATAGGGTTTTTGAAATCTACTTACAAGCTCCCTGCTTTCAGGACTATGGCTCATATCGTATATGATTGTTGGAAAATCTCTTACCTCCATTGTAAACCCACTTCCTGATGTATAAACAGCCCCTCTGTAAAAGCCCAGAGCAGGATTAAAATTAAAGTTTTATCTCTTATGAGATGAAGGGCTTCTTTTTTAATGAGATTTACAAGTCTCACTATCCAATCCTTTTACGGAAAGACAGTATTGCCAATCCATAAATCATTGTTGCATATATAAACAATGACAAAAGCTCAGAAATAAAGCTTTCAACACCTATACCTTTGAGATATACTCCTCTTACAATGCTCATGAAATAAGATGCAGGTATTATTTTGCTGATTAACTGTCCTGTTTCAGACATGCTTGTAATTGGCGAAAAATATCCTGAATAAATGAAGGAGGGGATGATTGTTCCAAGAAAAGCAATAAGCATTGCTGTAATCTGATTCTTTGCAAGTACTGAAATTAAAACTCCAACTCCAACTGTGCAGAAAAGATAAATAACAGTTGAAAATGTAAGAAAAAGAAAGCTTCCTGTAAATTTTGTCTGAAAAAGACCCACTGTAAGTGCAAAAATTATTAAATAAGTAAAAAAGAAACACTGATATATGGAATTACCTTTCCGAATACCACTTCCCAGGCTTTTACTGGACTACAGTAAAGATTAAAAATACTACCTGATTCTTTTTCTCTTACAACAATCAATGAAGCAAGTAATACTGGGTAGAACATAAGCGTGGTAACAAGTTCACCAGGAAGAATAAAATTCTTACTTTCCAAGGCAGGATTATACCATGCTTTTGTCTCAACTGATATAGGAAAGCGAACTTGTGAAATCCCATGAGCACTTGCAAAATCTTTAAGAAGTCTTTGATTAAACTGCATATTTATTGCTGAGACATATCCTTTCATAACCTCTGCTCTCATGGGGAAAGAACCATCAATGAGAACCTGAACCTGTGTCGGATTGCCTGAATAGAGTTTTCTTGAAAAATCAGGTGGAATAACTACCACAATCCTACACTTTCCATATTGAATAAGTTATTCTGCTTCTTTGTATGAATCAATTAGTTTGTAAAATTTAAAATATTCAGAGTTTGTGAAAGAGAATCTATATTCTCTGCTTAAATGACCTCTATCATAATCAATGAAGGAAACCGGAATATTTTTAACATCAAGAATTAAACCATATCCCATAAGGATAATTATCACAACAGGGACTATAAATGCAAAGGTAAGATAAAGAGGGTCACGAAGCAATTCCCTGAATTCTTTTTTAAGTATGGCAAGGAGTCTTTTGGGTATTTGTATCACTTTTTGTTATTTTAACAAATTTTCCTCTGCTCCTATGTCAAAATTTTTTATAGCTTCTATGATATACTTAAATATGCTTAATAAAGTTAAAGATAATGAAAAACTTGTAAATTCTGATTTGTTTGAAGAAATTGCTAAAAAATTCAGCATTTATTTTGTCCTTCTCTTTGGCTCAAAAGCAGAAGGCACTGACACACCTGAGAGCGATGCAGACATTGCTGTTTATGCAAGGCATGTTCTTTCTGAAGAAGAAAAAATTAATTTAGCTTTTGAAATATCCTCAATTTTGAAAACAGAAAACATTGATCTTGTAGATATTAAATCCGCATCACCTATGCTGAAGAGAAAAATTTTTGAAAAATATAAAATTCTCTATTTAAAAGAACCTTTTATTCTTTATCAAGTTGAACTTTCAAGTTTAAGGGAATATGATGAATCAAAAATTCTATACGAAATTAGGGATGAAAGACTTAAGGAGTTTTTGAGTGATAGATAAAGATTTTGTTAAGTCAAAAATTTTTTTCATAAAATCCTACTATGAAGAACTGGAGCAGATACTTTCATTTTCAGACACTGAAATAAAAAAAGACTTTGTAAAACTAAGAGCTATTGAGAGAATTATTCAGCTGATAGTTGATGAAATTATTGATATTAATAACCATTTCATTCGTTATGGCTTTTTAAAGATACCTGAAAATTTTCAAAGTAGCTTCCTTGCGCTCGCAGAAAATAAAATTTTACCTGAAAACTTTGCAAAAAAAATTGCTCCTGTTGTTGGACTTAGAAACAGGCTTGTCCACAGGTATGAAAAAATAGATCTGGATTTATTACTTAGGTTGGTGCGAAAAAATAAAGAAGATTTTATAGAATATGTGAAATATATCTTTCAATTTATTGAGAAAAGTTAATTCTTTTCACTTTCTCTTATATAGTCAACAAAAGCCTCTTGAAGAGGCACAGGCATCTGGCTAAGTTCATAATTCTGAATTTGTGATTCTTTCAATATTTTATCTAACTCTTTTAATGTTGACTCTGGTTCAAAACTTCTTAAAAAAATTTTACTTCCGTAAAGGCTTATATTTGGAAATTCTTTTATAACAATGTCATAAACTTTATTGAATTCAGTGCTTTTAATCTGAATAAGACTTCCTGAGAGATTTTCAGAGCCTTTTTTGATTTCCTGAGGAGTTCCTTCTGCAATTAATCTTCCCCTATGCATAAGTGCAAGTCTGTCGCAGTTTTCAGCCTCATCCATATAATGGGTGGAGACAATAACAGTTACCTCCTTTTGCCTTGAAAGTGTATAAATTATCTTCCAAAAACTTCTTCTTGCTAAAGGATCAACTCCACTTGTTGGCTCATCAAGAAAAAGCACAGGCGGTTCATGAAGAAGGGCACAGGCAAGAGAAACTCTCTGTCTTATCCCACTTCAGCCTGAGCTGAATGATACTGCATCTTTATTCTGTCAAACTCGCTTTTTGAAACAAGCTCTTCCTTAAGAAGGCTACTGTATCTTTCAAAATCATTTTTTGCTCTTTCATAGGAAGCAAGGGCTTTTTTGAGATTTGCCTCTGCCACATTCATTGCATAAAAAGCTGATTGAGAAGACTCCTGAGCATTTTTATACCTTGCTGTTAGCTGTTCTGAGTCAAGCTCACATAGAAGTTCTGCAGATTTAACATTATCTCCTTCATCCTTGTAAAGCTTTATAATTCTTCCCTGAATTTTTGGTGCGATGTCTGTTTGCCTTCCCTCAATTCTTCCGCTTAGAATGAGAACTCCTTCGGGAACTTTCTCATATTTTGTTATGACGAGATAAGACAGAATCGAGGCAAAAATTAAAACTATAAGAACCATTGTTAATTTTTTGAAATTAATTTTCATTATTTATTATACCTATCCATTTGGTTCTAAAAGACCAAGAATCAAAAACCCTTCAGGGATTTTTTCAGTTTTACAAATTCAATCTCTTCTTCCCTTGATAAGAGTTTCCCTTTAAGCTTTTCCTTTAAAATCATTTCAAATATCGTTCTGTATACAGGTCCGGGCTGAATGCCAAGCTGCTTCAAGTCATCTCCTGTTATTAAAGGTTTTATGTCTTTCAGTTTTGTAAGATATGTGGAAATAGCCCTTTTCTGCCATTCCTTTGCATATATCACCATTATTATGATTGTTTCTATATCTAAAGGTTTAAGCAAACTGTATACTTCAAAACTGTCTTCTGATGTTAGCAACTTTAGCGTTTTCTGGGCAGTTTCAATGTTTTCAAGAAGCCTTTTCTTTATGTGTTCTGGGGTGCTTATTTTTTCAAGAACCTCCTCCCTTTCTAATGGTTTCAAATTCCAGAGAATTACCATCAAGTATATAAATTCTTTTCTGTAATCCTCTTTTAAAAAAAGAAGTTCTATACCATGAAGTGTTTCATAGGCTCTAATAAGGGCATTATAAATCTCCTTTTCTTCAAGCACAGGATGAATTACCTTAAGCAAACCATATTCTTTCAGTCTCTTGAATGAACTGTGGGGTGCTGTTTCACTAAAAAGCAGAAAGAGTTCTTCATAAAGTCTCGGACCTTTAAGTTTTTCAAAAATGCTCATTTTAACAGCGAGCTTTATTAAATTCTCAGTATGCTTTGAAATTTTAAAACCCAGTTTTTCAGCAAACCTTACTGCTCTTATTGCTCTTGTAGGATCTTCAACAAAGCTGAGATTATGAAGAACCTTTATCTTCCTATCCTTTATATCCCTCTGCCCGCCAAAAAAATCAATAAGTAAACCAAAATCTTTTTTATTTAGCTTAACTGCAAGTGCATTTATTGTAAAATCCCTTCTGTATAAATCCTTTTTTATAGAGGAAGTTTCAACCTTTGGCAGAGCTGCTGGAGACTCATAGTATTCTGTTCTTGCAGTTGCAATATCTATATAAAATTTTCTACTTTCACCATTTTTTCTGATTTCCTTTAAAATCTTTGCAGTTGTAAATCTTGGATGAGCGGTCACCATGCCATCTATTCTTTTTGTAAGCTCCTCGGCAAATTTTATTCCGTCTCCCTCAACAACTATATCTATGTCAGTGCTTGGCATTCTCATGATAAGATCTCTAACAGACCCACCTACCAGATAAACTCCATATCCCATTTCCTGTGCAAGCTCACCTGCAATGTAAAGTATTTCATAGACTTCCTCAGGTAAAAGAGTTTTCATTAAATTAGATACGTTTTTTCTCATTTCCTCAGCAGGCTCTTCTTTTGTTTGAGAAATCTTAAACTTTCTTATTAGTTCCTCGTAAAGATTTCTCAGTATATCAGTTCTTGTTATAACCCCAACGACCCTGTCTTCCTTTAAAATAGGAACAAATCTCTGATTAAGTTCAATCATGTTTTTTTCTATTTCCATAACAGGTGTATCTTCCTCAGCAGTATAGGCATCTGTTGTAGCAAAGTCTCCAACCATTGATTTTTTCAACCCATGAAATATAGCTTTCTCAACAACACCCCTTGTAATTATCCCAATGTACCTGTCTCCCTTAACAACCGGCATAGCATTTACACCGTATTTTGTCATCATCTCTTCAACTTCTTTAATTGTCTTATCCTTCTGAACAGATATCACAGGCGTTGTCATTAGATCTCTGGCAATTCTGATTGGCTTTATCTCAGACCTCGCAACTTTCAGAAGTTCATCAATCAGTAAATTTACAGGCATTTCCTTCAATGTGGCGCTACCGGCTGCCCAGTGTCCACCTCCTCCAAACTGTGAAAGTATTGCTCCTACATCTATTTCAGGAATATTGCTTCTTCCAATTATCAAAATTTTATCCTCCATTTCAACAATAAGAAAAAAAGCATCAGTATCAATGATATCCATTATTTTATGGGCAATATGTGAGATATCCTGGGACTCCTCCATGCTACCATGAGCAATATGAACCCTTAATCCATCAATTATATGTTCCTCTAAAGAATTGAGTATTTTATTGAAAAGTGCTATCTCTTCGCGGGAGAGTTCTTCTTTAAGAAACTGAGATACTATGTTCAAATTAGCTCCTCTTTTCAGCAAATATGCTACAGCTTCAACATCTCTTGCTGTGGTTGAAGGGAAAAGAAGACATCCTGTTTCTTCGTATATTCCAAGACACAGAAGAGTTGCTTCAAGCGGTGTTATTGATACATTCTTTTTTTTGAAAATCTCTGTGAAAAGTGAAGCAAGAGCACCAATCTGTTCGGTAATCTCAAAGTCTGCCTTTATATCATCCTCCCCTTTTGGATGGTGATCATAAAGATGAATCTTTACTGGTTTTTTTAAAAATTGAGAGAGTTCCCCGATTCTTTGCAGGCTTCTTGTATCAACTATTATTATTGTTTTAACTTTATCTAACTGTATTTCTTTTAATTTTTTTATTTCAAAGGGCTTGAAGCTATCAAAAAAAAGTTTGACTCTTTTTTCCATTGAACCTGGCAAAACAATATGAGCTTCCGGATAAAGTTTCTTTGCTGCCATGCATGAAGCCACTGCATCAAAATCTGCATTGAGATGGGTTGTTATTATTTGCATTTATTCAAATTTTTCTAAAATTTTTCTGAAACCAACCATTGCTTGATAATCATATAGTGTGGAAATTGCTGATGTGTAAGTTCTGATATTAATTTCCTCAACTGCTGCCACTGGATTAAGCCCACCAACAACTATCATACCAACTCTATCCATACCAACAGGAATGTCAAGCAAAGGCTGATTTGGTTCTCCAAACATAAGTATTCCCTTAAATCCTTTTTCAAGCATTGTTGAGTAAATTTCTTTAACTTTCTCAAGACAAACAATGGGAATCTCCCTGAAGCTTGCTAATATTCTTCCATAACCATTCTTTACAGCATTCATAATATCTGTCATTTTACTTTTTATAAATATCTCCAATGGATCTAAAGATGTTCCGTCATAACTTATAAGTGCCCAGAATTTATAAGGCTGACCATCTCTTATTTCAAGAACACCACCAAATCTTGATATGACAGGAATACCGTGTTTTAAAAGTATTGCATTTAGAGTAACACTGCATACAGAGCCTATGCATATATGTTCCTCTGGCACAACAATTATTTCATTATTTTTTTTAAAAATAACGACTTTATCACTCATTACAAAAGGGGAATTAAAGACACTTTCCATAACTTTCAAAGCTCTTTTTATTTTAGTTTTAGGGATGTAACTGACATTAAGGATAAGGCGTCCAGTAAGTGAATTTATATCAAAGTCTGACAAATAACTTAAAGTTTCAATTTTATTTATTATAAAACCCACCTTTTCTACTGTACTTGCTGTTTCAAGTTCTTTTTTACCCTTTTCAGTAATTATCCTTCCTTCTTTGCCAAATACTTTAGTAAATCCTCTTTCATCAAGGATCTTCAGATGATATCTCACAGTTCTTTCTGAAAGGTTCACTCCATACATTTTAAGCCTCTTTGCTATTTCTTTTGAGCCTATTATTTTGTTTTCCTTTGATAAAATCTTTAAAATGGACATAAGTGTGCGATTCATAAATCCTCCATGAGAATTTTCCCTTATAAAGGTTTTCTATCAAAGAAAATATTTTTCCCTTTTACACTTAGAGGAATGCCAAGTATTATCTGAGCATCCATGAGTTTGAGTTTTTTTGCAGCAACACCAATACTGTACATAACTCTGTTATCAACCCCTAACTCCTTTGCAACAGACACTAAAGAACCTATTGCAATTCCCAAATCCACAGCTCTTATCACGCAGACAGGCCCTGCATAATCTGTCTCATAAGGCTTTTGCTTTAAAATGGTATCACAATTATAACCACATGCTCCGCAGTTTACTCCAACAGGTTTTTTAAAATTAAGACCAATAAGAATCACTGCTTCAGCATCCCTTAAATTCTGAGCATCTCTTTTAAAAAATTTGAATGCATCACCTCTGTCTCCTATTTTTTCCATCTCTGTAGCAATCTTTTCCTTTTCCTCTAAAGTGGGAATGCCTGCAACAATTTCATCCTCTCCTTTTGCCTTCGGTGCAGTTCTTGCTGAAATAAGCATTATTTTGGCAACTGTTTCAATTATATCTTTTTCAGAATAGAATTTCACTTCAATCCTCCATAAATAAGTTGATTAAATATTTTAACATACAGTTAAAATAAAAAAATGTACAATCACTCCAGAAAAGCAAACCCTGAACAGGAAGAGTATCTCATAATAAAAGGGGCGAGACAGAACAATTTACAGAATATAAATCTGACAATACCTCACAATAAATTAACAGTTATAACAGGGATTTCTGGCTCCGGAAAATCCTCCCTTGCTTTTGACACAATCTATGCTGAAGGACAGTGGCGATTCATTGAATGTATGTCAAGTTATGCGAGGGTTTTTATTGAAAAACTTCCAAGACCTGATGTTGATTTAATTGATAACTTAAGACCCACCATAGCACTTGAGCAGAGAAATCCCGTGAAGGGTTCACGTTCAACAGTAGGAACTCATACAGAAATCTATGATTATCTGCGGATTGTCTTTTCAAAAATTGCTGTGCCTTTTTGCCCGAAATGTAATAAAGAAATCAAAAAATGGGATCCTTCATCAGCGGCTGAAGAACTCTTAAAAAACTATTATGATAAACGGGCATTCATAATTTTTGAAACTTCAGAAAGACCACAGAGACTTATTCAACTCGGTTTTTCAAAAATCATGATGATGGAAAATGGAAAACCATGTGTAAAGGAGCTGGATGAAATAATTCATGATAGATCCACTTCTTCACTTCTGGTAATTGCTGACAGATTAAGAATTGCTGACAGAGCAAGACTTGCTGATTCTCTGGAGACTGCTTTCAGAATGGGAGAGGTAAAAGTTTATATTGTTGAAGACAATAAACTGTTTAGTCTATCCTCTGAAGCTGCCTGTCCGGATTGTGGAATGAAACTTCCTGAGGTATCACCCCTTCTTTTTTCATTTAATCATCCGCAGGGAGCATGTCCTGAATGTAAAGGATTTGGATACATCCTTGTATACAATGAAAACCTCATTATTCCTGACAGAGAGCTTTCCCTTGCTGAAGGAGCAATTGAAATATGGGAAAGACCTCTTCTTAGGTGGTGGAAACAGCAACTTATAAGAGGTGCTAGACTTTCAGGTATAGATGTAAACACTCCTTACAGGCTTCTGCCTGAGGAACATAAAAAATTAATATTTACAGGCAATCAGTATTTTTATGGTTTAAATGACTTCTTTGAAGAACTTGAAAGAAAAAAATACAAGGTTCATGTCAGAGTCTTTCTTTCAAAAATTAGAAAACCCCTTCTGTGTCCTCAATGTAAAGGAAAGAGAC
>CAZDXM010000112.1:0-1927 GCA_964509535.1 uncultured Thermodesulfovibrio sp. | reverse complement strand
TTTCTCATCCCCCATCCTCCTTTTTTATGTAATTACATTATAACACCTGAAATCTTAAAAATCGTGAAAGTTGTGTGAGAGAAAAGGAGGTAGAAAGGTATTGAAATAGCATGTTTTTAAAGCATATAATTGATGCATATAAAGGAGGTGATGCTTATGCGTGCTACATTAAATTTACCCGATGAGCTTATTAATGAGGTTATGAAAATAACCGGGGAAAAAACTAAAACAAAAGCCCTTATAAGAGTTCTTGAAGAATACATAAGGCAAGCGAAAATAAAAAAACTTATTGAACTCAGCGGTAGAATTGAAATTGTTGATGTAACTGAAGAACTTGAAAATATGGAACTAAAGGAAACAGATGAAAATTAAAAAAGAGGGCGTAATAGTTGATACATCTGTATTTGTATCTTTCTTAAGAGGAAACGAAAATGCTTATCCTGTTAAAAATTTGCTTGAAGAAGACAGAGTGTATATCACGGGAATAATAATCGCTGAATTAATTCAAGGATTGAAAAATACTAAAGAAGAAGATTATTTGATAGACTTGCTGAGAGCATTAAATATTATTGAAATCACTACTGATATGTGGATAAAAGCTGGAAAACTGAGCCTTGAGTTAAGAAGAAAGGGAATAGATATTCCTCTTACAGATATTGCAATTGGAACACTGGCATTAGAGCATAATATGCAGATTTATACTTTTGATAAACATTTCAATAGTATTCCCGGTGTAAGGATTTATGTGCCTTAAATAAAAAGTAAGCTAAAAATGACAATAATTAGGTGAAATTTATTTTAGGATTTTGAAAAATAAGGCTAAAATTGCTACAAGGACTCCAATCTGACCAGCCCAAAAAATGAACATCCATCTTATAAGGTCTGTTTTTGTTTTCTCTATTTTTACTTTAAGTTCAGCTATATCCTGTTTGGTTGCAGTCTTTAGTTCTTCTATATCTTGTTTGGTTGCAGACCTTAACTCAGCTATGTCCTGCTTGGTTGCAAGAATATCCTTTTTTCTCTCAAATTCCTTTTCTATTTTTAAATCAATAAATTCAATGAGAGTTTTTGCAGAACTCTCTCCGATTTTCTCTTTCAAAGCTTCATAAATTTCTATTTCAGTTACCGGCATGATTAATTGTAACATAAAGTTAAATATGCATTGTAAAAATCGGTATCTTTTCAATAATAAGATTGTTAATGCTTTCTGTTTGTTTTTCAAATATTTTCATTAAAATTTTTGCCTCAGTAATTTTGAATTTCCTGCAAAAAAGTATGAGATTTTTCATTTCTTTTAATGAGACTTTTTCCTTATATTTTACTTCTACTGGAATAATACACTCCTTTTCAAAATTAACAAAGTCTATTTCATGTCCGTAAGGGTCTCTCCAGAAAAATTTGTAATTTTTCATGGAAGCTACAAAATTTTCAACAAGTTTCCCAAATTCAATGAAATCAACCATAGCCCAGCTAAAAGATGGCGTAGCTAAATAAAATCTTTTAAGCTTTTTTTCTGAAGTGACTAAGTTACGTGAAAAGTTGTATAACTTTTTAATCAAAAATGCTTCTTTTAGATAACAAAAATAATTAGATAGGGTTTTATTTGAAATACCGATTTCTCTTGAAAAATTTTGATAATCAATTAAGAATCCGGGCTGTTGTGCTATGATTTTTAAAATTTTAAAAATAATCTCAGGATTTTCTATAAAAAAAATCTGAGGAATATCTTCAAAAACTATCTTTTTGATAATTGACAGAAAATATTCCCTCCGTTCCTCTTTATTCATTTCTATACTTTCAATAAACTGGCTTGTCAAAAATATCTCAAACTCCTTTTCTATCTCTTTGCTGTAAAGCAAAGGTTTGTCAAGAATTTCAGATTTATCTTTAAAATACAAATACTCTTTAAAATTAAGGGGTAGAATAT
>CAZDXM010000111.1:0-8456 GCA_964509535.1 uncultured Thermodesulfovibrio sp. | reverse complement strand
ATTTGAACCATTATTTCGCCATCACTGAAGGTGCTTACCGTTGTTTCAGTCAATGGAATTTTTAAATACTCACTTACTTTTTTTGCAAGCTCGGGATTTGAGTTTCCAGTTATTAACTTAATTCCATCTGGCATATCAGTCTCCTAAAAATAAAAATTACCCTCTTTCTGAGGGTTTTTTAAAACTGGGGAGGCAGGATTCGAACCTGCGAATGGCGGATCCAAAATCCGCTGCCTTGCCACTTGGCGACTCCCCAATTTAAGTAAGAGTTCGCACCACTCTGCACCAGTATCCATTAAAAAATTTCAAGGCTTCTTCAGCTTCGGTTTCGTTCCTGAAAACTCCAAATACTGTAGAACCGCTTCCGCTCATCAGGCTAACAAGAGCTCCGGCTTGTAAGAGTTTTTTCTTAATTTTTTCTATTTCAGGGTATTTCATTAAAACACTACTTTCTAAATCATTCCACAAATAAAGATTATCCAGCTTTCCAGAATATAGCCTCTGATACAATTGCCAAATATTATTATCTATTTTTTTATATTCTTCTGTCAATTTGGCCTTTAAATTCAAAGAATCATATGCCCATTTCGTAGATATACTAAAATGTGGCTTAACAAGCAAAAGAACATAAGATTTTTCAATTTTTAAAGGATTAATTATGTGTCCCTTTCCTTTAACAATACATAAAGGAAGATAAAAGAAAAAAGGAATATCACTACCTATAGAAGCACCGATTTCACAGAGAGTTTTTACACTTAAATTGAGTTTCCACAATTCATTCAGAGTTTTCAATACAGTAGCTGCATCAGAGCTTCCTCCTCCCAATCCTGCTCCCACAGGAATATTCTTTTTTAAAGTTATTCTGACACCATTTTTTATGCCTGTATACTCCTGCAGGGCACGGGCTGCCTTGTAGACAAGATTTTCGTGTTTTGCTACAGACATATCAGTTTCAACTTCAATATCTGTAGAAAGCTCAATGTTTAATATGTCATATAAATCTATGGCATGAATTAGAGAGATGATATCATGATAACCATCATCCCTTTTTTTTAAAACTGAAAGAACCCAGTTTATTTTTGCAAATGCTTTACATGTTAGCATTATTTTTGAGAAGTTGTTGAACTTCCTTTATTTTCTTTTCCAGTCTTGCTTTAATCCCTTCTTCCTTTTCGTGATATTTTATAGCTTCCTGCCAGGCTTGTAATGCTTCCTTATAATTTCCGAGTTCTTTATATATATCTCCAAGATGTTCCAAAATCACAGGGTCATCTTTTACATGTTTTAGTGCTTCAAGAAGATATTTTAAAGCCTTTTCTTTCTCACCAAGTCTGAAATAAACCCATCCCAGACTGTCAAGATAATAGCCATTGTTTGGTTTCAGTTTCACAGCCTTTTCTATTAAGGACAATGCTTCGTTGAGATATATACCTCTATCAGCATAACTATAACCCAGATAATTGAGAGCTTCTGCATGATCAGGCTTAAGTGATATGGCTTTTTTCATAAATATCTCCATATGATCAAAATTGCCAAGTTTATCAAAAACTACTCCCGCTATAAAATTTACATCAGGATTATCAGGAAACTTATTGACTGCTTTCTCTATGTATTTTCTTGCTAAATTATAATCCTTTAAATCAACAGCAGTTTCTGCAGCATAAATATAAATATCTGGCAAGTCCTCAGCAAACTGAAGAATCTCATCATATATATTCAACGCATTTTTTAGTTCTTTCTGTTTTAAATAAACTGTTGCAAGATTTAAAAAAGCATTAACATTTTTGGGATTAATGGAAATGATCTGTTTCAGTATTTGTTCTGCTTCCTTTAATTTTCCTGTTTCTATGTAAACCAGAGAAAGATAATACATCAGATTCAGGTCTTTTGGATTTTTTGATAATAAATACTCAAGTTCTTCAACTGCTTTATTATACTGCTTTGTCTGTAAATAAAGCAGAGCAAGTTTTTCATGAATTTGATCTGCTTCGGATTTTTGTTGCTTAAGTGTTTCAAGCTCCTGTATTGCTTCTTTGTAAAATTTCTGAGAAAGATAAAGATTTATTAATTTTTCTCTTGCAAATAGATTTTCAGGATTTAATTCAAGAGCTTTCTTGAAATAAGTTTCTGCTTCCTTAAAGTTTCCTGCAAGCTCTTCCACCACACCAAGATTGGTGTATGCAGGTTCATAATAGGGATTTATTTGAAATATTGTTTTGAAGCAATCCCTTGCTGATTTGAGATCCTTTTTTTCAATATAAATCACTCCCAGAAAATGTAAAGCCATGATATTTTCTGGGTCTTCCTCATATATTTTTTTAAATGCTTCAATAGCCTTATCATACATACCTGAAACAAGATAAAGATTTCCAATTCTTGAAAGAATTTCAATTTTATTTGGGGAGCGAGAGAGAATTTTTTCATATACTTCAACAGCCTTTTCAATTTTTCTTTCATTTGTATAAATTGAAGCAAGTACTTTTAATGCTTCAAGATTTTCTGAATCTTCTTTCAATACTTCATCAATGTAATGTTTTGCTTCTTCAATATTGTCAATTTTTAAATATGACTCAGATAGAATAACTTTCAGAAATTTTGAAGAAGGATCTTTTTTTAGAGCTTTTCTGTAATAAGAAATTGCGGCGTTTAAGTCTTCATTTATGGCCGTATAATATCCAGCAACAAAATTAAAATATGCTTCCTCTGCTAAAGTTGTTTTCAAAGGTATAAAAAGAAAAAAAATAAAAAGAAGAATTACTATAAAGTGCATACAATATTATTGCATACCTTAAAGTAATTTAAAAAGGGGGAGTATATTCCCCCCTTTAATAGTTCAGCAGGAACCTTTACATTTGCAGGTGGGCATTGCCTTTCCTGAAACTTTTTTAATCATGATACACCTTCCTTTCATAGGGATTTAAACCTCTTCATGAGGTTTTTAGAGCTTCTTGCTCTAAATTAATTATATCAATTTTTTGTAAAATTTCAATAAAATAAATTATCATTAACTCATGAAGCAAAGGTTAAAAAGAGTTTTTCAATGCCAGAAATGTGGATACATTTCACCAAAATGGATTGGCCGTTGTCCTGACTGTGGAGAGTGGAACAGCTTTGTTGAAGAAGTGATAGATGTTGAAAGCCTCAGTAAAAAGGGAGAATTAGAACAATTAAAAGCCCTAAAAAATATTCAGCCTGTCTCCATAAGCTCAATTGAAATTACACTGTCCGATAGACTTTCAACTGGCATAAGAGAGCTTGACAGAGTACTTGGAGGAGGAGTTGTAAAAGGTTCTCTTGTGTTAATTGGTGGAGACCCTGGAATTGGCAAATCAACATTACTCCTTCAAGCCACTGACAACATTGCAAAAAAATATGGCAAGGTTCTTTATGTTTCTGGAGAAGAATCTCTTACACAGATAAAATTAAGGGCTGAAAGACTGGGAGCCTTTTCAGAAAATATTCTTCTTCTGAGTGAAACTTTAGTTGAAAGAATTCTTGATTGGGCTTCAGAGCAAGAATTGAATGCCCTGATAGTTGATTCAATTCAAACTGTTTATACAGAAGAGGCAATGTCAGCACCTGGTTCAGTAAGTCAGATAAGAGAGTCTGCCACAAAGTTTATGCATTTTGCTAAAAAGAGAGGCATTCCTGTTTTTCTTATAGGACATGTAACAAAGGAAGGTGCAATAGCAGGTCCCCGTGTGCTTGAGCATCTTGTGGATACTGTTCTTTATTTTGAAGGTGACAGAGGATATGCATACAGAATTTTAAGAAGCGTAAAAAATAGATTTGGTCCTGCAAATGAAATAGGAGTTTTTGAGATGACAGGTTCAGGGCTCTTTGAAGTTGAAAATCCCTCCCTAATCTTTCTTTCAGAGCATTCTCAACAGAGTGGCTCTGCTATAACAGCAACTATTGAAGGAACAAGAGCAATTCTGACAGAGATACAGGCACTCGTTACACCTTCAAACTTTGGCATACCAAGAAGAAACTTTATTGGAGTTGATTATCAGAGGGTAAATCTTTTGATAGCTGTTCTTGAAAAGCGGGGTAGAATTAATCTTGCGGGTGCAGACATATTTGTAAATGTTGTAGGAGGATTAAAAATTACAGAACCTTCTTCTGACTTAGCTGTTATATCAGCAACTGTTTCTTCTTTCAGAGATAAACCTTTACCTGAAGGAATGGTTATCTTTGGTGAGGTTGGATTAAGTGGTGAGATTAGAGCAATCTCTCAGACAGAAATGAGGCTAAAAGAAGCATCAAGGATAGGTATGAAACAGGCCATAATTCCACAGAGCAACCTTGAAAGGCTCAAAGAAAAATTTAATTTAAAAATAAAAGGAGTGAGGTCAATTAATGAACTTATTGAGATTATTGGCAGTTAATTTTTTTTGTTGTCTTATTCTACTTCTTATTTCTGGTTGTGCTGAAAAAAAACCTCTTACAGTTAAGGAGTTTTATGCTGAAGATATAAAAGATTTTATAAAAAAAATGCAGATTTACAACTCTGTTGAGGCAGTTTTAAATATTCAGTATGAAGCAAAAAGCAGTGTTTTAAATGGAGATGCCTCTTTAAGGATTTCAAAGAATGAGCTTTTATTAAGGGTTTACTATATGGGATTTCCAGCAGGGGAGATATATGAAGAAAATGGCGAAGTTTCATCAAATCTTATGATTGAAAAAGACCGCCTGAAACAGCTTGCAATTGGAATAAGGAAGGGTTTTATATGGTGGAATGGTGATTTTACAGTAACCGAAGACACTGAAAACTTTATTTTAATGGAAAAGGAAGGACAAAGGACTGTTACTTTAAAAAAAGATGGCTTTATACCTCTGAACCAAACCCTTACTGTGGATTATCAGACAGTATTAATAACCTATGATGAATATAAAAAAATTCAAACAGAAAATGGCACTATAATTAACATGCCTTCAAATATCAATGTCTATTACAAAAACAGAGCACTTAAAATAAAAATAGAGAAAATAAAGCTCAGTAATGCCTAAAAATTTAAGACCTAAAAAACAAAAACTTGGACAGCATTTTTTAAGAAATAAAGAAATTCTTGAGAGAATAGTGAAGGCTTCAGAAGTCAATATAAATGATAGAGTTGTTGAAATTGGAGCTGGAATGGGAGATTTAACAGAAGTTCTCCTGAGAAATGTAAAAGAAGTTATAGCAATAGAGATTGACCCTGCACTTTATAAAATCCTTAAAGAAAGATTTTATGGGAAAGAAAATCTTACAATTATAAATAAGAATGCTTTAAAAATTCCTTACGAAGAGTTTGGACAGTTTAAAGTTGTATCTAATATCCCCTATTACATTACAAAACCCATAATTTTTAGACTTCTTGAAGTTAAAAATCTTATATCAATGACACTTACAATTCAGAAAGAGGTGGCTGAGAGACTTTCAGCAAAACCATCTACAAAGGCTTACTCTGCCTTAAGCATAATAGCTCAATATTATACTAATTCTGAGATAAAGTTTTATATTCCACCTAAATTTTTCAGCCCTCCACCTGAGGTTGAATCTGCTGTGATAAAAATGGACAGGAGGCCTGTGCCTCCAGTAGAGTTAATGGATGAAAAACTTTTTTTCAGAATTGTGAAATCAGCTTTTGGGCAAAGAAGAAAAATGATATCTAACTCTTTAAAGTCAATTATTGAAGAGCCTAAAGAGTTTTTGATGAAAATTGACATAGAGCCAATGAAAAGACCTGAAGAGCTTTCAATTGAGGATTTCGCCCACATTTCTAATGAATTTTGCAAATTTTGCAAAAAATAATGCAATCTTTGCAGAAATAAAAGTATCTTTATATTAATAATCCTTAAAAAATCTTTTAAATTCAAGCAATTTCAATTCTGGCATGTAAATTGATATTTAATTAGAAGTAAATAAAAAATTCACTGAAAGGAGGTGAAGCATAGTGAAAAAGATAATCACAGCTTTAATGGTAGTAGCAATTGCAGTTATTCTTATAGGAGGCTCAGCCTATGCATGGCGAGGTGGAGGACCAGGATATGGGGCTAAATGTCCTGCTTATGGTTCTGTTGACCCTGAAAAAGCTCAAAAATTTTACAATGACACACTGCCTCTCAGACAAAAACAACTTCAGCTTAGAGGAGAACTTGCACAACTTTACTCACAGCCAAATCCTGACTGGAATGCTATAACAAAAAAACAGCAGGAGATGGTTCAACTAAGGACTGAAATGCAGAAAAAAGCTCATGAATATGGATTGCCCTATGGTGGCGGAAGAATGATGCAAAGATTTCACAGAGGATGGTAAAATTAAGTTGAGTAAAAATTAAAAAAACAGGAGGTTTAGAGTTTATGAAAAAACTAATGAGTATCATAGCAGTGGCATTAGTCATTGCGGTATTTGCAAGTGTGTCTTTTGCACAGAGAGGAATGGGTCCGCAGTATCCAGCAGGAGTTGATCCAGCAAAAGCACAGCAGTATTGCAAAGAAGTTCAACCACTCTATCAAAAAGATTTACAGCTAAGAGGCGAACTTCTCACCCTCTGGTCACAGCCAAATCCTGACTGGAATGCCATAAAACAGAAAGAACAGGAAAGGGCTTCTCTTAGAGTTGATATGCACAAAAAAGCTTATGAAATGGGACTTCCTTATACTCCAGGTGGAAAAAGAGGATTAAACATCAGAAGAATTTGCGGATGGTAAAAAGCAAGGGGGCTGTAGCCCCCTTTTTAAGGATTGAGATAATGAAATGGATTATAGTTATAATGACATCAATATTATTTATTTTTACATCTGCATCCGCTCAGGAATGGGTAGAAAGCTATGATCCAAATACAGAAATTACAATTAAAGGAACAATTGCTGAAGTTATTCAAAGAAAGCACGGACCTTTGATTATAGGGATTTTAAAGGAAGACACAATTTATAATGTTGTCACAGCACCGGGATGGTATATTGAGCAGGAAAGAATGGAGTTTAAACTCGGTGATAAAGTTATAGTGCATGGTTCAAAGTTTTTTTCAAGAAAAGGTGAACTTTTTCTTATTGCGAGGTCAATAAATAATATATCAAAAGGAAAAAATTATTCCTTTCGTGATGAGTATATGCAGCCATGCTGGAGAGGGGGAAAACAGCATGGGAAAAAATATTGGAAGTTTATTCCTCAATAGCTACCTTTTCAGCAGCCTCAACCATCCCTTCACTTTCTTCTTTGCCAATAAGTCTGTCCATGTCAAGAAGAATAATTAACCTGTCTTCAAGTTTTGCAATGCCAGATATAAATTCAGAAGTAACAGAATAAGTCATCGGAGGAGGAGGCTCAACTATATCAGTAGAAATTCTTAAAACTTCAGAAACTGAGTCAACTATCAGTCCCATTGTAATTCCCTGAATATCCATTATCATAATTCTTTGCTTTGAGGTTTCTTCCTCTTCAGGAAGTCCAAATTTTTTTCTCAGGCTAACAACGGGAATTACCTTTCCACGAAGATTTATAACACCTTCAACATAATGGGGAGCATTAGGAACTCTTGTAATTTCTTTCATTCTGTTTATTTCCTGAACTTTAAGAATATCAACTGCGTATTCTTCACTTCCAAGGGTAAAGGTGACAAGTTGAAGAATTTTTGCTTCTCCTGTTTTTTTCTCACTTATAACCAATGCTGTATCCATATTTTCCTCCTCAAGATTATTAATTTAATTATATTGAACACGAATTTATTTGTCAATCATATCTTCTTTCTCAGACCTAAGAGAGTTAATTTGACTGTCTATGATGTTTTCTGATATTCTAAAAAAGTTTTATAAAAGGAAATTGCAGTGAATAAATCAAGACAAAAAAGAATCTTAGAAATTAAGAAGAGACTTATACAACAAAAGCAACAAATTCTTGTTGATGCTGGAATAATGCTTTCAAACCTTCCCTCAGAAACCAATCTATCAGAAATTGGAGACATTGCTTCAGAGGAAATTAACAGAAACTTTCTTCTAAGACTCAGGGACAGGGATAGAAAGCTTCTTAAAAAAATAGAAAAAGCAATTGAAAAAATAGAAAATGGTACTTATGGGATATGTGAATCCTGCGGAGCAGAAATTCCAATTGAAAGGCTTGAAGCAAGACCCGTAACTGATCTGTGCATAGAATGTAAAATTGAGCAGGAAGAAGCGGAAAAACTCAAAGAAGGTTAATCAGAACAATATTTACCAATACATCATTTCTTTATTCCCTGAGTAGATATCAAAGACTAACATGTTTTATCATTATGTATGGTTTTCAAGAGAGGTAAAATTGATATAGAACAAATATTTTACAAAATTGCGAACTTTTCTGCTACAAAAAAAATTGATGAAATATCAAAATATTTTTTGGGAACTCCTTATAAAAAAAATTCCTTAATCGGAGACTGTTTTCAAAAAGAACAATTAGTTATAGACTTTGAAGGTGTTGACTGTATGAGTTTTATTG
>CAZDXM010000110.1:0-7078 GCA_964509535.1 uncultured Thermodesulfovibrio sp. | reverse complement strand
AGTGAAAATTACATTTATAATCATACTGAAATTGAAGAATTGCTATGCTTTCTCCTTTTTTTACCTTTTCTTTAAATTTCATTATTTTGTTATAAACATAAGGTTTTTCTTTTTTTAAAATCTCTCGTTTAAGAGATTCGCTTTCCTGAACTTTTAATTTTAAAATTTTCTTTTCCACTAATTGCCTCCTCACTTTTTACTTACAATATCTAAAAAGTTTTCTCTTATAATTGCTACATTAATTTTTAAATTCATATTGTTAATTATAATATCTGCTACCTCATCGGAGTAACTTCCAGCCATAATTAGTATAGAATCAACAGGGTCTTTAATCAGTCTTTCTGGAGAATAAATTGGAAGATGAGTTCCAGGAGTATATTTATTTTGTTTAAAGGGAGCTGAGTCAATTACATATTTTATTTTACTTTTTAAGTTAAGCAGCGATATTAAAGCAAGAGCCTGATGTCCTGCTCCCCAGACTGCTACTTTTTGATAGTTTCCAATAAATCTTTGAACTGCGTTTTTAATATAGTTTATGTTCTCAATAAAATCTGGTTCTACTTTTTTTATCTTTCTTATTTCAACTGAAATAATGTAATCATGCCATATTTCTCTGATGTTTAAAACTTCAAATCCATTAATTTTCAATATTGTTGTAAGAGTATCCTTTGAAAAGTAAAAGATATGGTCAGGGATGAACTCTGAAAATAGTTTTTTTCTGATTATCATATCAAAATTTGGAACTTCTATTAATCCTAAACCTTTTTCTTTAAGGTTATACCAGATTCCTCTTAAAAATGAGTTTGGCTCTGGTATGTGTTCAAGAAAACTAAGGCATAAAAAAGCATCATATGGGAAGCCTTCTATCTGATATTTTTCATTCTCTACAAAGCCTTTGTATACATTTAAACCTTTATTCCTGCATACTGCAACTGCTTTATCAGAATATTCGAGTCCATAGACTTTTACAGGCATTTTGTGAAGTATTTCAAGATAATCTCCATTTCCGCAACCGATTTCAATGATTTTTTTATTTTTAAGTTTATATCTTTCTATGAATTCTCTAAAATACTCTTTTCTGAACTTAATCATTTCCTGAGATATACCCACAGCTCTAATAACTTCTCTGTAATAGGGCACAGGTTTTCTAATAAGCTGAACAACTCCGCATCCTGAACACTGAAAGATATCAAGGTTTATACCTCTGTCTTTTTTTAATCCTTTTTTATCTGGAAAATACTGAGCAGATTTAGGCATGTTTTTTAGCTTTAAAACCGGCTCTTCAAATAGTTTATTTCCACAGATTTTACAAATTTTTCTCATGAATCTATATACTTTCTGTAAATTTCATGAACTGGTATTAAATTTTCAGGAGAACTACTATGCCACATCCACTCACCATTTTTAGGTTTATGAAATCCCTTATATTTTAATTTTTCGGTGGGTGGAGATAAAAGTTTACATTTATATAATAACGAAATAAAATGTCCTCTCTCTCTTCGTTCTACTATAATTTCATTTATACAAAGAGGTTCAGGTTCAAATTCCACTTCTGCACCCAATTCTTTCAGAGCAACTTTATGTATTCTTTCTTTTATTGGTTCTTTATACCTTATAATGCCTCCAGGAACATGCCAGCCCGGACCATAATATTTGTCTTCTCTCCATGTCAGGAGAGTTTCATTTTTGTCATTTTTTATTAATAAATCAACATTTATAAGAGGTGTAATCTTACTGATAAAAAGAAAAATTTCTTCTGGTAAGCCTTCTGAAGGATTGGATATAAAAGTTTCAATCTTTAAAATCAAACTTTGTAAAGACACTAACTATTCCTCAAGCTATTTATCTCCATCTCCCTTTCAAACTCCTCTCTATCCAGAAAGGGCCAAAGGTCTTCAAGTGGTTTGGACTCTATAGTTCCATCTTCTTTAACAAATGAAGAAAGTCTTGGAGCTGTCTGTAAATCCGGGTCAATCATTACTTCACATACCACCGGACCTGATATCTCAAGTACTTGTCTTATTCTTTCCTTAAGATTTTTCTGTTCAGAAATCTTCACAGCTTTGATTCCATAAGCAGATGCAATTTTGCATGTATCTGGTAGAGTAAGTCCACTCGATGGGTCACAGCATACAAGTCTTCCTTCAAAAAATCTTCTGTGAGTGTTTCTTATGGCAGCATATCCATTGTTATTTAAAACAAAAAGCTTTACTGGAAGATTAAGCCTTTTTAATGTTTCAAGTTCCTGAATGTTATGCTGAAGTCCACCATCCCCTACTATGCTTACTGTTCTTTTCCTTCCACTTGCCAGACAGACCCCTATGCTTTGAGGAAGTCCAAATCCCATTGAACCAAGTCCTGGAGAGTTTATAAGTCTCTGTCCTTGTTTTATCCTGAAAGCCTGATATGTTATCTCAGAACAACTTCCTGAGCTTCCAGGAACTATAACATCATTCTCACTTAATAAATCTGATAGAGCATCTACAAGTGCATAGGTATTTACAAAATCAGATTCTTTAAGATACTCAGGTAAAATAACAGGATATTTTTCTTTCCAGTATTTGCACTTTTTGAGCCATGCACTTCTGTCAATACTTTTTATACTATCTATATGTTTGAGAAACTCATCTAAAAAAACTTTCGCATCTGCAATGACTGGTAAATCAATTTCTGTATCAATCTTTTTTATCTCTGATTCATCTATATCAACTATGATTTTTTTTGCCTTTGGTGCAAAGTTTTTGTAATTGTAACCTACCTGCCCTAAATCAAGACGAGCTCCAATTGAAATCAATAAATCAGCATTCTGTAGAATAAAATTTGCATATCTTGATGCTATTGTTCCTGGACGACCAAAATTAAGTTCATGCTCTTCAGGAATAATATCAATCAATCTCCATGTAAGAAGCAATGGAATTTTGAGAGCCTCAATTAGTTTAAGAAATTCCCTTTCAGCTTTTGCAAACCTTATTCCTCTTCCTGCAAGAATTACAGGTCTTTCAGAGCTATTGAGAAGATTTATGGTCTTTTTAACAAAAGATGAAATAATTTTATTTTCATCAGGGACAATACTTTCAGGCTTAAATCCTTCAAGAGATTTTTCATCAATAATGGAAGCCTGAACATCAAGAGGAATATCTATCCAGACAGGTCCCGGTCTTCCATTTTTTGCAAGATAAACTGCCTTTTCAATGTGATATCTAATTGTTTCTGGTTCAGTTACTGTAACTGCATATTTTGTTATTGGCTTTACAAGGGATACTATATCAACCTCCTGAACTCCCATCTGCCTTACACCTTTGCCAGTCATCATATCCTTTCTTTTTACCTGACCTGATATTACCAAAATAGGTGTTGAATCAATCCATGAGCCTGCAACACCTGTTATAGCATTTGTACCACCCGGTCCTGTTGTAACCAAAGCAACACCAAGGTCGTTTCTATACTGGGCATATCCATCAGCTGCAATAGCAGCTGCCTGTTCATGAAGACAACAAACATGATTGAGCCTTGCGTTTCTTCCAATTGAATCAACAAGATGCATACAACCGCCACCTGGAAGAAGAAATATGTTATCAACTCCAAGTGAGGTTATAAAATCAATAACATAATCAGAAAGCTTAATCATATTTTACTCCATCATTCTATTTATTAATTTCAATGCTTCTTCTTTACTTAATTTTGAACTATTCCATTGAGCAGGAAATAATATTACACTAATACCCCATTTTTTTGCATTATTAATATTTTTTTCATTGTCATCAACAAGTATGTCAACTTTACCAAACCATTTTAAAAAATCTGATTTATCAATATCATAATCGGGTACATTAATGTTTTCTCTTCTTGATGGAACAAAGTGAAAGGTTCTTATCCATCTGCCAAAGTTTTTGAAAACCCACTGAGCGGTAGTCGGAGCAGCAATCAAAGGAGTTGCTGTAAGAGCTATATGGCGAAAATATTTTCCATAATTTTTAAACCACTCTAATACCTCCTCTGCTGGCTTCATTTCTTGATAAAGATTTGAAAGTCTGAATTCATCAAGAGATTGAATATATTCTGTAATAGATATATTAAGAATTTTATAGGGTGGATTCTCTGTAATATCTTGAAAATCCAAGTTTAATTTTTTTCTATTTTTAAACCATTCAAACCAGCTTTGCATTAGATTATTAAGGACATCATCCACATCCCATGCAATTGTTTTCATTTTTTAAGAATGCTTCAGTAACCAGTCTGTCCAGACTATAATTGGTGTTTTTCTGTTCTTGTTGAGAATAATTTCTTCATCATCATAATAAGAATCATCAGGATAATGGGTGGTTGATATTTCTTCAAAAATAACTCCGCTCTTTGAACTGAAACTGTGTTTTACTCCTCTTTCAACAATCACAATGTCTCCTCCCCTGCATAGTCTTTCTTCGTCATTAAGGGTTATTGTCATATCACCGAAAAGGATATGAAAGGCTTCTTCCTTTTTTTTATGATAATGAACTGGATGCTTCTGCCCTGGAAGAAGAATTATAAGCTTTTTACAGTATTCACGATTTATGCAATTGATAATAACAGCCCCCCATTCTTCAAATCTGTCTAAACCATAGTGATGAGAAATCTCCATATCAAGCTTGTTTGGCATGGGAACTCTGCTTTTTATCAGAAGGTCTTTTATCTTTGTTACAATTTCAAAAATTCTGTCTCTAAGATTTCTAAAACTGACATCTGCATGAAAAATTGGTTCCTCAGCTTTTATGTCTTTCAGTGCAATGTATTCATAATATTTGGACATTTCATTTGCAATTAATTGACCTTCAAAATTGGGAATAGCATAAAAAGTATTGGAGCTATCTATTTTTTCTCCTTTCTTTATATCTCCTTTTGCAAAAACTCCTCTCTGAAGTCCTCTCAAATCCTGTCTTTCTTTTTCTGTTCCAGCATATCTCTGTCCAGAGATACCACACATAGCAATTGCTTCTTCTGCTGCCTCAAGCCATTTTTTAATCTGCTCTGGTGTTGCAGAATAGGCATTTATACTGTATTTATCGGTTTTTATTGCTACATGTTTCTCAAAAATTTTTGCTCCCTTTCCAATCGCTATTTTTACAGAGTCAAAGTTATCAGGCGATTCATGGGTTGAGTAACCAATTGTAATATGAGGATATCTACTTTTTAAAAGGTCTATCTGATTTAGCTGAAGATTTTCTTTTTTTGTAGGGTATTCAGCAACACAGTGAAGGATGGAAAAAACTTTATTTCTATTTTCAAAAAAGAGAATTACCTTGTCTATATCATCAAGGGATACACCAGCAGTTGAAGCTATAATTGGCATATCTGTCTTTATAACTCTCTCAAGCAATGGCCAGTCTGTAAAGGAACAGCTTGCAATTTTTATTATGTCATATCCGTGTTCTTCAACCATATCAACAGATTCCTCATCAAAGGCTGTGCAAACTGTTAAAAATCCAAGTTTTCTGGCTTCTTCTTTTAGAGTTTTTCTCTGTTCAGATGTTAGATTAGTCTCACTGAATCTTTTAATATATTTAAATTCAGTTGAGTTTCTATAGGCAGGATGGATAAATGTATCAAGGTTGCGATACTGAAATTTAAAAGCAAATTTAAACTGAGGGAAATTCCTGCATACATTGTGTATTTCATTAATTATTCGCAAACCATGTTCCACATCTCCCATATGATTGTTTGCCATTTCAAAAATAAAAAGATTTTCAAAAATATCAACAGCTTGCATTTCTTTGCCTCCAGACTGTATTTGATTTTAGATTATCAAAAAAACAGATAGATGTCAATTAAACTTACCTAAAAATTTTCTCGGCTTGCCTGCACCTTGAGGAGGTCCCACAAGTCCGTCCTCTTCAAGTAAATCCATAATTCTTGCTGCACGATTATACCCTATTTTGAACTTTCTCTGGATAAGAGAGATTGATATTTCACCAACTTGAGAGGCATATTCAATTACTTCTTCATAAAGTTCGTCTCTTTCAATGCCATTTGTTCTACCGTTTTCTTTCTTCTCAGCTGGCAGCTGGATTGATTCAAACATTGCATAATCAGGGCTTCCCTGACTGCGAAGATATTCTGTCACTGATTTTACTTCCTCCTCACTTACATAAGCACCATGAACTCTGATTATTTTTACACCTGAGACCATAAACAGCATGTCACCCATTCCAAGAAGCTTTTCTGCACCCTGTGTATCAAGTATTGTGCGGGAATCAACTCGTGATGTTACCTGAAAAGCAATTCTCGCAGGAAAGTTTGCTTTTATTATTCCTGTTATTACATCAACACTTGGTCTCTGCGTTGCCACAACAAGATGAATTCCTGATGCTCTTGCCATCTGGGCTATGCGGGTAACAGACTGTTCAACTTCTGTTGGTGCAGTAAACATCAAATCTGCAAACTCATCAATAAATACGACAATATAAGGAACTTTTTCATCAATAGAAACTGACTGATTGAAGCTTTCTATGTTTCTGAATCCCCGTGAAGCAAAAAGTTTATACCTTCTCTCCATTTCAACAATTACTTTTTTTAAGGCATCAGAGGCTTCCTTTGGGTCTGTTATTACAGGATAAAGCAGATGGGGAATGTTTTCATAGGTTGAAAGTTCAAGAAGTTTTGGGTCAATGAGAAGTAGCTTTACATCATGAGGTGTTGCCTTGTAAAGAAGGCTGAGTATCATTGTATTCAGGCACACACTTTTACCTGACCCTGTTGCACCAGCAACAAGGAGGTGAGGCATTTTTGCAAGGTCAGTTATTACAGGATTTCCGTATATGTCCTCACCCAATGCAAGGGTTAAGTAAGATGGACTGTTCTGAAACTTCTCAGAAGCTATAATCTCACCAAGCCTCACAATTTGACGGTTTTTATTAGGAACTTCAATACCTATTGCAGACCTTCCTGGAATTGGATATATTCTTATACTTTGAGCTTTAAGGGAAAGAGCAAGTTCATCGCTGAGTGTTATAATCTTACTGAGCTTTATTCCACTTGCAGGTTCAAACTCATACATTGTTACGACAGGACCGGGATGAACTTCCTTTATTGTGCCATGAATTCC
>CAZDXM010000109.1:0-1723 GCA_964509535.1 uncultured Thermodesulfovibrio sp. | reverse complement strand
GCTCTGCCTCCTCAGTTACATCAGCATTAGAAGCAAATGTAACCGAGCAGGATAAAAATTAAGCCAATTCTACTTCAGAGGCTTCTATTTTAACGCTTACTGCCCTCTGGAGTATATCTATATTAATAATCAGATAATGATTTTTTTCTTTGCTCCTAATTATCCCTGTAACTCCCTCAAGAGCCCCTCTTTTTATTCTTACTTTCTGTCCTTCTTTTAAATATGGATATGGGTCTATTTCCTTTTTGTTTTCTATTGCCTTTTTCAATGGAATTATCTGTTCTTCAGGAACAGCCTCGGGTTCTCCAAGAGGATTTTTTATAAAACAGACAACTCCAGGTGTTTTAAGCACCCTTAGTATCAAATCATAGCTTTTTTCAATGTTAACGAAGAGATATCCAGGGAAAAGAGGGAATTTAACAAGCTTTTTTCTATCCTTCCACCTTCTAAGCCTTTCAACTGCAGGTAAAAATACTTCTATCCCAATATTTGAAAGCCTTTCAAAAACCTTAAACTCATGCCTTGATTTTACATATATACAATACCAGTTTAAAGTCAGCTCTGCCATAAATAGTAAACCTTTGCATTTATATTTTTTAACTGAGCAGTCTCTTTTTCATCAAAGGTTGTTACAAGCACTGCATCAAAATCTATGTTGTCTATTTCATCTATCGTATATACAGTGTAGGCTGAATTTTTCTTATCATCCCCATTAAGTCTGACTATTCCTGCAATTGTAATTGGAAGTCCCTTTGCTGAAATTATGCAGAGTTCTGCCAGTTCTCCATCGCCCCATAAGATAATTTTGTTTATTCCTGAGTCAATCATTTTGCTATATGTCTGGTCTATTTTTTGTTTAATTTCTTTGAAATAATTAAAAGACCTTGCCATATAATTACAGGTAAGACGGGCTTTCTCTATAAATCCCTTTGGTGTAAGAATATACTTTATCCTTTTGCCGTCAAGATTTTTAATCTTTATGCAGCCTTTTTTGTAAAGTCTTTTTATGTAAGAGTTTGTAAGTCCAAGGGCAATACCAAGCTTTGATGCAAGGTCTCTCTGTGTAATTGTAGGGTTTTCATTGATGTGTTCAAGAATACGCATTGATATTTCATCAGATGGATTTGTTTTGTTCATATTTAGAACAATAACATTAAAGACATTTGAATGTCAAGTGCTTTTCATCCTTTCCCAATTGACCATGTTAATAATTTTCTAATGCTTCTTCATATAGTTTGTCTAATACATATTTGAAGTCTGTAGCTTTTCTAAGTATTGTCATTTCAGTAGTTTAAAAGCATTATCCTTTTGAGAACCAAAAAAGTAGGCAAGGGCAATTTGATACCGTTTTATGTTTACTTCTATGTAATGGTTTTTGCTAATTTCTATTAAATCTCTTTTAAGTCTGCCAACAACCTCTATTCCAAAATCCTACTTGAGTAGCTCTGGAAGTGTCTTCATTGCCTCATCTTCAAGACGATATCCAACAGTATGACTCCTTTTGATTATATCTTGTAATTTGTGTATAATAAACAATCTTTAAAGAGACTTTTATAAGTATGTATTACTAACCATAGCACTGTAACAGAATTGTCACAAAATGCACAAAAACATATAAAATTCACATTGACGAATCAAGCATACAAGCCATTTCTAAATTTTCTTTTTGACTGTCACGCAAGAGGTCGCGGGTTCAAGTCCCGTCCACCCCGTAATAAAATCC
>CAZDXM010000108.1:0-2485 GCA_964509535.1 uncultured Thermodesulfovibrio sp. | reverse complement strand
GTTATACCGGATATAAACAGATTGTATGAAAAATACATAAATAAAAATGTTCAAATAATCGGAGTGCTGTTCAATGATGAAGTTGAAGATATCTTAAAATTGAAAGAATTTATTAGAAGTAGAGAAATAAAATTCCCTGTTTTTATAGCAGATGTAAAAGTTAAAAAAATTTATAGTGTTTTCGGTTTCCCAAATTTTTTTATACTGAATGAAAAAAAACAGATTACTCAGATATACAGAGGAATAACAAAAGATACTTTTGGTTTACTGAATAAAGAAATTGAAAAAATTTTAAATGAGAGGCAGTAAATGTTTGAAGCATTAACAGACAAACTTGAAGCAATATTTAAAAAACTTAGAGGAAAGGGCATCCTTAAAGAAGAAGATGTTGATGCTGCTTTAAAAGAAATAAGAATTGCTCTTCTTGAGGCAGATGTAAATTTTAAGGTTGTAAAATCTTTTATTGAAAAAGTTCGTCAAAAAGCATTAGGCAAAGAAATCCTTGAAAGCCTATCACCAGCACAGCAGGTTATAAAAATTGTATATGAAGAGTTATGTGAGCTTCTTGGTAGAAGCAGTGCAAAAATTCAGTTAAATCCAAATCCTCCAACTGTAATAATGATGGTTGGTCTTCATGGTTCTGGTAAAACTACAACTGCTGCGAAACTTGCAAGAATTTTTAAAAAACAGGGTCGCAGACCAATGCTTGTTGCGGCAGACCTTCAAAGACCTGCTGCGATTGAGCAACTTGTCACATTAGGTAAACAGGTTGATGTCCCGGTATTTCATTCATACGAGATTAAAAATCCCAAAGAACTATGTAAGGAAGCCTTAAAAAGAGCAGTTATTGATAGAGCAGATCCATTAATAGTGGATACTGCTGGAAGAATGCATATTGATGAAGAATTGATGAAAGAACTTCGGGATATAAAGGAGGTTCTTAAACCCCATGAAGTTCTCTTTATAGCCGATGCTATGACAGGACAGGATGCAGTAAATATAGCTAAAAGTTTCAATGAAAAAATAGGAATTGATGGAGTAATTCTTACAAAGATGGAAGGTGATGCTCGAGGAGGCGCTGCTCTTTCAATAAAAGAAGTAACAGGAAAGCCAATAAAACTTATTGGTACAGGTGAAAAAATTGATGCACTTGAAGAATTCCATCCTGATAGGGTTGCAAAAAGAATTCTTGGAATGGGAGATGTTCTTTCATTGATTGAGCAGGCACAAAAAGCTTATGATCAGAAAGAGGCTGAAAAACTTAAAGAAAAGATTGAAAAAGAAGATTTTACATTTGACGATTTGAAAGAGCATATCAGAAAGATGAGAAAGATGGGACCTCTTGAAAATATTCTATCCATGCTTCCAGGTGCGAGCAAGATTTTGAAAGATATTAAAATTGATGAAAAAGAATTTGTCAAGGTAGAAGCTATAATTAACTCAATGACTCCTGAGGAAAGAAGAAATCCAAAAATTTTAAATGCGAGCAGAAGAATAAGAATTGCAAAGGGAAGTGGAACAACAGTAACAGATGTTAACAGGCTCATCAAACAATTCCATGAAATGAAAAAAATGATGAAACATTTAAAACATGGAAAGGGCTTTAAACTTCCTAAAATATTCCCCTTTTAACTATTTCAGGATAAAATTCTGCCTTTTTCAAGAAAACAAACTTTGTCAGTTGCCTTTCCTATAAAATCTTTATCATGTGAGACAACAAGATAGGTTTTTGTATTTGTTTTCAAATATTCAAGAAGCCTTTCTGTTGTTTTCTCATCAAGCCCTGAAGATGGTTCATCAAGAAGAAAACAGAAGGGGTTCATTGCTATTACTGTTGCCAATGCAACAAGTTTTTTCTCTCCATGAGATAGTTTATAAGTAAGTCTATTCTCAAATCCTCTGAGTCCAAGAATTTCGCAGGTCTTCTGCACTATTTGTAATGCCTCTTCCTTTGTCTTCCCCAGATTAAGAGGACCGAAGGCTATATCTTCTTTTACTGTAGGACAAAATAGCTGACTGTCTGAATCCTGAAAAAGTAATCCTATCTTCTGCCTTACTTCAATAAAATCTTTTTCTTTCTGTCTGATTTTCCCAAATATCTCAACAGTGCCAGAGGATGGTTTTAAAAGTCCCATTATAATGTATAAAAGAGTTGTTTTACCTGAACCATTTGGACCCATAAGTCCAACTCTATCGCCTTCATAAATATCAAGGCTTAGGTTGTTTAGAACCGCTCTGTCATCATAATGAAAGGTGATATTACTGAGTTTTATAAGCGGCTTCTTCATTTTTTAATCCAGAATAAAATAAAGATAAAAATTGACAAAACACTGAATATTATATCAATTTTTCTTGTGTGAAAGTGTTCAAAGAGGGGAAAAAATCCTTGAAATCCTCTGCAAAGCATTGCCCTGTAAATTTCCTCTGCCCTTTCATAGCTTTTTATAAGCATTCCACCAACAATGTAAGCATAAGTTTTGTAAGT
>CAZDXM010000107.1:0-3591 GCA_964509535.1 uncultured Thermodesulfovibrio sp. | reverse complement strand
CTATTAAATCTGTTGACTCTGCAAGCTCCCGCAGTTCCTCCATATGCTCTTCAATAATGTATTTAGGAGCAGTTGAAACACTTATTAAAATAGCTCTTTCTCTTCTATCAGATATATCAAAAACCCTTGCTCTGTCCATCTCCTTTTCAAGATTATTTATAAATTCTGAAAAGTTGAGCTTAAAGGAATAAAAATTTGAGGAAAGAATCTCAAACTGTTTATCATTTCCATAGGGCAACAGATGGACAATATGAATTTTTTCTGGAAATCCTTTCTCATGCGCTAAAACAGCTAAAAGATCAAATCTGAGAAGCCTTAAATCAGTTATGTCCTCTCTGTCCGGGATTTCCTTGTTCAGGTGAACATGGATATACCTCAACCCCCTTAAAGGTTTTCTACCAATTGGATATTCATCAAGTTCGGGTATCAAAATAGACTGGGCTGTTCCCACAATTACATGGGTTATGTTTCCGTCTCTACTAATTAATACTCCAATCTGTCTTTTTAATTCATTGCAGAGAATACATAAAGATTTTGCTAATTCAGGGGTTATAACAGTTTCAAGTGGTTGTCTTTTTCTGTAAAGTCTTTCTAAACTGTGAATTATACTTTTTTTTAAACCTGCTGTATAGCCGTAAATTTTTATTTTAAGCTAACCTCCTTAATTTAAAAATATCAAAGTTATAAGAGCTTTTTCAATCATTAATGAAGGACAAAATTATTCTTGATAATCCTGCGAGTAAAAGTGCTATTATAATTGTTAAGAGTGTTATTAATACAGTTTTTCTTGTGCCAAACTCTTTAATTAAAACTCCTATGGTTCCCACACATGGCATATAAAATATTGTAAATATTGTAAAAACAATCAACTGAATATTTGTCATAACAGTATTAAGTTGTGTTGTATGCATTGCCTGAAAAAGCATTATCATTGAAAGCTCCTTCCTGAGAATACCGAATATAAGAGTTATTCCCACCTGTTCAGGGAGTCCGAGAAGCCAGTTAACTAAAGGAGAAAGGAGGGTATTTAAATATGAATCCAATTTTAAATATTCCAGAAAACTCAGGATGATGCTGCTGACAACCAGAAGTGGCCATGCCACTAACATAAAATCTTTTAGTCTAAGCCATGTTTTTATGAAAACATTTTTCAAAGTGGGGATTCTTAAAGGAGGTATTTCCATTATCAATCCCGGAGTAATTTCAGGAATGAATTTCTTCATCAGGATACCTAAAAACATGATAAATATGATATTAAAAATATAAAGATTTGCAGCTGCCAGTCCACCAATATATGCTCCTACAATTCCAAATATTATGGTTGTCCTTGCTGCACACGGAATAAAAACAGAAAGAGTTGCTGTTATGAGGCGATCTCTTGGAGACTCAAGTATTCTTGTTGTCATTACACCTGGCACATTACACCCATAGGATATTATGAATGGAAGAACACTTTTTCCATGAAGTCCGATTCTATGCATGACTGTATCCATTAAAAAAGCCATTCTTGGAAGATAACCTATGTCTTCAAGAATTGTAAGTCCTATGAAAAATGGTATAAGATATGGAATCGCAACACCCAATCCACCTGAAAATCCTTCAAGCAAACCTTTAAGTAAACAGAAGGGTAGTGAGTTTTCTTCAATAATATTTGGTAATTTCTTGATAAAAGAATCAAAAATGTCAATTAAAGGATTTTCAATGATTTTCCCGATTTCAAAAACCATGAAGAAGATTCCAAAAAGAATTATGAACAAAAGTGGGTAACCAAGGTATCTATTAGTAAGGAGGTTGTCAATTTTGTCCCTGAAAGATTTTATTGGTTCACCGACTTTTGTTACCTCCTCAAAAAGATTCATGGTAAGGGCATGTCTTTCAGAAGAAATCACGGTATCTGCATGACGACCATGGGTAATTTTAATTTCTTCTCTAATTTCTTTAATTTTCCTGTATATTTCTGAATAATTTTTTATTCTCTCAGTAAATTCACTGTCTCCCTCCAAAAGTTTTACAGCTATGTATCTACGCGGGATACGGTTAATGAAATCAGATGGAATGATTTTTTCAATCTCTTCTATTTTTTCCTCTATGTCTTTATGGAAAGACTGAATTTGAGGAATCAATTTTTTATTGAATGCTTCCTTGGCAGAGGTAAATATTCTATCAAGACCTATTCCTTTATTTGCAATGGTTTCAATAACAGGCACACCAAAAATCTGTGAGAGCTTTTCAGTGTTTATCTGCAACCCTTTTCTATGAGCCTCATCTATCATATTAAGACAGATAACCATTGGAACCTGTAACTCTGCGAGCTGAAGTGTGAGTTCAAGGCTTCTTGAAAGCGTAGAAGCATCAATTACATTAATTACAACATCTACATGTCCTGAAAGTATATATTTTCTTGATTCTAATTCAGCTTTATCAATTGCTGTGAGAGAATAAATTCCTGGTAGATCAACGATTTCAAAAGTTTCATTTCCAACTGTTACTTTACTGACTGTATAGTGGACTGTCTGACCGGGAAAGTTTGCTGTTACTGTTTTATAACCTGCAAGTCCATTGAATATTGTGCTTTTACCAGCATTCGGCTGCCCTATGAAGGCAATTTTCATTCAACTTCCTCAACCTCAATCTTAGATGCCACTCCTTTACCAAGTGCTACATCATAGCCATTTACTTCTAATAAAACAGGACCTCCCAAAAATGAACTTTTCTTTAAAGTCACTATATCACCAACATGAATTCCAAGACATTGAAGATGTTGACGAACACCTCTTCCACCAGAAATTTTAACAATTTTTACTTTCTTACCGTTTCCGACATTAACCAGTGTTTTCATATTATCTGATTTAAAATTTTACACTACCATTATCAAAAAGCTCAAGCCATTCTTTGAAAATTTTAACCTTTTCCTCTCCATATCTTGAGAGATCCTTTATTATTTCATTGACTGTTCGCATTCTTACAGAACCATCAGATTCTTTTGAAAAAAACTTATCTGCATAGGCTATAATTTTTTCCTCCATTGTTAAAGGAACCATATCTCTCAATGGCAGAGGAAGTTTGTTTTTGATTATTTCTTCCTTTGTTATTCCAACTCCTGTATGTCTTTCACAAACAAGTGCATGACTTGGAAAACCTTCTTTTTCAAGTATTTCTCTTCCAAGATATCCATGTGCAATATAAGGAAAGCTACCATAACAGTCAAATTTTGGGGTATCTGTCATAAATATTCCTATATCATGTAGCATTGCTGCTTCATATATGAACTGACTGTCAACATCAAATTTTCTGGCAATCTTTAAAGCTTTTTCTGCAACAGCTTTTGAGTGATTAACAAGAATCATAAATGCCATGCTTTCAGGCTTGTAATATTTTTTAATGATTTCAAGAGGATTCATTTTTTTATTATAATCAATTTATGTATACTGCTTGCATTGAAACTCCGATTGGCTTATTCAAAATATTTTTTGATAATTCCCTTGCTGTTATAAAAATAAAGGTCTGTGAAGAAAAAAATAAATGTCCTGATAATTCTGTTCCAACAGAAACTTTTGAGAAATTCAGTAAAAATTTAAATATGTATTTTAG
>CAZDXM010000106.1:0-13584 GCA_964509535.1 uncultured Thermodesulfovibrio sp. | reverse complement strand
TGATATGATTACTTATAAGAAAACAGAAAGTTCTATAAAACCTGTTCGCCATAGAAGGAATAATTCATGTTATGCTTATATTTAGATTCTTATGTGAAGCAACGAATCCATTTCATTTAGATTTTTATGTGAGGAAACAGGCCCCTAAAAACAAATATTGAATGAGCATTTTTTGACACCATAGTGTAAAATATTCAAAAATAGTAAAAAGAGGAAAGCATATGTTAAGATTAGACCCTGTATATATAAAAGCCTTGACAATATCTGATGCATGGTTTCAGTTAATTTACAATATAATTGACTGTGGTTATATTCAAAATATTCAACAAGGTTCATTTGAGAGAGAACAATTCAGGATTCAGTATCCAGGAATAGCTGTATACATTGAAAAACCATGGCATGATATGGTTCCTCAGATACCACCTCATTTGGGTATTCCTTCACCGACAACAATGGAATATATAGAGGATTATTTTGCAGATTATCTTATGAATCCTGAACTCAGTGAGAATGAGACTTACAGGTATTCTTCAAGAATTCATCATCCCATGCCACAGGGAGGCAGTCAATTAGAAAGGGTAATAGAGTTACTGAAAAAAACACCGCTTACAAATCAGGCAGTGATTGAGATAGGCACTCCTGTTGATTTAGATATATGTTATGGTAAAGATGGAAAACTTGATCCTCCATGTTTGAGAATTATTGATTTCAAGGCTATTCCTGTTAATGAGAAAATAGTTTTAACTGTTACGGTTTATTTCAGGTCATGGGATCTGTGGGCTGGATTTCCAACCAATCTTGGTGGAATTGAGCTTCTGAAACAGTATGTTTGCTCCGAAACAGGGCTTGAAGGTGGCCCAATTTATGCATATTCAGCTGGAGCCCATATTTATGGATATCAGGAAGAACTTGTAAAATTAAGGACTTTAAAATTATAGATTATTTTTTCTATTGACAAAATTTTACAGATTTTGTAATCTTAATAAGTCAATGGATGCCCTCCTGAAGGGTTGAAGAAATTAAAAAAGTGAAAAAGTCCATAAACTTCAAATTGAGGTAGTGTAATGGAAAACAATACTATTCCAATTTCTATTTCTGAATTAAAACAGAAAAAAATCCCGGAACTCATGGATATGGCAAATGCTCTGAATATTGAGAATGCTACATCCATGAAAAAACAGGATTTGATTTTTGCAATTCTTCAGAGCCAGATTGAGAAAATCGGAACAGTTTATGGTTCTGGAGTTCTTGAAATACTTCCAGAAGGTTTTGGTTTTTTAAGAAGTCCTGACTATAGTTACCTGCCTTCTCCTGATGATATCTATGTCTCTCCATCCCAGATAAGAAAATTCAGCCTGAGAACAGGTGATCTTATAACAGGGCAGATAAGACCTCCCAAGGAGAATGAAAGATATTTTGCGCTGCTTAAGGTGGAAACAATTAATGGAAAGACCGTTGAAGAATCCATTATTAGGCCTCTTTTTGATAATTTAACGCCTTATTATCCTACAGAAAAAATCAATCTTGAGTATAATCCCTCTGATTATTCAACAAGGGTTATGGATTTACTTACTCCTGTTGGGAAAGGTCAGCGTGGTCTTATAGTTGCTGCTCCAAGAACAGGAAAAACAATGTTGCTTCAGTCAATAGCAAAGGCAATAAAAAAGAACCATCCTGAAATATATTTAATGATTTTACTTATTGATGAGAGACCAGAAGAAGTTACTGACTGGCGCAGACAGGTTAAAGGTGCTGAAATAATAAGTTCTACCTTTGATGAACCTGCACAGAGGCACTGTCAGGTTTCTGAGATGGTTATTGAAAGAGCTAAGAGGCTTGTGGAAGAAGGAATTGATGTGGTGATATTACTTGACAGCCTTACAAGGCTTGCCAGAGCATACAATGCTATTACACCTTCTTCTGGTAAAGTTCTTTCTGGTGGGCTGGAAGCTACAGCTCTTCAAAGACCAAAGAGATTTTTTGGTACCGCAAGAAATATTGAGGAAGGTGGTTCTCTTACTGTCATTGCAACAGCACTTGTAGAAACTGGTAGCAGAATGGATGATGTCATCTTTGAAGAGTTTAAAGGAACAGGTAATATGGAAGTTCATCTTGATAGAAAACTTGCTGATAAAAGAATATTCCCGAGCATTGATATTGGTGCTTCAGGAACAAGAAAGGAAGAATTACTTGTTCCACCTGAGATTTTAAATAAGGTATGGATTTTAAGAAAAGTTTTGAGTACTCTCAGTCCCATTGAAGCAATGGAGTTTTTATTGAGCAAACTTAAAGGAACCAAGTCAAACAAAGAGTTTCTTGAAATGATGAACAAATGATGAAAACTGAGGATTACTGTTTTGTCTGCGGCAAACAAAATCCAAAAGGTCTTAAAGCTGTATTTAATTATGGAGATGGCAAAGCCTATTCAGAATTAACTCTTTCCAAAGATTATCAGGGCTGGAGCGGAATTATTCATGGAGGAATTATTTCAGCATTGCTTGATGAAGCCTGTGTTTATGCTGGAAATTCTCTTGGTTTCAATACAGTTACAGCAGAGTTAAAAATAAGATTTAAAAATCCTGTAGCACCTGAAGAAAAAATAATTGTAGAAGCTCATGCAAATCATATAAAAGCAACCCTGATTGAAGCAATAGCAAAGATAAAAAATTCAAAAGGCACTTTAATAGCAGAGGCTGAAGGCAAGTTAATAATAAAGGAAAAAACTAAGTGATTCTGAGATTTTACAGAAAAGATGCTCTTTCAGAATATAGAAAAAGAGAACTTTTAAACAGGATTCAGGATATTTCAAAAGATGTCAAGGATATTGAGACAGAGTTCTGTTACAACGTACTGATAACTGAAAAATTAAGCACAGATGAACTTGCAGTTTTAAAATGGTTACTTTCTGAAACTTTTCAGCAAGCTTTTTTTTCTAATAAAAGTTTTCTTGCTGAAGATGATGGAATTGTATTTGAAGTTGGACCAAGACTTAACTGGGTAACTGCATGGTCAACCTGTGCTGTTTCTATTTGTCACAGTATCGGAATTAAAAAAATTAAGAGAATAGAAAGATCCCGTAGGTATAAACTTACGCCTTATATTAAAGATTTTCCTTCAAATTTATTCCTTAATCTCATTCATGATAGAATGACTGAATGTCCATATCCTGAACCTCTTAAAGATTTTTCTCACGGAATAACTCCTAAACCTGTAAGAATTGTTCCAGTTATTGAACAGGGAAGAGAGGCACTTGAAAAAATAAATCATGAACTTGGACTTGGATGGGATGATTGGGATATAGAGTTTTATCTAAGACTTTTCAGAGATAGATTAAGAAGAAATCCTACAGATGTTGAATGTTTTGACCTTGCTCAGTCAAACAGTGAGCATTCAAGGCACTGGTTTTTCAGAGGAATACTTCTAATAGATGGAAAACCAGCTAAACGAACACTTTTTGATATTGTAAAAGAACCATTAAAGAAAAATCCCGGTAACTCAGTTATTGCCTTTAAAGATAATTCAAGTGCAATATATGGAGCAAAGATAGGATATTTAATGCCTTCAAATCCTGGAAAACCCTGTAAATTTAAAATTAAAAAAGATTTGTATCACTTAATTTTTACAGCAGAAACTCATAACTTTCCCACAGGAGTAGCACCTTTCCCTGGAGCAGAAACAGGAACAGGTGGAAGGATTCGTGATGTTCATGCAACTGGTAAAGGTTCTTTAACCATAGCAGGAACAGCAGCCTATTGTGTGGGAAATCTTCAGATACCTAATTATGAACTTCCCTGGGAGGATAAATCCTTTAGATATCCATCAAATCTTGCAAAACCTCTTCAGATAGAGATTGAAGCAAGCAATGGTGCTTCAGACTATGGAAATAAATTTGGAGAGCCGGTAATTGCTGGATTTACCCGTTCTTTTGGAATGAGACTTAAAGATGGAGAAAGAATAGAATGGATAAAACCAATAATGTTTACAGGCGGAATCGGACAGATAAACTCTTTTCATACGGAGAAAGAATTACCTCAGCAGGGAATGTATGTGGTAAAAATTGGTGGTCCTGCTTATAGAATTGGCATAGGTGGTGGTTCTGCATCAAGCGTTGTTTCTGGTGAACTCTCTGAAGAGCTTGACTTTAATGCAGTACAGCGTGGTGATGCTGAGATGGAAAACAAACTTAACAGGGTTGTTCGTGCATGTGTTGAACTGGGAAAGAAAAATCCAATTGTAAGTATTCATGATCAAGGTGCAGGTGGAAACTGTAATGTTGTTAAAGAACTTGTTTATCCAGAAGGAGCAAAAATAGATATAAGAAAAGTTATACTCGGAGATGAAACTCTTTCGGTCCTTGAAATCTGGGGAGCTGAATATCAGGAAAATGATGCCATTCTGATAAAAAAAGAGAATATTTCTTTTTTCAAAAATATATGTGAAAGAGAGCGTCTTCCATGGTCTATTATAGGAGAAGTTACAGGTGACGGAAAACTCATAGTTTTTGACAGTAAGGATGGCAGTATTGCTGTTGAATTTAACCTAAGGGATGTTCTTGGAGAAATTCCAAAAAAAGAGTTTAAACTTGAGACAGTTGTCAGAAAAATTGAGCCTTTAGTGCTTCCTGAAAATCTAACTATTGAAGAGGCATTAAACAGAGTATTAAGGCTTCTTTCAGTGGGTTCCAAAAGATTTCTTACAAACAAAGTTGACCGTTCAGTTACAGGGCTTATTGTTAGACAGCAGTGTGTTGGTCCTGTTCAACTTACTGTCTCGGATGTATGTGTGGTTGCCCAAGGCTACTTTAACAAAACAGGAATTGCCCATGCAATTGGAGAACAGCCTATTAAGGGATTGATTAATCCTTCTGCAATGGCAAGACTTTCAGTAACAGAAGCCCTTACAAATATTGTCTGGGCAAAAATTACAGATATTGAAGACATAAAATGCTCGGCAAACTGGATGTGGGCAGCGAAACTACCAGGAGAGGGTGTGCGTCTTTACAAAGCAGCCAAAGCTATGTCTGAGCTGATGATTAAACTTGGCATAGCAGTTGATGGAGGAAAAGATTCACTTTCAATGGCTGCAAAAGTAAAAACTCCTGAAGGAGTTGAAATTGTTAAATCTCCGGGGACACTTGTAATTTCTGCTTATGCTCCCTGTCCGGACATAAATAAAGTAGTAACACCTGATATTAAGCATCCAGGGAAGAGTATAATTTTATTTCTTGACCTTTCTTGTGGCAAAAAAAGGCTTGGTGGAACCGCTTTATCTCAGTGTTTTGGACAGCTTGGAGACAGTTGTCCTGACCTTGAAGACCCTGCTCTTCTTAAGAGAACTTTTTTAACAATTCAGAATATGATTGATAAAAATTTAATTCTTGCAGGCCATGACCGTTCTGATGGAGGGTTGATTACCACCTTGCTTGAGATGGCATTTTCAGGTTCATCAGGCTTACATATTACTCTTCAGCCATCGGATTTCAGCATTATTGAAGAACTTTTCAATGAAGAACCGGGGCTTGCAATTGAAGTTGACAAGGGAAAACTTGGAAAAGTTAAGGAATTGCTTGAGGCAAACAATATTCCCTTTTATGAAGTAGGGAAAACTTTAACTGAAGATAAAATTTTAATTAATTATTCAGGTAGGATAATTTATGAAAGTTCAATGAGATATCTCAGGAACTTATGGGAAGAAACAAGTTATCGCCTGGATAGGCTTCAGGCAAATCCTGAGTGTGTAAATGAGGAAAAGAAAGCTATTTACGGAAGAACTTCACCAGAATATAAAGTAAGCTTTATTCCTGAAAATACTCCTTCAGTAATTCTGAAAAAAAATGCTAAACCTCCTGTTGCAATTATTCGTGAAGAGGGAAGTAATGGAGACAGAGAAATGGCAGCAGCCTTCTATCTTGCAGGGTTTGAGCCATGGGATGTATGCATGGAAGATTTGATTTCAAGAAAAATTTCTTTAAAAAATTTTAAAGGTGTTGCTTTTGTGGGTGGATTCAGTTTTGCAGATGTTCTTGATTCAGCAAAGGGATGGGCAGGTTGTATAAAATTTTCACATTTACAAAAGGAGTTTGAAAGTTTTTATATGAGAAAAGATACATTCAGTCTCGGAGTCTGCAATGGTTGTCAGTTAATGGCACTTCTTGGATGGGTTCCATGGTGTGGAATTGATGAAACTCAACAGCCTCGTTTTATATGGAATAAATCAGGAAGATTTGAATCCCGATGGGTAACTGTCAAGATTCTGCCTTCTCCATCAATAATGCTTAAAGGCATGGAAGGTTCACAGTTTGGAGTATGGATAGCCCATGGAGAAGGAAGAGCATACTTTCCTGATAAAAGTATTCTTGAGAAGATTCTTGATAAAAATCTTGCACCTGTTCGCTATGTTGACGATGAGGGAAATATAACTGAAACATATCCATTTAATCCAAATGGCTCTCCAATGGGAATCACAGCTCTTTGCACAGAGGATGGAAGACATCTTGCAATGATGCCCCATCCAGAAAGAGCATTCCTGCTCTGGCAGTGGCCATGGATACCAGAAAAATGGAAAAAATTTAAAGCATCACCATGGCTTAAACTTTTTCAGAATGCCCGCTTTTGGTGCGATAGTCTGTAGCTTCCTGCCAACCTCTAAATCTTTTACAGGAAGGATCTATATTAAGTAATTCCCATCTGTTTTTCCTTTTCGGCAATAATAATCCTTGTCTTAAGCACTGTATCAGGGATGAGGCTTATGGAGTCAATGCCACATTCAACAAGGAACTCTGCAAATTCAGGAAAATCACTCGGTGCCTGACCACATATGCCTATTTTTCTTCCATATTTCCCAGCAATTTCAATAACTTTTCTTACAAGCCTTTTTACAGCTTCATTTCTTTCATCATAAATATGTGAAACAAGTGCACTGTCACGGTCAAGTCCCAGAGTGAGCTGGGTTAAATCATTTGAGCCTATTGAAAATCCATCAAAAATCTTTGCAAACTCTTCCGCCAGAATTACATTACTTGGAATTTCACACATTACATATACTTCAAGACCCCCTTCAGACTGTTTAAGTCCGTATTTGTTCATTACTTCAATAACCTTCTTTCCCTCTTCAACTGTTCTGCAGAAAGGAACCATGACTTTAATATTTTTAAGTCCCATTTCATCTCTCGCCTTTTTAATTGCCAGACATTCAAGAGCAAAGGCTGGCTCAAATTTTGGATCATAATATCTGCTTGCACCCCTCCATCCGATCATTGGATTTGACTCAACAGGCTCATAAAGCTTGCCACCGATCAGATTCGCATACTCATTTGTCTTAAAGTCAGAAAATCTCACAATAACATCATTTGGATAAAATGCTGCACCTATCATAGCAATACCCTGAGCAAGTTTATCAATATAAAAATCTGGCTTATAATCATACATTGGTGTTTTTTTATCAATTTCTTTAACAATTTTTGCAATTTTTGGGTCTTCCTTTGCCTTTTCTTTTAATTTTTGATATTCAATCAATGCCAGAGGATGCACTCCTATGTGTGAGCTTATTACAAATTCAATTCTTGCGAGACCTACACCATCATTTGGGATCTGCCCTTGGAGAAATGCCTGTTCAGGAATTCCTACATTCATCATTATTTTTGTTTTTGTCTTTGGCAAAGTTGCAAGATCCATTCTTTTTACTTCATATGGAATTATTCCTTCAAGAACCCGACCTTCTTCACCTCTGGAGCAATCTATAGTAATTTCCTGCTCTGATTTTATAATCTCGGTTGCATTGCCTGTTCCAACAATACATGGAATTCCAAGCTCACGTGAGACAATAGCAGCATGGCATGTCCTTCCACCACGATTTGTAACAATTGCACCAGCAGTTTTCATTATTGGTTCCCAGTCAGGGTCTGTCATGTCTGTAACAAGAACCTGTCCTGGTTTAAAAAGATGGATTTCTGAAGATTCTTTTATTATGCACGCTTTCCCCTGCCCTATTTTATTTCCCACTGCAAGTCCTGTGCATATAACCTTTCCGTCATCTCTTAGCTGATAAACTTCGTAGAAGTTTTCTCTCTTTAATGAATGGACAGTTTCAGGTCTTGCTTGCACAATGAAAAGCTCACCAGTGCCTACAGTTACTCCGTCTCCGTCCTTTGCCCATTCTATATCCATTGGCTTACAATAATGCTCCTCTATTAGAATTCCCCATCTGGCAAGTTTTAAAATTTCTTCATCATTTAAAGTGAACTGCTGTCTTTCTTGGAGAGGCGTTCTTATTCCCTTTGTTGGTCTTGAAGGGCTATTTCCATAAACAAGTTTTTGTTGTTTTGCCCCCAACTTTTTTGAGATAATAGATTTGAATCCTTTGTTCAGTGTTGGTTTAAAAACATAAAACTCATCAGGATTTACTTTTCCTTGAACAACATACTCTCCAAGCCCCCATGAACCTGTTATATATACAACATTTTTGAATCCGGTTTCTGTATCAATTGTGAACATCACTCCCGATGAAGCTCTGTCTGAACGAATCATTTTCTGAACAGCTGCAGAAAGATAAACAGAAAAATGGTCAAAACCTTTATCTATCCTGTAAGATATTGCCCTATCTGTAAAAAGTGAGGCAAAACAACTTTTAACCGCCTTTACTACTCTTTTACTTCCCTGTATATTTAAATATGTTTCCTGTTGTCCAGCAAATGAAGCATCTGGCAGATCCTCAGCAGTTGCAGATGAACGAACAGCAACATCAACATTTTTGCCATATTTTTCTTCCATTTCAGAATATGCCTTAATGATTGCTTCTTCAAGATCCTTTGGAATTTTTCCATTAAGAATTAAAGTTCTTATTTTCTTACCTTTTCTTTTTAAATCTGCCACATTGGATTTATCAAGGTCAGAAAGAATTTTTTGGATAGGTGTCCATAAGTCATTTGATTTTATAAAATATTTATACGCTTCTGCTGTGACTGCAAATCCGTCAGGAATATTAATTCCCTTCGGAGTTAAGTTTCTCAGCATTTCTCCAAGAGATGCGTTTTTACCACCTACTGTAGGAATGTCTTTAATACCTATCTGATTAAACCATAAAATCAGAGACATTTATCTCCCCCCTGTTTAAGTTTTTATTAAGTATATCAAAAATTTTTATTTACAGCAAATCATACTGGTATTATCTTTAAAACTCTCTATCTGGAGAGATTTTATTTTGTGGAAAAAACTTATTGCATAAAGGAGTTATTACTTGACTTTAGAATCTGTGATATTGTTAAATACCTTTTATGGTTAATAAAACAGAAAAAATATGGATGGATGGTAAGTTTATTGACTGGGATGATGCAAAAATTCATGTCCTTACTCATTCTCTTCACTATGGATTAGCTGTGTTTGAAGGCATAAGATGTTACAGAACTGACCAGGGATCAGCTGTTTTCAGATTAAAAGAACATATTGAAAGACTTTTTAAGTCCGCCCATATTTTTACAATAAAAATTCCATTTACTGAACAAGAAATAGCAGAGGCAATAAAGGAGACTATAAGGGTTAATAAATTAGATTCCTGCTATATAAGACCTATTGTTTTTATTGGTTACGGAAATATGGGAGTTTATCCTAAAAACAATCCTATTCATGTAGCAATTGCTGTTTGGAGATGGGGTGCATATCTTGGTGAAGAAAGTTTACATAAGGGAATAAGAGTTAAAATCTCTTCTTTTATTCGGAATCATGTTAATTCAAACATGGCAAGGGGTAAAATTTCAGGTTACTATGTTAACAGTCAGCTTGCAAAGATGGAAGCAATTTCATGTGGATACGATGAAGCAATATTGCTTGATACAGAAGGATATATATCTGAAGGAAGCGGAGAAAATATTTTTATAGTTCGCAGGGGTGTTTTAAAAACTACACCATTGACTTCAATACTTGAAGGAATAACAAGAGATACAGTAATTACAATTGCAAAGGATTTAGGAATTGAGATTAAAGAGGAAAGATTTACCAGAGATGAGCTTTATATTTCAGATGAAGCCTTTTTTACAGGAACAGCTGCTGAGATAACACCTATAATAGAGGTTGATGGAAGGATTATTGGCAGCGGGAATCGTGCTCCAATTACGGAAAAGATACAAACTATTTTTTTTGATATTGTAAAAGGTAAAAATCAAAGATATATTCACTGGCTTGATTTCGTATAAAATTATTTTAAGTTCATTTGTTTGACAGCCTCATTAATTTCTTCATCTGTCAGGTGTTGATGTAATTTTGCTTTCTGACCATTTTTTAGTTTATAAAGTAGCTCTTCTTTGTTTTTTATTCCTCTCTCCTGAAAAATTTTATCAAGAGATTTATCATCCCTGTGGCATTTGTCACATTTTAAAGCAGACACAGGATTAAGTAAAAACAAAACAATGATTAGACTTATAAAAATATACATTTTCTTCTCCTGCAGAAATTCTATTACCGTCATTTTACCATATTTAGAAAATAAGTCAAACCTTATTGTATTGTTATTCCTAAAGTCAAGAGTTCATAAACCTCTACTCATTTGCCCACAAAACTTTTCACCCTATTCATGAGAAGCAGTTGGTAAATCTTTCCACTTCTCTTAGGAATCTGTTTGCTTCTTCATAATCCCTTGTACCTTTAAGCCTCATATTCTTTATAAGCTTGTCTTGAAAAAATCTGAATCTACGATCAATCTTTATCCCTAACTCTCCAGGTGCCCTCTGCATCTGTGTCTCTTTCTGTGTTTGACAATTTAAATATTTTTGTGATATACCTTTAAGAGGTTTTTTTGGGGAGTCGTCTAACGGCAGGACGGCAGACTCTGGATCTGCTTGTAGGGGTTCGAATCCTCTCTCCCCAGTTTAATTTATTAAAATATTAAATGGTCCCATCGTCTAGGCAGGTCGAGGACGTAGCCCTCTCAAGGCTAAAGCACGGGTTCAAATCCCGTTGGGACCGTTATTTTTATGAAATCTATTCTTAATTCAAGACAAATGAAGAAGTGGGTTAGTTTAATATTTTTTTTAAATTTAATATTTTATTTGGACATTTTATATGGAGAAAGCTTTACTCTTTCAAGCAATACTGAAATTATAGGGGCATTAAAAAAGCATATTATAAAGAAAAATGAATCACTTATAGAAATAGCTCGTTTATATGATTTGGGTTATAATGAAATTGTAGATGCAAACCCACAATTAGATCCATTTGTTCCGGGAGAAAATAAAGTTGCAATTATCCCAACTTTCTGGATTATCCCTGATAAACCAAATAACTTTCAAGGAATTATCATAAATCTTTCTGAAATGAGGCTTTACTATTTCTATAAAAAAGGTAAAAATCAATTTGTGGTTACTTATCCTATAGGGATAGGTGATGATGGCGTTGAAACACCAATGGGTAAATATAAAATTTCTCATAAAGTTGTTAATCCTCCATGGTATGTCCCTGAATCAATAAGACAGGAAAGACCGGAACTTCCAGCAGTTGTTCCTCCGGGTCCTGAAAATCCATTGGGAACTCATGCAATGAGGCTGTCTAATTTAAGTTACTTAATTCATGGGACAAATAGACCATGGGCTGTTGGTAGAAAAGTTACACACGGATGCATAAGGCTTTATCCTGAAGATATTCCCAAACTTTTTGATATGGTTCCAATAGGTACTGATGTAATGATTATCAGACAACCAGTGAAAGTGGGAAAATCAGGAGAGGAAGTGTATATTGAGGTTCATAAGGATGAACAGTTAAAGAATTTTGATTATTTACAGAATGCAATTGAACAACTTGCAAAAAGAGGACTATTAAAATATGTAGATACCTTTAAACTATATCATGCAGTAAAGCAAAAAAACGGAATTCCGGTCATTATAAGCATTAAAGAGAAAGAACCACAGCCCCTTGTGGAGGATCTGTGGCTCTGAAATTTACAAAAAAATAAAAAATTACTTCTTTTGTTGAAGTTCAAAAGCTTTGCCAGCTTTTTGTGCAGCAGCCTCAGCTCTTTTTGCTGCGTCTTCAGCTTTTTGTGCAGCAGCCTCAGCTTTCTTTGAAGCCTCATCAGCTTTCTTACAGCATTCATCAATCTTTCCGTCAAGCGCCTTTACTTTTGATTCAAGATCACCTACTTTGCTTTCCAGTTTGCCGATTCTTTCAACAAGAGGATCAATTTCCTGCTTTACATAATCCTTTGTGGCGCATCCAAATGCAAATAAAAACATAACAGCCACCATTAATCCTAAAAACTTCTTCATTCTTTTTCACCTCCTTCCTGAAAATGTTTTATTTATTCATAACTTTACACTAAAATTAAAAATTTTTCAACCCTTTTCCAGGTATCCTTCTATTAAAATATCGGTATCAACCTTCCTAAGTTTTAAATCCTTAATTTTAAAAGCTTCTTCAAGGTTTTTATACAGATTTCCACCAACGCAAGGATAAGAGTTTATCCCGCCTATTATTTTGGGAGCAATGAAAATCATTAATTTATCCACTATACCACTCCATAAAGCATAAAAGTTAAGAGAAGAACCTCCTTCAATCATAACAGATGTTATCTCCCGATTAGCTAATTCCCTCATAAGCCACTTTAAATCCACTTTTTCAGAAGAAAAAGATAAAATTTCTATCCCTCTTTGTTTTAAATGTTTTATTTTTTTATCACTCAATTTTGTTTCATGAACAACAGAAATTGTATAAGGAGGAGTGTTATATACATGATAGTTTAGCGGGATTTTAATTTCAGGATCTATAATAACACGAACAGGATTTTTCCCTCCACGGATTCTTGATGTAAATAAAGGATTATCTTTTAATACTGTCCCATAAGCAGAAAGTAAAGCATCCACTCTTGAACGCATTAGGTGAACCAGTCTTCTTGATTTTTCAGATGTAATCCATTTAGAGTTTCCAGTTGGTGTTGCAATTTTTCCATCAAGAGTCATTGCAATTTTAAGAATTACAAAAGGCATTTTTGTTGTTATGTATTTTATGTAAAATTCATTTAGTTTTCTTGCCTCATTTTCAAGAATTCCTTCTGTAACCTCAATCCCATGGGCACGAAGAATTTCTAAGCCTTTTCCTGATACTTTTGGATTTGGGTCTTTCATAGCAATAATGACTTTTTTAATTCCTGAATTAATTATAGCATCTGTACAAGGAGGAGTCTTTTTATCTTTATGACAGCATGGTTCAAGAGTTACATAAAGAGTGGTATTTTTTAATGATTCCTTTGCATGCATTATTGCTTCAATTTCTGCATGAGGCAGTCCAGCTTTTTTATGATAGCCTTCTGAAATAATTTTCCCATTCTTTACAATTACCGCACCAACCATAGGATTAGGAGATGTCTGCCAGTTTGCTTTTCTGGCGAGGAATAAAGCTCTTTTCATAAAAAATTTGTGGAGTATCATAATTCTTAGAATAAATTTTAACACATTTGGCTTTCCTTGATACCTCCCTGAAAGACAAGATAAGCCTATTGCCTCACATAAAAATCTAAATGAAATGGATTCGTTGCTTCACATAAGAATCTAAATATAAGCATAACATGAATTATTCCTTCTATGGCGAACAGGTTTTATAGAAC
>CAZDXM010000105.1:0-8576 GCA_964509535.1 uncultured Thermodesulfovibrio sp. | reverse complement strand
ATAAAAAACATCGCCTATAAGCATCTGTAAAATACTGAATTTATACTCCCTGTCGCTTATCTGCTTAAAATACTCCTTAGCTTTTGCTAAATCTCCCCTGTGAATATATAATTTTGTTAGGTCTGCTAATGCTTCATCTTTTTCAAGCCATCTGATGTATTCTTCTTTAGACTCCCAAAAACCCAAAATTTCTCTCTCTTCTTCAGTTAAGTTGTGGTCATATACGGTTTCTATTCCTGGCAAGGCTTGCCTCCAATTCTTCCTTAAATTTTTCTTTTTTATCAAGATACCCCAAAATCTTCCTCGCTCTATCCTTTGGTAATCTTGCCTTCTTAGCTATCATCTCCACCACTCTATCAAACAACAGCCCCTAATCATCAAAAAGTATTTTCTGTAACCTCTTTAAAGCTGTGGTTTCTTCAAACCCTATTCTTTTTAGTAAATATCTGAAGTTGTTTACCATTGTTGTATATCCATAGCCACCCTCAAGAATTTGAGCCTTAAACTTTGCCTCGCCTCCAAGCTTTCTTAAAAATTCATCATAGGTATGCCTTGAAACAAACTGATTAACTGTCTCCATCAAAATCTTCTGCGGACTGTCCCCAAAGAACCCTAAATACTTTTTTACTCTGTTGTGATTTATCTCGTGCCATAATGCTTCTATAGCATATTCTTCGTTAAATGTCAAGGTCTGTTTATTTCAAATTGCCAAAATAAAAGGGTTATCTTTATTGATTTTGACATCCAATTTTTATCGGCAATCTTAGTAAACACTCAATCTTGTAAAAAATCAGTGGTTTTTGTATCCTTAAATCATGATAAGTTTTTTAGGTGGATATCTCTTCTTTATCTTTTTAGGAGCTTTATTTTTTTCCTCAATAGTTCTTGGCATTTACTTCTTTTATTTCATTTTTAAGCATCTCAGAAACAGAAAGAAAAGGGACAAAGAAATTCACAGACTCAATAAAAAAAATTTAAAGGACAGGCTGTCTTATCTACCCTAAATTGTTTATATTATATAATGCAATTGGTCAGGCTAAACCAGCTTTCCCACATTGGAATGATGAGCTGGCGGAGGTAAGTCGCCCTCCGACCTTGCTTGTTATCGTTTTGGTATTATTAATTCAAGGACCTATGGGAAAATCTCCCAGCAGATTGATGAGAGAGTGCCTGACTCTCAAAAAGTTCTGTCAGCTGGGCGTGGGAGTCCGCTGCATAGGTTCCACGGAGCTACCAAGCGGACCCCCTTGTGATATAAGCCTGTTTTTATTTTCCTTCTGAACTCCCATTATTCTGTCATTATAAGGTCGCTTAAGCGACCGAAGAATCCCATTGACCCTTACTGCCAAAAACCTCAGGGTGAGAAAAAAAAGGAGAGTTCCTTTCCTACGCTCAGGACAAAGCCCTTGGGGTATTTAATCCCTTGGAATTACAAAATAAAGGAAAGTCCCTATCAAAAGGGATATCTGTTTGAATATACAACTATAATCAAACAGAGTAACCAAAAATAGAAAAGCCCTCTCTGGGGATTAACCTTAGAGGGCTATAGTTTCTTATTCAAGAAAAACTTTTTAAGATATTAAAAAAGCCCGATTTTTTTTAAAATTTCAGCAATATTAGGGTCTTTTTTTGCTAACTCTTTTAAAGCTCTTTCTATTTTTTCTTCTCTTTCTTCAAGTTCCCTGTTTTTTCTTATTACAGGCTGTAAAGCTGTTTTTCTATCCCAAATAACAAAACCTATCAGTAAACCCATCCCACCAAAAATAATACCGAAGCCCCATAACATAAAATTCTGGAGACTTTCAATTCTTTTAATTAAATCATCTATCCTTTGATTAATAGCTTTCTGTCCCTCTTCAACTCTTATAAGTCTGTCCCTGTCATCCTGTGTATATGGAATCTCTCTTGCAAAAGATATAAAAGAAGTTAATAAAAAAAAGGTGAAAGTAATTACAATTAAAATCTTTTTCATATTATTATTTCAACACATTTTATGAGTTTTGTCAATTTTAACCTTTGATAAATACAAAACCTCTCTCCAAGTTTGAAATGAAACATTCTGAACGAAGCTTTAGCAAAGTGAAGAATCTCCTTTTTTCACTTTACAAGTATATTTAATATGACTTCCTTCGCTTGGGAGGACGCCCTTGAGGCATTTAACCTCTCGGAATCAAAGATGAGTGAAAGACAACTTCTACTGAATCAGTAAATTTATGGTTTTATTTCAAACTACAAAATCAAATCTTTTTCAACATCGGGATAAATTTCATCTATAAGTGTTTGAATTTCAATGGTCTTTTCAATGGAAGTAACAATTCTGCAGTACTGTTTAATTTCATCAAGGGAAAGCATTCTTCCCTTTTTGTCCTTTAGCCATTTATCACAAACCTGATAGCCACCTATCTGGTAGCTCCAGACCTGAGGCTTAATACCATCAAAATACTGCCCTTTGTTTATGAATACTCTGTTATGTTCATACCTTACTTTTTGCACTAAATTTTCACCTTTCCCCTCAAACTTTGCCACAGGCAGATTAAGCTCATCTGATTTTAAAAGATTAAGTTCAACGAGTATTTTGCCTAAATCCACCATCTTTGTGAAAACTTTATGGTTTTTTGTGAAAGGAATTCTTGGGAAATCAATCCTCAAAAAGTCAGCATATTTTGTTCGGTATATGTTTGAGTAAAGAATTGCGTATATGTAATAGAATATCTCTTCTGGAAGGAATTCTTTTTTATGAGCCTTTAAGAGTTTTTTCATTATTTCTGTGTTGAGATTAGGGATTCTCTCACCATAGGAATCGGAGGGTTCAAAAAGTATCATGGCACCCCTGATTGTAAATCTCTCTCTTTTACCTGTTGTTTTCTGATATAGATAAAGAGGAAAGATGTATCCTGTTTCTTTTGTTTTAATTGAGATAAAACAGATATCTGAAATGTTGCTTGTCACAAAAGCATGATGGAAATCCATTGTTGATAGTTGTCTTGTTGTGCATAAACCCAGGTTTTCCTCAAAAAAATTCTGCATAATCTCATATCGGTCTCTATCAATTAACAATGGGCTATAGAGGATGAATCTATTGTCAAAGGGTCGATATGAATAGGGTAGTATATAGTCCTGCCATTTTTCTTTTCTTAATTTTTCCCTTGCCTCCTTTAACTTAAAATCTTCAGTATCTTTCAAAACAAATGACTGCCTTATAATTTCATCAGGCAGGTTGCTTGTAAAAATCATCATTTTTTGCTTTATCTCATCCCTTGTGAATCCAACTACAAAATCGTCTCGGTGAGTTTTCACACCGCTTGATGAGGTAATGAATATGTCTCTAACAGAGAAAAAATTCTCATATCTTGAAAGTTCAGTGAAATCCTTTGGAACAAAGAAGAAATAGGGATTTGATGGATAAATCTCAATCCATTCAGTTAAATCAACCCCCTTTTCCTGTAAATATCTGTATTTGCTATCTCTTGAACCGTATAAATCCTGATAAAAAACTCTCCCCAATCCTTTCTTACTCTTGCTTCTGATAAAAAGGGCAATGCACACTCTCTGCATAATGTCAAAGACATTCTCATCCCTGCTTCCGTCTGGACCCTTTTCTCCAATTCTACTGCTACCATGAAGGTTTAAAATATATATTTCATCAAAACTTTCAAGGAGTTTTTTTCTCATACCTCGGTGAATCAATCCTGAAAGATAGGAATTATTGGTAATCATGCCGATTGCACCTTTTCCTGTCTGTTCAATCTTCCAGTGGGCAAATCGGATAAATTTTATATAATCATCAGAAAGAGGCTGAATATTTCTCTCACTGCGAACATCTTCTTTATAGAGCTCCATTTCCTTTTCTATGAATTCAGACTTATTTGCAGAACTGACAGAATAAGGAGGATTAACAAGTATGACCAGAATTGGTGTCTCTTTTTTAACTTTTCCAGCTAAATGGGATTCTTTAGACAGAGATGACATTCCCGGGAGTTTGCTTTCAGGGAGTTCTTCCATCTCAAGGGTGTTGGTGAGATAAAGTTTAAATCTGTCATCTTCTCTGAGTTTATATCCTAACTCTTCTAAGAGAAAGGACATTTTTAAGTGTCCTACTGCGTAGGGTGCCATCATGAGTTCAAAGGCATAAAAATTCTCTAAGATATGCTCTTTTATGAATTTTTCCCTTCCACCTTCTCCGTATTTTTTTACAAATTCCTTCACTGCAAGTTTAGCTGACTCTGTCAGATTGGAATATCACCAAGAGAGATAAACCTGAAAAGCTCCCTTAAAAGCCCGATTGTGTGAGGAATATTGTCATAGGCAAGGCGTCTGTTAAAACCATCTTCTGAACGAACTCTTGCAGAGAAAAGTCCATAGGTTATTGTTTGAGAATAAAGGTCAGTAAATTCTTCTTTTGAAAGCCCGCTTATGAGATACTCTTTGAATGCTTCATAAAAACCATAAAGTTCCCTTTTATCTGTTTCCTTAAGCTCCTCTAAAACAACATCCCTTAAAAATCTTGTCCTTTTTGCAAACTCCCTTGCCAGAGTCTTTGCATCATAGAGTTTTGGTAAGGAAAAGGAGAAAAACTGTGTCCTGCCTCTGTTTTCTTTGGCAAAGTAATAATTTTTATATTTTTTTATGCCTTATGAAGAAGTCCACTCATAAAGTAGCCATTCAAGGATTGAGTGAAAGCTTTCCTCTCTTGTATCTCCCTGTGATGCTACTTCAAATATCTTTTTTAAATAAGCCTTAAGCATTTGAGATGAAGACATTTTAATTTTTTCAGTAGCTTTTGCAAGTTAGACTTTTCTCTTTTTTAATCTAAGGGAATTACTCACAACAGATACTGAACTTAGTGACATGGCAAGGGAAGCAAGCATTGGATTAAGTAGTGGTCCACCAAATAAATAGAGAAGCCCCCCTGCTATGGGGATGCCAATTACATTGTAAATAAAAGCCCAGAAAAGGTTTTCTTTGATTGTTTTCACGGTTACTTTGCTCAGTTTTATTAAAGAGGGCACACCCTTTAGGCCTCCTCTCATAAGGGTTACATCAGCTGTATGGATTGCTATGTCTGTGCCAGTTCCCATTGCTATGCCTATATTTGCTTCTGCAAGAGCTGGTGCATCATTTATTCCATCTCCAATCATGCCAACTATTTTTCTTTCTTCAATCCTGTATTTTCTTACGATTTTTGCCTTTTCATCTGGAAGCACACCCGCGAAGTAATGGTCTATTCCCAATTTTTCAGCAATAGCTCTGGCTGTCAATGGATTATCACCTGTGAGAATGGCAATTTCAATCCCCATTTTTTTGAGTTCCTTTATTGTTTCAGGTGTTTCTTCTCTTATAGGGTCTGTTATATAAAAAACTGCCTCAACTTTACCATCAACTGAAGCATAAACTGTGGTTGCTGTATCTGAATAAGCTATTTCTGGTAGAGGAATTTTCTTCTTTTTTATCAATTTACCACTTCCTATTAAAATATTTCTTTCAATACCCTGTGAATCCTTTACCTTTGCACTTACACCTCCACCTGCAATTACCTTAAACTCCAATGGTTCATCTAAAACTGCCTCTCTCACGCAGTGCCTTAAAATGGCTCTGGCAAGAGGATGTTCAGAGTATTTTTCAGCACTGCCAATAAGTTTTAAGACCTCTTCTTTTGGCATATCAAAGTATTGAACTTCTTTAACTTCTGGTTTTCCCTGAGTTAGTGTGCCAGTTTTATCTGTAAATAGAATTTGTATTTTATTTACCTCTTCAAGTTTTTCAACATTTCTTAAAAGTATTCCCATTGATGCTGCCTGACCTGTTGCAACCATTATTGCTGTAGGTGTTGCAAGTCCCAGTGCGCATGGACAGGCAATTATCAAAACTGCGATAGCATTACTTAAAGCCATTGATAGTTCCCTACCAGCTATAATCCACAAAGCAAAGGTTAATACAGCAATGGATAGTACTGTGGGAACAAATATTGCTGAGATTTTATCCGCAAGCCTCTGCACAGGCGGTTTTCCTGTCTGAGCTTCTTGAATGAGTTTAATTATCTGACTGAGCAGTGAATCTTTCCCTACAGCCTTTGCCTCAATTTTTATGACACCGGAAAGAACTATTGTTCCACCTGTTACTCTATCACCAGCTGTTTTATCAATTGGTATGGGTTCTCCTGTTATCATTGATTCATCTATAGAACATGAACCTTCTATAATAACGCCATCAACAGGGATTTTTTCTGATTGTTTTACCAGCACTAAATCGCCAATAATTACCTCATTAACTGATATCTCTATTTCTTTGCCATCCCTTAATACCAGTGCAGTCTTTGGTTGCATCTGAATTAACTTTTGCATTGCCTCTGATGTTCTTGTTTTTGCTCTTTCTTCAAGGGTTCTTCCAAAAAGTATGAGAGTTATTATCACAGCAGAGGTTTCAAAGTAAAGATGAGGCATTGATGGAGACAGTAAAAGCACTACAAGGCTATAAAAATAGGCAGAATTTGTTCCAAGACTAACAAGGCTGTTCATATTTGCAGTGCCATGTCTAAGGGCGGTAAATGCAAGCCTGTGAAATCGCCATCCTGTAATGAATTGAACAGGAGTAGTTAAGAGAAGTTGAACAAAACCATCACTTAAAAAAGGGATGTGAAACATGCTACCAAGAAAAACAGGCAATGCAAATATAAAACTTATGAATAAGTCTCTTTTTAGTTTTTCAAACTCTTTCTTTTTTTCTTCAAAGGCGGATACAGTATCAGCATATTTTTTTGCCTTAATACCGAGAGTTTTTATAATGGATAAAATTTTCCCCTCATCAATGATTGTAGGAATATAGGATAAAACAACATTTTTACTTACCAAATCTGTTCTTACATCCACCATCCCTTCAATCTTAGATAGTTTTTCTTCAATTAGTCTTGCAGTATCCTGATCCAGCTCAGTTATCTGTAAATAAAGATTGGTCTGTCCTATATCATATCCCGTCGCTCTTACTATACTGATTAATCTGTGAATGTCAACCTTATCTGTTACTTCAATCTTTGCTTTTTCAGTAAGAAGATTTACCTCTGCATTGATGACTCCTTCTACCCTGCTTAATGCTCTACTTACAGCCTGAGCACAGGCTGCGCATGTCATTCCTTTTATTGGGATTTCAACAGTTTTTGCCATATGTTTTATTTTTGCTTTATGTAACATTAGATGTCAAACTTTATGCTATAATTTAAAAAATTTCTATTTGGAGGCAAAATGAAGGCAATAATGAAAGCATTTAAAAAAGCTGTGGCACTGGATAGCACAGTTCATAGAACTTTAACTGTAAAGATGCCTGAAAACTATACTTTTATGAAAGAGGTTGAGATTGTTCCTCTTACTTATTCAGAGATTCTAACATCTACAATGTATTATCCTGTTATGTTTGGTTCACAGGAGGGGATAATCTTTCCCTTTGCGGTTATCGGAATAAAGGGGCAGAATGTTTTTTTAAAAGATGACGGGACCTGGAAGGTTGAAGCTATTCCTAATGTTTGCAAACATTATCCCTTTGGAGTTGTAAAAGAGGAAGAGGACTACACGATTATCTTTGATGAAGCATACATTTCTGATGGAGGAGAAAGACTTTTTGATGACGAAGGCAATGAAACAGATTTTTTTTCCAGAATAAAAGCTGGACTTACGGAATTAGCAAGAGATTTTCACGATGCAGAAGAGTTTTCAAAGGAGATTTTTCAAAGTGGATATCTTAAACCTTTAAATCTTGATGTAGATACAAAACTCGGGAAAATGCAGTTTCGTAATATGCTTATGGCAAATATGGAGCAGATAGGAAAAATTCAGCCTGAAAAACTTTATTCTCTAAACTCCAAAGGATATTTACTGGTTCTTCATGCTCACTATATGAGCCTGAGAAATTTCAAGCTATTTGATATTTTCGCCACTATCATTAGGTAAAAAATTTATAATTTTCTTGCCAGAATTGACAAAACACTTAAGGAAATTTTATTTTAAAAAGTATTAAAATCTCGTTGGAGGTAATAATGGGTGAAGGTATTGTGGAACTTACAAGTTCCAAATGGGAAACTGAGGTTTTGAACTCTAAAGGCATAATAATGGTGGATTTCTGGGCACCATGGTGTGGTCCATGCAGAATAATTGCTCCCACCATTGAGGAACTTGCGAAGGAGTATGCAGATAAAATCAAGGTTGGTAAACTAAATACTGATGAAAATCCTGAAATAGCAACCCGTTACGGAATTATGGGGATACCAACAATAATGTTTTTTAAAGATGGTCAGAGAGTTGATCAGATTGTGGGTGTTGTTCCAAAATCTGTTTTAAAAAGTAAATTAGAAACTCTCATAAATAGCTAAAATTGTGAAAAAATATTTAATTTTCTTTTTTCTTTTTTTATTTCTTTTTTTAAATCAGGGCTGGGCAGTTTTGAAAAAAAATGATATAACTCCTGATTTCTCCCTTACAGGGATAGATGGAAAAATATTATATCTTTCACAGATCAAATGTAAAGTTACTTTAATTGAATTTATCTCCACAAAATGTTTTGCGTGTGACATGGTTATACCGGATATAAAC
>CAZDXM010000104.1:0-10622 GCA_964509535.1 uncultured Thermodesulfovibrio sp. | reverse complement strand
CTGACCTTGCTGTTATTTCATCTTTTGTGCGGGATAACTTGAAAGAAAGTATATTTTGTTTTATCATATTTATGAGCCTCCTTTTTTGTGTTTTTTTTCATCTATTGGGTGATATTTTATATCACCCTTAAAACTAAAATCTACAAAAAGGAGGCTCACTTTTTTATATGCCTAATGGCAATTTTAGGAAATTTTAGGGCTCTTTTTTGGGTTAAGATATAGTATCCAACGGAAATATTTTGAAAGAATTTCACATGAGGAATTAACTCTGAAGATTTAGCCTCTTAGTTTTCAACTTCAATTAGTAATTTTTGGGAAAGTGTATTATTTGAAAATTAAAATTTTATTGTGGTATGCTTTTTAATTATGCTAAAAGATTATAAGAGTACTCTTAATTTACCTAAGACCGATTTCCCAATGAAGGCAAATCTTAGTGAAAAAGAGCCTATTCTTCTTAATTTCTGGTCAAAAGAAAAAATATATGAAAAACTTCAGAAAAAAAACAAATCAATGGGCAAAGGATGTTTTATTCTTCATGACGGTCCGCCATATGCAAATGGACATATCCATATCGGTCATGCTCTGAATAAAATCCTTAAAGACATCATTGTTAAATATAAATCAATGCAAGGTCAGTACTGCCCCTTTGTGCCCGGATGGGACTGTCATGGACTTCCTATTGAGCTTCAGGTTGACAAATCTCTCGGAAAAGAAAAAGAAAATATAGATATCTTTAAAAAAAGACAGCTATGCAGAGAATATGCTCAGAAATATATAAATATTCAAAGAGAAGAATTTATTCGCCTTGGAGTCTTTGGCTACTGGGATACTCCATATATAACTATGTCAAATGACTATGAAGCTACAATCCTTAAAGAATTTCTCACATTTGTCAAAAATGGCTATGTCTATCGCGGTAAAAAGCCTGTTTACTGGTGTCCTTCCTGTGTAACAGCCCTTGCAGATGCCGAGGTTGAATACGCAGAGAAAGAATCTCCATCAATATTTGTTGCCTTTGAGGTAATTGACAGAGACAGATTCCCTGTTAAAGAACCGGTGTACATTGTAATCTGGACAACAACTCCATGGACTCTGCCTGCAAATTTGGCAGTTGCAGTGCATCCAGATTTTGATTATGCAGGAGTGAAAAGCTCCTTGGGAGTTCTTATATTAGTTAAAGAAGCAATTAAAAATTTAAAAGACAGAATTAAAATAGATGAAAATCCTCTTTTTGAAATTAAGGGATCTGTTCTTGAAGGTTTAAGAATCAGACATCCATTCATTGACAGAATTTCAAAGGTTGTTACAGCAGATTTCGTACAGGTGGGTGAAGGCTCTGGTGTTGTTCATATAGCCCCTGGTCATGGAGAAGAAGACTACGAGGTTGGATTAAAATATGGTCTTCAGATTTATGCTCCTGTGGATGACAGAGGCAAATTTACAGAAGATGTTCCTTACTTTGCAGGAGAAAATGTTTTTAAGGCAAACCAAAGAATAATAAATCTTCTCAAGGAAAATCATAGACTTTTATGGGAAGGCAAAGTAATTCATTCCTATCCTCACTGCTGGAGATGTAAAAAACCTATAATTTTTAGAGCAACAACTCAATGGTTCATCTCAATGTCTCATAATGATCTTCGCAAACGAGTACTTAAGGAAATTGACAGTGTAAAATGGATTCCTTCATGGGGTAAAGAAAGAATATATTCAATGGTTGAAGAAAGACCTGACTGGTGTCTGTCACGTCAGAGAATATGGGGAGTCCCGATTACTTTATTTGTCTGTAAAAAATGTGGATATATAGTTAAAGATGAAAAACTCTTTGATAAACTTTGTGAACTTGTTGCTCAGAAAGGCTCTGATGTCTGGTTCAGGCTTAATATAGAAGATTTACTTTCAGGTTACTGCTGCCCAGAGTGTAACTCAAAGGATTTTGAAAAGGAAAAAGATATTCTTGATGTATGGTTTGACTCAGGAGTAAGCCATGCTGCTGTGCTTGAAAGAAATCCAATGCTTAGCTGGCCAGCAGATATGTATCTTGAAGGAAGTGACCAGCACAGAGGATGGTTTCAGAGTTCATTGATTGCTTCAGTCGGGAACAAGAAAAGGGCTCCTTATAAAATTGTTCTTACACATGGATTCACAGTTGATGGACAGGGAAGAAAAATGTCAAAGTCTCTTGGAAATGTGATATCGCCTCAAGAGATTATAAAAACAGATGGTGCTGATATAGTAAGACTCTGGGTTTCTGCTGAAGACTACAGAGAGGATATAAAACTATCAAAGGAGATTCTTTCAAGGCTTACAGAGGCATACAGAAAAATAAGAAATACTCTCCGTTATCTTCTTGGTAATATATATGATTTTGATGGAAAGGATTATTCAGACTTTCTTCTTGAGATAGACAGGTGGGCAATGATGAGACTTCAAAATGTTATAAAAAAAGTAGAAAGAGCATATGAAGAGTTTGAATTTCATCAGGTTTTTCATGCAGTGCATAACTTCTGTGTAACAGATATGAGTGCTTTTTATCTTGACATTCTCAAAGACCGACTGTATACATTTAAAGCTGACTCCTTAGAAAGAAGAGCAGCTCAGTGGGTTCTTTACAGTATTGCAGAATCATTAATTAAATTGATTGCTCCTATTCTTTCGTTTACAGCAGAAGAAGCCTGGCAGCATCTTCCATTTAAAAAAACTGAAAGTGTATTTTTGGACAGTATGCCAAAGGTGAATGAGAGTTTTATGAATTTAGAGCTTGAAAAAAAATGGGAAAAATTAATTGAAATAAGGGATGAAGTTAACAAAGCTCTTGAGGTAAAACGTCAGGAAAAATTTATAGGAAATTCTCTTGAAGCTAAAGTTATTTTGAGCGTGAGTGAAAATTTAAAAGAATTTCTCAGCCCCTACCTTGATTTTCTTCCAACCCTTTTTATAGTTTCTCAGGTGGAACTCAAAGAGACAGAATCACTGGATAAAGAGTTCTCTGTTAAAATTGAAAAGGCAGATGGACAAAAATGTCAGCGATGTTGGATTTATTCCCCAATGGTTGGAAAGTTTGAAATTAAAGATGTATGTCCGAAGTGCTTCAATGTCCTCAAAACTCAATAAAATTAAAGCTCTGTCTCTAATATTTTCTGTTCTTTTATTAGATCAATTAACCAAATATATTGCCTCTGAGTATCTTGCTCCTGAGAGAGTAATCAGAATTTTTCCTTTTTTAAATCTTGTTTATGTTGAAAATAAAGCAGCAGCTTTTGGACTTTTTAAAGGAGTGAATCCAATATTTTTTGTTATTTTAACATTGATCGTACTCTGTTTTTTGATCTACCTGTACTTTAAAGATCCAAAAAATCAAATAATATATTCCCTGATAATTGCAGGAGCACTTGGAAATATAACTGATAGGTTAATTTACAGTCATGTTATAGACTTCATTGATCTCCATGCAGGTGAGATTCACTGGCCAGCATTCAATATAGCGGACATTTCAATTACTCTTGGAATTGTTCTTTTTCTTTACAAAAGCTTTAAAAAATGAAAATTTATACTTACTCTGAAGAAGAAACGAAGATTTTAGGTAAAATTATAGGAGAATTCATAAAAAGTGAAGGGATTAAAGTTGTGGCTCTTTATGGAGAAATGGGGGCTGGCAAAACTGTGCTAACAAAAGGGATCGCGTCAGCATTTGGTATTGAGGAGAAAAACATTGCAAGTTCAAGTTTTGTCATAATTTCACATTATCCTGAGCACAGCTTCTATCATATTGATCTTTACAGGATAGAAAACATTACAAAGGAAGATATGGATTTGTGGGATTACTTTGAATCAGGAGTATGTGTAATAGAGTGGGCTGAAAAATTGAGTGAGTTGCCCGAAAAAACATTAAAGATTACAATAGATTTAGCCAGTGAAAATTCAAGAATCTTTAACCTGGAGTTTTAGATGTTTAAAAAACTTTCAATTCTCTATAAAGAAAATGACGAAATAGCATTTAAAACTGCTGAGCAGATAAAAAAATGGTTAAAAGGAAAAGGAACTGACTGTGTTGTCTTTCACTCCATTGGAGCATCATCAAACTTCTCAAAAAAAGAATGCTCAGCCATTCATGATTGTGATGCTGTCATTGTTCTTGGAGGTGATGGAACCATACTTTCTGCTTCAAGAATTATTCAGAGGGGAAAAATTCCAATTATAGGTATAAACATGGGTACACTTGGATTTATAACTGAATTTTCAAGAAGTGATTTATTTGAAAATCTGAATAATGTGTTTTCAGGCAATTATGAAATAGAAGAAAGAAGCATGCTAAAAGCAGAGGTTTTTAGAGATAAAAAAACTGTATCAAAATACTTGGGACTCAATGATTTGGTAATTGGAAAGGGAATAATGGCAAAAATTGCGGATTTTGATTTAATTATTAACAATATCTATGTTGCAACTATAAAAGCAGACGGAATAATAATTTCAACACCAACAGGCTCAACAGCATATAATCTCTCAGCAGGTGGACCGATTCTTTATCCAACACTCAGAGAACTGATATTTACTCCAATATGCCCTCACACCCTTAGCGTAAGACCTGTGGTTCTGCCAGATAACTCTATAATTGATATAGTTATATCATCCTCAGCAAAGGATATATTCTTAACAATTGATGGACAGATCAGTTTTCCATTAAAGAAAAATGATAAGGTCAGATGCAGGATTGCAGAAGAAAAGACATATCTTGTTGCTCCTAAGGGAAGAGATTATTTCAGGGTTCTCAGAGAAAAACTTAGATGGGGAGAGAGATAAACAATATACTGGATATTTTGAATTTTTATAAAGCTCTTGGTTTCAAGGAGTTACCTATAAACTTTTTTAAATCATTTTATTCCTTGGCAGATGCCTCAAACTGTTCTCATGATAATTGCTTTGAGAAGGTTGAAAAGTTGAATGAAGAAATTAGAAAATGTAAAAAATGTCCTTTAAGTAAAACAAGAAAAAATCCTGTATGCGGAGAGGGTAATCTGAAAGCAAAACTTTTGTTTGTTGGAGAAGCACCTGGAGTTGATGAGGATCTGCAGGGAAGACCTTTTGTTGGAGAGGCTGGCAAACTGCTTACAAATTTAATAGAAAAAATGGGCTTTAAAAGAGAAGAGGTATACATTACCAATACTGTTAAATGTCATCCACCAAGAAATAGAGACCCTCAAGAGGAAGAGATTTTAGCATGTTCTGATTATTTGAAAAAAGAGATAGAAATTATTTCTCCAAAAGTTATTATGACTCTCGGTAAAATAGCAACATACGCATTAAAGGGTATGTCAGGGAAAGTTAAAGATATTCATATATCAAAAATAAGAGGTAATGTATTTTATTACGATAATATCCCTGTTATTCCTACCTTTCACCCTGCCTATTTACTCAGAAACAGAAAAGATAAATGGCTTACCTGGGAAGATGCACAGGAAGCACTGAGGAGGCTAAAATGAAAGTTCTCTGGGCACCTTGGAGAATTGAATATATTTTAGGTGAAAAGGAAAAAGGTTGTATATTTTGCGACAAGCCTAAGGAAGACAAAGATAGAGAAAATTTAATTTTATACAGAGGAAATCTTGCCTTCATCATAATGAACAAATATCCTTACAGTTCAGGGCATCTCATGGTTGTTCCATATAGACATGTTCACAGTCTTGAAGAGCTTAACACCGAAGAGCTTACAGAGTGTATGCTTCTTACGGTTAAATCTTTAAAATGTCTAAAAAAAGTAATGCATCCTGATGGATTCAATGTAGGACTTAACATAGGAGTTGTTGCCTCAGCAAGCATTGATGAACATCTTCACTGGCATATTGTCCCAAGATGGGCAGGAGATGTGGGCTTTATGACAATACTTGAAGATGTTCGGGTTGTTCCGGAACATATTCTTGAAACCTATGACAAACTTTATCCCTGTTTTAAGGAGGAAGGATAATGGAGATAGAAGAGAAAATTAAAAAAGCTTGTGATGATTCAATCAGAGTTAAGGAGCAGTTTTTTAAAGAAAATATCACTTTAATTAAAGAAGTGGCTGAATTAATTGCAAAAACACTTAATGAAGGTGGTAAAATTCTAATCTTTGGTAATGGTGGAAGTGCCACTGATGCATCCCATATTGCAGCTGAGTTTGTAAACAGATTTAAGAGAGAAAGACCCGGACTTCCAGCAATTGCTTTAAATACCGATATGGCTGTTCTTACAGCAATTGCAAATGATTATGATTACTCTGAGGTATTTGCAAAGCAGATAAAAGCTCTCGGTCAGCAAGGTGATATTGCTATTGGAATAAGCACATCCGGGTCTTCAAGAAATGTTTTAAAGGCTGTTGAAGTTGCCAAAAAAAGAGGGCTCAAAACAGTTGCCTTTACAAGTAAAAAGGGTGAAAAGCTTATATCAAGGGTTGATTATGCCTTTGCAGTTCCATCAGAGGAAACACCGCGAATTCAGGAGACTCATATTACTCTCGGTCATATATTATGTGAACTTGTTGAAGATATTCTATTTGAAATACCTGTTACAAAAAAAAGATTAAGACAATGACTGTTATAGGTATTGACCCGGGAAGCAGACACTTTGGATTTGGAATAATAGACACTTCCATGAAATTAATTCACGCCGGTACTTTTAATTTGTCTCATCATCTCAATCTACCCGAAAGGTTGAAATATATATATCAATTGCTGATGGAAGTGGTTAAAACTTATAATCCGGATGAAATGGCTGTTGAAAAAGTTTTCGTAGGTAAAAAAATTCCCTCTTCATTTATTTTAAGCTATGCAAGAGCAATAGCTTTTCTGGTAGCTGCTCAGAATGAAATCTCAGTTTATGAATACAGCTCCACAGAGATTAAAAAAGCACTTACAGGATACGGAAGAGCTCATAAAAAGCAGGTTAAAACTATGGTTGGCAATTTTTTAAACCTTGACAGAAAAATCTCATATGACTGTGCAGATGCTCTTGCTGTTGCAATATGTCATATAAACTCAAGAAATTACTTAAAAGTGTTAAAATAAATAAATGTTTGACTTTATAAAAGGCAGGGTTGTTACAGTTAAACCCAACAGACTGGTGCTTCAGGTTGGAGATTTAGGTTTTTCAGTAAGGGTGCCTTTCAGAGTTTCTCAGTATATTCAAAGAGAACAGAATATACAGATTTACACATCCTTTATCTTAAAAGAAGAATCAGTTGAACTTTACGGGTTTTTAGAACCCTATGAAAAGGAACTCTTTGAAGAATTAATTAAAATCTCAGGGATTGGTCCAAAGATTGCAATGAATATTATTTCTACTTATGATAGAGAAAGCCTGCAGAAGATAATTGCTGAGGAGGATCTGAGAGCTTTAAGCAGAATTCCTGGAATAAGTAGAAAAACAGCGCAGAGAATTTTTGTTGAATTAAAGGGTGTGCTACCATCTCTCAAATATGAAAGGGATAAGATTTATGAAGATATTTTATCCGCTCTTGTAAATCTGGGTTATAAAAAAACAGAAGTTAGAGATGTTCTTGATAAAATATACAGTAAGGATAAGGATGAAACTAATATTATAAAGGAGTGTTTAGCTGTCCTTGCAAGCAGACATGGAGAATAACGAGCTCTTAGATATAACACTGAGACCAAAAAATTTGAGAGAATTTATTGGTCAGCAGAAAATCAAAGAAAATATTGAAGTTTTCATTAAAGCAGCTCTTTTAAGGAAAGAACCACTTGATCATGTTCTCTTCTGCGGTCCTCCAGGTCTTGGAAAAACGACTCTTTCAGCAGTTATAGCAAATGAACTGGGAGTAAATATAAAGAGCACATCAGGTCCTGTGCTTGAAAGAGCAGGAGATGTTGCTGCAATTCTTACAAATCTTTCTGATAGAGATATTTTATTTATTGATGAAATCCACAGACTTCCGAGAGTGGTTGAAGAAATTCTTTATCCTGCAATGGAGGATTTCACTCTTGACATAATAGTGGGGCAGGGACCATCTGCCCGCTCAATCAAGATAAATCTTCCAAGATTTACTCTTATAGGCGCTACAACAAGAACAGGACTTATTACATCTCCTTTAAGAGACAGATTCGGGGTTGTTTTCAGACTTGAGTTTTACAGTCCTGAGGAACTGAAAGATATTGTAAAGAGATCCTCAAAAATACTTGGTATTTCAATAAATGAGGATGCAGCCATGGAGATTGCAAGAAGGTCTCGCGGAACACCAAGAGTTGCAAACAGATTGCTTAAGAGAATAAGGGATTTTGCACAGGTAAAAAATAAAAAAACAATAGATATTGAAATAGCACGTGAAGCTCTTATTGCAATGGATGTTGATGACTACGGGCTTGATAACATGGACAGAAAAATCCTCCTCACAATAATTGAAAAATTCAATGGTGGGCCAGCCGGAATTGAATCAATAGCAGCCTCTCTGAGAGAGGATAAGGATACAATTGAAGATGTTTATGAACCATATCTCATGCAGGAAGGATTCATTGAAAGAACAGCACGTGGAAGGGTGGCAACCCGGCTTGCATATGAGGTTTTGAAAAGAAGAGTTCCTGAAAAACTTTTTTAAACATGAAAATTTTAGTTCACACATGCTGCAGCAACTGTGCCATACATCCTGTAAATGTTTTGAAAAATAGAGGCTTTGAGGTGATTCTTTTCTGGTATAATCCTAATATTCATCCTTATACTGAATACAGAATGAGACTGGAGTCTTTAAAAAAACTCCAGCATTTATGGGGTCTACATGTGCTCTACAATGAAGACTACAAAGATTTTTATAAATTTATAAGAATGGTTTCAGGGAATGAAAAAGATCGTTGTTGTATATGTTATAGAATAAGACTTGAAAGAACTGCTCAGAAAGCTACACAAATGGGAATAGAAAATTTTACAACAACTTTGCTGGTAAGTCCTTATCAGAAGTTTGATAAAATAGTAGAAATTGGAAAAGAAGTTGGTAAAAAAAATGGCATTAATTTTATTCCAGAAGATTTTAGAAATGGTTTCAGAGAAGCAATGAATTTATCTAAGGAATTAGAGCTTTACAGACAGAAATACTGCGGATGTATTTATTCAGAGGCTGAAAGATATCTTAAAGAAATAAACTATGAATGAGATAGGAAAATTTCTAATTATTTTTGGATTTATAATTATTATTCTTGGACTTCTGTTAACATTTGCCGGTAAGCTCCCCTTTATTGGCAGACTTCCTGGAGATATAGTGATTGAGAAAAGAAATTTCGTTCTATATTTCCCGCTCGGAACATCAATTCTGCTAAGTATTATACTCAGTCTAATATTTTATCTTTTAAGCAGAAAATGAAGGTTTTTAGACTATTAATACTCATAGTTACTCTAAGTTTTACATTTCAGGCTTTTGCATTAGATAAAAATGGAAATTCATATATTAGGGTTCTCATCGGAGACAGAAGACCTTTAGTAAATGATCTGGAAAAACTCAAAAAAGTATCTGGAAAAACAATAGTAAGTGGTTCAACATATCAGGGAGAAATTGAGATATGGAAGGGCAGCGATGGATATTTTCTCATAAATGTTATAGATCTTGAAGAATATGTAAAAGGAGTCGTTACTTCAGAAATTGGAATTCACTGGCCAGAAGAAGCACTTAAAGCTCAGGCAGTTTTAGCAAGAACATATGCTGTGGCACATATTATCCGCAATAGAACAAAAAACTTTTATGATGTTACATCTTCAGTATTTCATCAGATATACAAGGGAGATGAAGGAACACAGGAGGTGCAAAAAGCTGTTAAAGAAACAAAAGGTCAGATACTGACCTATCTTGGAGAACCAATAATGGCTTTCTATCATGCATGCAGTGTGGGGAAAACTGAGGATCCTAAGGAAGTTTTCGGTAAAGATTATCCTTATTTAAAGCCTGTCATAGTTCCATCTACTCCCTCTCCTTATTCTATCTGGGAGAAAAAAATTCCCTTTGAAATGCTTGAAAGGGCTTTATCAATGGAAAAAATATCAGAGGTCAGCATATTGTCATATACAAGCACAGGCAGAGTAAAGGAAATTGAGTTCAGTGACGGAGGAAATAAAAAAGTGATAAAAGCAACAGAACTGAGAAAGCTTCTTAACTGGAGTGCCCTGCCAAGCACAATGATAAAATCTGTAAGAATTGAAGAAAATAGCGTAGTTTTTGAGGGTAATGGATTTGGTCATGGAGTTGGGATGTGTCAGTGGTGTGCGTTTCAGATGGCTCAGGAAGGAAAAAATTACAAAGAAATTCTTAAATATTTTTATCCAGAAACAGAAATAAGTTTAATAGATGAAAACAACTGAGCTTGATTACCCTTTACCTGCAGAATTAATTGCCCAGAAACCATTGATGAATAGAGACAGAGCTCGTCTCCTTGTTGTAGATAAAAATACAGGAAAAATAGAACATAGATTTTTTTTTGAAATAGTTGATTATATGGCAGAAGGAGATTTGCTCATTCTAAACAATACAAAAGTTATTCCTGCAAGATTGATTGGAAGAAAACCAACAGGAGGAAAAATAGAAATTCTTCTTATTAAAGAGAAAAAAAGTGATAAAGATACCATCTGGGAGATTATTACAAAAGGAAGATATGAAG
>CAZDXM010000103.1:0-6716 GCA_964509535.1 uncultured Thermodesulfovibrio sp. | reverse complement strand
GAATAATACAAATCATTGAACCTAAAGAATTACTTAACAAAGAAGAATTAAAAGAATTAGAAAAAACAGAGACTGAAGAATGACAAAAATTCTCATTGTTGATGACTCTGCATTGATGAGAAAACTTTTAAGGGAGATTTTTGAGAAAGAAGGAGATTTTATAATTGAAACTGCCAGAAACGGTAAAGAAGCAATAGAGAAAAATCTCAGTTTTCAGCCTGATGTTATCACTCTTGACATCAACATGCCTGAGATGGATGGTATTACAGCTTTGGCTCATATTATGAATCAGAGACCTGTGCCTGTTGTGATGGTTTCTTCTTTAACTGAGAAAGGAGCGATTGCAACTTTTGAAGCTTTAAATTTAGGTGCAGTTGATTATGTTACGAAACCAGGCGGAACTATTTCCTTAAACATTGATGAAATAAGGGATGAAATTATTTCAAAGGTAAAGGGTGCAACCAGAGCTAAATTAAAAACAAAAGCACTTGTAAGAAAAATCAGGGAGGAGAGGGAAAAAATTCTAAAACCCTCTCCTCCCAAAGAAATTTCTACTAAAGATGAACGGTTTGTATTAATTGGTGTTTCCACAGGTGGACCGAGAACTCTTGAGGAAATTCTTCCTGAACTACCTGCTGATTTTCCAATGCCTGTAATAGTAGCACAGCATATGCCTCCTACATTTACAAAATCCTTTGCTGAAAGATTGAACTCTATTTGTGAACTCAATGTTGTTGAAGTTGACCATCCTATACCAGTTGAAACAGGAACAATATATATTGGAAAAGGTGGTACTGATGTGGTATTAGCAAGAAGAGCTCAAAAACTAATTGTTCATTCTAAACCTGAAAATCCATCCTTTTTATGGCATCCTTCTGTTGAAATTCTTGGACGCTCAGCACTGGAGCATTGTGACCCCCGTAAAATTTTAGCTGTCATGCTCACAGGTATGGGCTATGATGGAGCAGATGCTTTCACTGAGATTAAAAAAAGAGGAGGTAAAACAATCGCTGAATCAGAAGAATCCGCCGTAGTCTTTGGAATGCCAAGAGAATTGATAGAGAGAGGTGGTGCAACAGTGGTTTTACCTGCAGAAAAAATAGCAAAACAAATAATTAAATGGGCAAAAAATGATGGATGAGGTGAAAGATGCCAATAAAAAAAAAGGAAGAAAAAGTAGTTGAAATAAAAGAAGAAAGACGAAAAATTCAAAGAAATTTTGAAGGTTTAATAACCCAACTTTCAAGCGAAAGCTCAACAGAAAGAAGATGGGCAGCAAGAGACCTTGCAGAGTATAAAGAAGCATCAAGTTATTTATTAGAACAACTTATTAAAGAAAAAGACATAGCAGTTCGGGAAATTATAATAAGTTCTCTTATAGCAATCGGAGATGAAATAGCAATTTCAGGGCTGATTAATTGTCTAAAAAGCGATGATGCCCATTTAAGAAACTCAGCAGTTGAAGCTTTAAAGCAGGTTCCTGAAACTATTGCTCCCTATATTGAAAAATTACTTCAAGATAAAGACCCTGATATCAGAATATTTACCATAAATATCCTTGAATCTTTGAGACATCCAAAGGTGGTTAAATGGCTTATTGAAGTAATTGAAAAAGATGAAAATATAAATGTTTGCGCTACTGCTCTTGATTTACTTTCAGAAGTAGGAACAGAAGAAGCTACATCAGCAATAAAAAAAATAAAGGAAAGATTTCAAAATGAACCCTATATTCAATTTGCTGCTGACATAGCATTAAGGAGGATTGGTGAACAATAGATGTTTATTAAAAAATGAACCTGAAATAAAAATAACAGATGATGACTTTGAAAAATTCAGGGAATACTTTTACAGAAAAACAGGTATCATCTTTGACCAAAGCAAAAGATACTTTGTTGACAGAAGATTGATTGAGAGAATAAAAGCAACAGGTCAGAACAGCTTTAAAAATTATTTTATTTTATTGAGATTTGAATCATCTGGTAAGGAATTGCAAAATTTAATAAATACTTTGACAGTAAATGAAACCTATTTTTTTAGAGAGGAATATCAATTTCAATGCATGGTTAACAGGATGCTTCCTGAAATACTACCAAGAAAAAGAAGGGGAGATATAATTAAAATATGGTCAATTCCGAGTTCAACAGGAGAAGAACCCTATTCAATTGCCATATATCTTCTTGAATACTGGAAAGAAATAGATAAATGGGATGTGGAAATTATATCTTCTGACATAGACACAAATGCTCTTGATAATGCTAAAAAAGGTATTTACTCTGAGCGTTCAGTTCAAAATCTTCCAAGGTCAATCATTCAAAAATATTTTAAATACCTCGGGAATGGATATTATCAGATTTGCGAAGAGCTCCGTAATTCAGTAGAATTCACAAGGGTAAATATTACAGACACAAAAGAAACAAAAAGATATAGAGGATTGGATATTGTATTCTGCAGAAACCTTCTCATATATTTTGATGATTTATCAAGAAAAATAGCAGTTGAGAATCTATTTGATTCAATGCTCCCTGGTGGTTTTATCTATCTTGGGCATTCAGAATCAATGAGCAGAATATCTCCTATCTTCAAAATAAGAAAATTTCCTGAAGCCATCGTATATCAGAAACCTCTGGAGGAAGACAAATGAAAAAAATTTTAGTGGTAGATGATGCAGCAACAGTAAGAATGTATCACAAAAAAATTCTTGAGGATGCAGGTTTTGAAGTTGAAGAAGCTTTAAATGGTTTAGAAGCCTTTGAAAAAGCATTAATAAATGATTATGACCTGTACATAGTTGATATAAACATGCCAAAACTTGATGGTTATTCCTTTGTAAAAAAATTAAGGGAATCTGAAAATGTTCAGCAATCACCAGTTATTATGGTTACCACAGAGGCTGAAGAAAAAGATATTGATAAAGCCTTTGAGGAAGGAGCTAATTTTTATATCATTAAACCTGTTAAACCAGAAGAATTTTTAAATTACTGTAAACTTTTAACAGGAGCGTCCTATGAGTAATTCTTTACTTGAACAGTTTATTATTGAAAGCAGAGATTATCTACAGAGAATTGGTGAGATTTTAATCGCCCTTGAAGAAAATGTTGAAGACAAAGCTCTTTTAAATGAGCTTTTTCGTATTGTTCATACTCTGAAGGGTAATTCAGGACTTTTTGATTTTCCTTCCATGACAAATCTTTTACATGCTTCAGAAGATTTAATGAATCTTGTAAGAGAAGGCACAATTCCTTACAGTTCCGAAATAGCAGACCTTCTTCTTGAGGCAATGGATATAGTCTCAATAATGATTGATGAGATAGAGGATTCAGGTTCACTTTCTCATAATTCAATTCAATCAGCAGAAGAAAAGACTAAGGTAATAAAAGAGAAATTTTTAAAAGCTCCTGAAAAAAAAGAAAAGGAAATTTTAGAAAAACCTGAGAAAAAAGAAAAGATTACAGAACAAATTTTTGATTTTTCAATTATACCTGAAGAATTCCGAATAAAAGCAGTAAAGGAGGCATTAAAGGGCAAAAAAATTATTTTTATTCAGTATTCACCTGAGGCTGAATGTTTTTACAAAGGTGAAGACCCCCTCTACCTTGTAAGAAATACTCCAGAACTTATATGGGCAAGGTCTTACTTAAGAGAAGAGATTCCTGACCCTTCATTAATGGATATTTATCAATGCATATCTAACTTTGAGCTTTTATCCTCTGCCAATAAAGAAGAACTTTCTGAACATTTTAAATATGTTCTTGATCAGGTAAAATTCTTTGATATTGAATTTACCAATTTAATAATTCCTCAAGGTGAAAGAATGGCGGACCTGTTTATGAAGATTTTGTCTCAGATGCAAGAAAATACTTAGAGGAAAATAATATTCAAACTTTTAAAAATGCTGTAAAAAGTCTTATTGAGCTGTCTTCTCCTGAGCTATATTTTGCTTCTGTGTTAAGATGGATTGAGCTTTTAATTGAGCATTTACCAGAGACAAGAAACATTATTGAAGCTCTTTTACAAAGTCTTGAAACAATGGCACCTCCCGTATTCAAGTTTGAGAAAGAACCTGTATTAATTCCCCAAAAAGAAGAAAAGGCTGAATTCCCTGATGAATTTTTAAATATTCTTAATAGTCAAAAAACTGTCCTTGAAAAACTGAGAACTATAGAAAATAATTTAATAAAATCAAATATTTTGAAATCCATTATTTCAAGCATTGAAAATGGATTGATTTCTTTAGGTAAAACCGAATTTCTCAATGAATTTAAAGAAATATCCCAAAAGACTTCTCCAGATGATTTTAATCTACTTAAAAAATGGATAGAAAAAAAATGTGGTTTTTCTTTAGCATCGGAAAAAGTTGAAGAAGCAGTTTCTCCTGAAGTCACTTTTACTTCTACTGAGCCACAAGAAAAAGAAGTCTCTTTACCACATGTTGTTAGCAAGGTTTTGAAAGTGGATGAAACAAAAATTGACAGACTCATGAATCTAATTGGTGAATTTGTTGTTGCTAAAAATAGCCTTCCCTATCTTGCCCAAAAGGCAGATAATTTTTATGGCATATCAGAACTTTCAAAGGAGATAAAAGCCCAATACAGTGTTTTAAATCGTATCTCCGAGGAAATGCAGGATGCAATAATGCAAATCAGGATGGTTCCTGTTTCCACAGTATTTCAAAGATTTCCAAGACTTGTGAGAGATTTATCCAAAAAACTTAATAAAAAGGTAAAGCTTATAATTGAAGGAGAAGAAACAGAGGCAGACAAAAATGTAATTGAATCTCTTTCAGACCCTCTTATTCATATTGTTAGAAACAGCCTTGACCATGGAATTGAAACACCTGAAGAGAGAATCTCTAAGGGAAAACCTGAAACTGGAACAATTATATTACGAGCAAAGCATGAGGCAGACCATGTATTAATTGAAGTTATTGATGATGGAAAAGGAATAGATGCTGAAAAGATTAAACTTATAGCCTACCAGAAAGGATTGATAACTGAAGAACAGTTTGAAAAAATGAAGGAAAATGAGGCAATAAATCTAATTTTTCTACCTGGTTTTTCAACTTCAGAGACTGCTACAGACCTTTCAGGTAGAGGTGTTGGCATGGATGTTGTAAGAACAGCAGTTGAAAAATTTGGAGGCTCTGTCAGGATTCAATCAGCCATAGATAAAGGCACAACCATTACTCTTTCTTTACCTCTTTCAATGGCTGTATCCCATGTAATGATTATTGAATCTGCAGGTAGAAAATACGGTGTTCCAATGGAATCAGTTGTTGAAACTGTTAGGGTTTCAAAACAAAAAATTAAAAAAGTGAAAGGCAAGATGACTACTGTTTTAAGAAACAAAATTGTGCCAATTTTTTATCTAAATGATTTGCTTGATATAAACAAACCTCATATCACAAATGAAGATGCAGAATTTGCCGTGCTTGTCCTTTCAATAAAAGGAGAACTAACAGGAATAGTGGTAGATAAATTTCATGAAACAGCAGATATAATTCTTAAACCCTTTATAGGATTTCTTGCAAATATGAGAGTTTTTTCAGGCACTGCAATAATGGGAGATGGTTCAGTTTTATTGATAATAAATCCAAAGGAGTTAATAAATGCCAGTAGAATTTAAAAATAACACCGCAAAGCTTACTGATTTAGTAAGTATTGAAGATGCAGAGGCTTTATTTAATTGGTTTCTTGAAAGAAAAAAGCCCAAAGTGGATTTAAGCGAACTCAGCCACATTCACACTGCCTGTTTTCAGCTTTTGTTTGTATTTAAACCCGAATTAATAGCACTTCCAGAACAGGAGGATTTAAAGATGTTTTTTACTGAAGGAGGGAAATAAATGAGCAAAACGATTTTAATAGTTGATGACTCAGCTACAATGATTATGAGCCTAAAAACAGCTCTTGAAATGCAGGGATTTAAAGTTGAAACTGCCTCAAATGGTCAGGTAGCATTAGATAAAATAAAATCAGGACTTAAGCCCAATCTTATAATTACAGACATTAATATGCCAGTAATGGATGGATTGGAGTTTATAAAAAATGTAAGACCTATTTTGAGATTTGTTCCAATTTTAATTCTTACTACAGAAAGTGAGCAGAAAAAAAGAGAGGAAGCTAAAAAACTTGGTGCCACAGGCTGGCTTGTAAAGCCAGTCTCTGGTGGAGATTTAATAAATGTAATAAAAAAAGTGTTACCGGGAGCTTGAGATGAAAATTCTTTTACTGATGCTCCTTCTTATCGGGGGGGGGGTAAAAAATTACAGACTTTATCGGAGGGTAAGAAAAAAATGAGAGAAGTCATTAAAAACTACCTTTTTTTTGCTCTTCCCTTTGCTATTCTTGTTAGTTTTTTAGGTAGCATAGTATATGAATATTTTCCATTTTTTGATACAAAAGGGAAAATTTTTATTACTTTTTTTATCCTGATACTTTTCTGTTTATTTCTTTGTGGTTATCTTACAGTAAAAGTAGTAGGTCCTATTAAAAAGCTTTACAAATCAATTGAAAAAGAATATGGAATACTGGAAAAAAAGATGACAGAGCATGAATTTTCAGACGAACAAATCTTAAAGCTAAATGATATATTTAAACTTTTTTCAGAGCATCTTACATCAACGATAAAAACTACAGAAGAAAACAGTTTAGAACTCATAAAAGGACTTGAATATTTATATGAAAACACCAAAAAACAAACCGAACTCATTGAAAGCTCTG
>CAZDXM010000102.1:0-3330 GCA_964509535.1 uncultured Thermodesulfovibrio sp. | reverse complement strand
GATGCCTCTGAAATATCTTTAAGTTATCCTACAACAAGAAACTTAAGGAATGCTCCAACAATAATAAATACAGCTTATGCTAAATCCCTTTTCTGGGATGGAAGAGCAAAAACTCTTGAAGAGCAAGCAGAATTTCCAATTATGTCAGCCTTTGAAATGAATCAGAATCTTGATTTTGTTGAAGAAGAAATCAGAATTGTACCAGAATACAGGGAAGCTTTTAAAAAAATCTTCGGGCAGGAGGTAAATATTAAATTAATTGCAAAAGCGATTGCTGCTTTTGAAAGAACTCTCATTTCCAATAATGCACCAATTGATAGATACTTAAGAGGAGATAAAAATGCTTTGACTGAAGAGGCTAAAAAGGGTCTTGAGATTTTTAAAGGTAAGGGGAAATGCATTGAATGCCATTATGGCGCTTACTTAAGTGATCAGAAATTTCATGCTTTGAACGTTCCGGAAAATCCTAAGTATGTTAATGAGGATAAATTCATAACTACGAGGCGTTATATAGCTAAAATTAACAAATATCCCGATTATATGAATGTAAAAGAAGACCTTGGCAGATATTTTAAAACAAAGAAAAAACAAGATTATAAAGCCTTTAAAACACCTACACTAAGGGAGGTTGCAAAAACTTCTCCCTATATGCATAATGGTATATTTAAGAGCCTTGATGAAGTTATTGACTTTTTTAACAAAGGAGGAGGAGAAGGTAATAAAGTATTAAAACCTCTTAATTTAACTGAAGATGAAAAGAAAGCACTGAAAACCTTTCTTATAGAGGCTCTTTCTGGGGAAGATTTAAAAATTAAACCACCAGAAATTCCATAAAAATTAAGTGGAAGAATACAGGTTCAAACCAATAGGATATGTAAAAACAAATGCTGAATTAATTCCGAGACACTGGACGGTTTCTGATGTTGAAGGTGAAATCATAATCACCCCCTTCCTTTACTCCAAATAAGCTTATTCAGAAACCACCATATTCTATCTTTTTCTTATCTAACATCCTCTGAGTTTTCTTTTTTTCAAGCCTTTCTTCATACTCTTTTATGGAATCCTCAATGTCCTTCAAACCTTCAGCAAAAATATATCTTAAAAAGCCATTAGTTCTGTAAGGTGTTATAGCCCTCAGTCTTTCCTTAAGAGTAAAAAAATAACAGTAATAAAAAAGATCCTCATCAACTGTATAGCCTTTTACATAAATCGCTTCTTTCAACTTATTCAAAAAAATGTATTTTTCTGATGGGGTGAGTTCCTTTATAAATCTTTTCGCAACTTCTTTTTCTGACTCTGAAAGCAATTTCAAATCCTTTATTTAACTTCAAAAATAAAATCCATTTCAACAGCCGCATCAAATGGAAGATTATATACTCCCACAGCAACCCTGCAGTGTTTTCCTCTTTCACCGAATATTTTTGTCATAAGCTCAGATGCTGGGTTAAGAACCTTTGGCTGCTCAGTAAAATCTTTAGCTGAAGCTATATATCCTGTAATTTTCACACATTGTTTAACTTTTTCAAAACTACCTAAAAAATCCTTAACAATTGCTAAAGCATTTAGAACAACCAGAATTGCTTCTTGCTGAGCTTCTTCAATTGATAAATCCTTGCCGACCTTGCCTTTTTTAAAAACATTCCTTTCTCTAAAAGGAAGTATTCCACTTAAAAATAGAAAGTTCCCAACCTTTAAGGCAGGTATGTAAGAGCCTGCTGGCTTTACTGGAGAGGGCAAAGTGTATCCGAGTTCAGTCAAAATCTTTTCTGCATCCATAATTTTTTAAATATACCATATTTTATAAATTTGCTTTTAAAATTTTCCAATTCATTTATCAGAAGGTTAAAATAAATTATGCAGAGAAAAATTCTGAAACTTTATGAAACAATTGCATGCAATCTCTATTTTGGTGAGGAGACACTATATTTAAATGATAACTCCTATGATCCGGTTATTCTTTTTGGAATCTTTATTTTGCTACTTGATGGAAAAGAGCTTGTTTTTGGAGGTTATGGAAGTGGGAAAACAACCTCTTCTGAAAGAATGGCTTCATTGGTAAAAGGGCTTCCTCTTGAGTTTGTTCAGGCTACAACAATTCACGGTCATCCTGAGCAGACAGAGGAAAAAATAAAAGCAGTGCTTGATCTTGGGGTGCTTGAAAGGAAAGGAAAAGAAGTTATCCGATGGAAGATAATTCCATATTCACCTGTTGTTATTATTGATGAAATAAATCGTCTTCCTGTTGGCAAACAGAATATAATTCTTAACGAGGTTGACAGAAACATCTGGAGTTACAGAGGTGAAACACTTATAATTAAAACTCCGAAAGCATTTTTTGCAACAATTAATTATCATGATACAGGGACAACAAAACTTATACCACCTCTCTGTGACAGATTTGATGTTGCTGTTGAAACTAGCAGTCTTCATCCATTAAGAAAAAGAGCAATAAGAAGAGGAATAGATGATAGCCTTCTTAGAGAAAGCTCTCTAACAGAAGAGATGATTAAGTTTATTCTTTCACATAATCACACTGATGAGATAAATGCTGTTACAGATTTTATAAATAAAGCATCTGAAGAATTCAAAAAAGAAATAGAAAGAAGATTTAAAAATCACGATATAGATTTAGAAATACCTGAAGAAAAGGAAGTCAAAGAAATAAAAGAAGAGATAGCAAAAATTGAGCTTTCAGAGGACGCTGAACTTTTTCTTGATTACATAACTCAGGAGGTTTACTGTCATTACTCAACTGTTAAGGATTTTTCAAGATGTCATGGCTGCCACTACTACAACTATATTTGCTCTGATCTTTACAGTATTTCAAACCGGGCAGAACAAAGTCTTCTAAAGTATGCAAAAGCTTTAGCATGGTTCAGCAAAGAAGATGAGGTTAACCTTGAACATATTTTGACTTCCATTCCATATTCTTTGTGGCACAGAGTCAGCATAAGCGATAAAAAGATAAGTGAGGTTAGAGAGATTGAAAAGACAACATCTGATAGCTTTCATGCATTAATTGAGCTTATGGCTCAAGCAAGAAAAAGATGGGATGAACACAGGGATTATCAGATTGAGCTTTACTTTGCTTTCAAGGAAGGAGACTTCAAAAAAGTTAAAGAGATCGCTGAAAAACATAATCATCCCGTATTTAAAGCCTTTCTGAGAGGAATTTGATGGAAGAGTTTGTTAATGAACTTTTTAAAAGAGCAAGAAAGAATTTGCTTTATCCACCGATTCTTAAAGTTGAGCTCTCAGATATTGATATAAGTGAGATTGACTTCTCTGGAAAGCATAAAATTCGTATAGGTAAGAATGCAATAAAAACTC
>CAZDXM010000101.1:0-2269 GCA_964509535.1 uncultured Thermodesulfovibrio sp. | reverse complement strand
TTCAGATACACCAAAATGGAAGGTTGATCGTTACAGTATAGAGAAAAATTTCAACTTCGGATTAAAAATTTCAAAAGACTGCTCTCTTTCTCTAAATGATGTTGAAAAACTTTTTAATAATATTTTACCTGAGTATTTTGGAGGAGGTTTTATTGGCTTTTTCATATCAGGAACATATCATGAGATAATTAAAGAAAGTGATACAATGAGATTAAATCTCACGGTATATTCAGCAAGTATTTCAGGTCTTGGATTCAGGCATCCCTGTGGCAAACTTGAAATATCTGGAAATAAAGCATACCATGTTGGGATGCAGATGACAGGTGGACAGATAGTTATATTCGGTAATGCAGGTAATTATATAGGAAAGGAGATGAAGGAAGGCAAAATTATTGTTCATGGAAATGCAAGAAACTTTATTGGAGATAGAATGGAAGGTGGATCAATTCTCATAAAAGGTAATGCTTTAGATGCAGTAGGAATGAGAATGATTGAAGGACAGATAGTTATAGAAGGAACTGCGGGTTACTGGATTGGAGAAGGTTCAAAAGGTGGAGTTATTAAAATACTCCTGCACAGGGAATCTTAACACGCTGTGCAAGAGTTTATTTTTTACCTGAGTATAGCCTCAATATTCTGCTGAGTGCCAAAGGGATCTTTGAACTCCTGCTCTGGTTTGAAGTTGAGTTTCTTTTCTCCTCGATTATTCAGATACTTCTTGAGTTCAAAGTCAATATTTAAAGGAGTCACCAAGCCTTCTGCGGTTTTTCAGGTATCCAGTTTCAGACTTCTTTATAGGGTTTGTTGTAATAGGCAAGTCCATACTTTGCTTCAAGTTCCCGAAAGGTACAGTATATTATAATATATAAAATGATTGAAAATTTCATGCAATCCATTTCTTCACCTGTTCAGGCTCTTATAGCAGGAGGGTTTACATGGGGATTAACAGCTCTCGGGGCAGCGATGGTTTTATTTGTTAGAGATGTAAATAAAAAACTTCTTGATACAGCACTTGGATTCGCAGCTGGAGTTATGATTGCAGCAAGTTTTTGGTCACTTCTTGAACCAGCAATTGAAATGTCTCAGAAATTGAATCTTCCTGCCTGGATACCTCCTGCCACAGGATTTGTCTCAGGTGCGGCATTTCTCAGATTGATTGATATGATTTTACCTCATTTGCATTTACAATCGCCTGCTAACCAAGCAGAAGGTATAAAAACATCTTTTAGAAGAAGCACGCTTCTTGTTCTGGCAGTAACATTACACAATATTCCTGAAGGATTAGCTATAGGAGTTTCATTCGGAGCACATGGAATAGACCCTGAATCTGTGAGCCTCACTGCTTCAGTTATTCTTGCTTTTGGGATAGGAATTCAAAACATTCCAGAAGGATTCGCCATATCAATGCCTTTAAGAAGCGATGGTATATCAAATGGTAAAAGTTTCTTTTATGGACAACTTTCAGGCTTGGTTGAACCCGTTTTTGCTTTTATCGGTGTTTTATTTGTTGAATTAATGCAGAATCTTCTACCATATGCACTGGGATTTGCTGCAGGTGCGATGATTTTTGTTACAGCAGAGGAATTAATTCCTGAATCCCAGAGAAGCGGAAACTCTGACATTGCCACTGCCGGACTAATTATGGGATTCACCCTTATGATGATTCTGGATATTGCATTTAAATAAAATTATCCTTTAAGCTTTCTTGCTATTTCAGTAAGTCTTCTACCAAAAGCTTTACATATATTTGCTTCATTTTCATCAATCTCTCTTTTATTTTCAGCCTCTGCAACATGACCCGGTCCGTAGGGAGAACCTCCGCCTTTTGTTAAATACAAATCAGGAACTGAGTATGGCAGTCCTACAATCACACATCCTAAATGAAGCAATACTGTCATAAATGTAAGTATTGTGCTTTCCTGCCCACCGTGCAGGGTACCAGTAGATACAAACACGCCAGCAGGCTTTCCCTCAAAAATTTTCTGCATCCATAATGAACCAAGCTGGTCTACAACATTTTTAAGCTGGGCAGAAACATTACCAAATCTTGTAGGAGAGCCGAAGGCATATCCATCAGCATCTTTAAAGTCTTCAATATTTACAACAGGAATATCTTTCTGCATTTCTATTCCTGCCTGTATATCAGGTCTTGATGAGATAACTGTATCAGGTATCAATTCAGGACATTTTCTTATTATAGGCTGTCCTCCAGTTTCCTTTACTCCTTCTGCAACATATTTTGCCATTTTATAAGTGTTTCCAAAAGTAC
>CAZDXM010000100.1:0-9098 GCA_964509535.1 uncultured Thermodesulfovibrio sp. | reverse complement strand
TGCCCTTGTAAGCATGTTTTCTGCTTCAATTTTTTCCTCTGGTGTGGTTGCTCCAATTGCAGAATTTCTAAGCCTTACAATTTCTTCAAGGGTATTTCTTTCATGAGAAGCATAACCTTTCACAGTCTCAACAAGATTTGGAATAAGGTCATGTCTTCGCTTAAGCTGAACATCAACATCAGACCATGCCTGTTCACTCATAATTCTTAATTTAACTAATTTGTTATATATCAGAATCATCCATAAAACTATCAATAAAAACAAACCTATGATAATTATAGCCCACATATTTTCTCCATTTTTTTGCTTATTTTATCAGCAGATAAACTTTATGTCAAGAAAAATAAGCAGTTTTTGATTAAATCTTGACAAAACTTTTCATGAGAAAATATAAAAGTTGAAAGAAAAATGAAAAATTTAAAAATTCTAATACTTATTTTTAGCATCATATTTATAGTTTTATCTTCATTTGCTGAAACAGTTATTGAATTACCAAAACCTCGACAGAAAAGCAATATTTCTCTTGAAGAATCTCTGAAAGAAAGAAGATCAGTAAGAGAATTTTCTGAGCAGGCACTAACTCTGAATGAAGTCTCTCAACTTTTATGGGCGGCCCAAGGAATAACTGAACCAGCTGGAGGCAGAACTGCTCCATCTGCAGGAGCTCTTTATCCGCTTAAAATTTACTTAGTAGCAGGTGTGGTTAAAGATCTCAGTGCAGGAGTCTACAGGTATGAAACGTTTAAACACCAGCTTATCAAAATCAAAGAAGGAGACAGGAGAATCCCTCTTTCAGAAGCAGCTATAGGGCAACCATGGTTAAAAAAAGCAGCAGTAAATTTTGTAATTACCGCAGTATATGAAATTACTACAAGAAAATACGGAGAAAGGGGAATAAGATATGTTCATATTGAAACAGGACATATAGCCCAAAATCTTTTACTTCAGGCTGTAGCCTTGGGTCTCGGAGCTGTACCAGTAGGAGCTTTTTATGATAATGAAGTTAAAAAAGTTTTAGATCTTAAAGAAAACGAGCAGCCACTTTATATAATCCCTGTAGGCAGAAAAAGATAATGGAATTTAAAAAACTTGGCGTCACAACAGTTAAAATACCAGCAGTTGGAATGGGCACATGGGGAATTGGAGGAGGTTTTATTCTTGATTATTCAAAAGATGAAGAGGCTATAAAAGCTTTAAGAAAAGGCATAGAGCTTGGAATGAGCTTGATTGATACTGCTGAGATGTACGGAAGTGGACATTCAGAAGAAATAGTTGGTGAAGCAATAAAAATCTTTCCCAGAGAAAAAATTTTTATAGTTACAAAAGTATTACCTGAGAACCTGAGATACAGCGATTTAATAAAAGCAGCCCACAGAAGTTTAAAAAGGCTGAAAACAGACTACATTGATCTTTATCTGATACATGCTCCAAATCCCAGAGTTTCAATTAAAGAGTCCATGCAGGCTATGGAAAAACTTGTTAATGAAGGTATTGTAAGATTTATTGGTGTAAGTAATTTCAATGTTTATCAAATGGAACAGGCAAAGGCCTGTCTCAGTATAGATATTGTTGTGAATCAGGTAGAATACAGTCTTATTGAAAGAAAAATTGAAAGAGACATTCTTCCATACTGCATAAAAAATAAAATTACTGTAATGGCTTACTGTCCTCTTGGAAGAGGCATACTGCCAAATAATAAATTTTTGAAAGAAATAGGTATCAAATATGGTAAAACAGCTGCACAGGTAGCTCTTAACTGGTTAATTCAGAAAGAGGGAGTCGTTGCCATACCAAAAGCAATAAAAATTGAGCATATTACAGAAAATGCTGAATCTACAGACTGGAGATTAAGCAAGGAAGATATTTTACTTATTGAAGAAAATTTTAAATGAAACTTCCAATTTACTTTTTTAAAGGAAGCCCTGATAAACCATCTATTATTTTTATTCATGGTCTTGGAATGGACTCATTACAGTGGATATCACCTTCTGAAACAAGAATATTTGGAGGAGCGTTTCCTTTAAGTATTCTTACAAGAAAACCTCCGGAGTACCTAATTCTAAAAGAAAAACCTGTGACTTTACCAGAAAAATTCACAACAGGCAATTCTGTGCCTCTCTTCACTTCTTTGAATGATTTTAAAGAAAAAGGATATACAGTTATAACATGGGATCAAACAAAGCCTTTAAGTTCTATTTATCATGCAGTGGGGGAGCTTAAAAATGTTGTTCAGTTTGCTAATTCTTTATCAGATAGAGGAACTATTATTATCGGTAACAGTAGGGGAGGTCTTATTGCAAGAAAATTTATTGAAAACTGTAATGAAAAAATAAAAGCTGTTATATCCATTGCAACACCTCACAAAGGAAGCACAATGGCAAAATGGGTCAAGCATGTTTCTTTGATAACACATGTATTCAAGCCTTTTTTAAAACTTTTCCCTGAAAAAATTGAAAAAATTTCACGCAGATTAATAGATTTTCTTAACTCTGAAGCAGTAAGAGAACTTTTACCTGACTCTCCATTCATTAAATCACTTAAAAAAATTGAAAATTTAAATTTCTTCTGTATCGCAGGGTCTAACCCTACTCTTTTTAATATTTATGAATGGAAGCTAAAAAAAGAAAACGATTCTTTTATCTTATATCCTGAAAAAATTTTCTCATTTCCACAATCTATAGTTTCAATCTTAACTGAAAAATTTATTCCACCTGAATGGAAATACGGTGATGGATTGGTCTCTGTAGAAAGCGCACTTATTGATAAAAATTCAGATATATTTAATCTAAATCATGCAGAAATTATTGTAAACACCGAAAGCAGAATTCATATACTAAGTATTGTTGAAAGGATAGAAAATGAATCTTGAATATGCTTTAAGCAAAATCAGCGAAGACAAATTAAGGGAAGTTGTTGAAAAGATATCCATTCCAAGACATGGCTGGTATAACTATGATGAGCTTTCAGATGTGGCTGATTTTATAGAAAATAAATTTAAAGAATATGGCTATATTATTGATATTGATGAATTTTATTATCAAACCAGAACTTACAAAAATATAATTGCAACCACTGAAGGAATTAAATCAAAAAAGGAGTGGTTAGTTATTGGAGCTCATTATGACTCAGCAGTTGGCTCAGTAGGAGCTGATGATAATGCAAGCGGAGTTTCTGTAATGCTTGAACTGGCAAGAATTTTAAAGGATACCTCCTTCATTGAAAACATAAAATTTGTTGCCTTTACACTTGAGGAACCCCAGCCTTTCTCATTAAACTTTTTAATCGGAAGCAGCCACTTTGTAAAAAAGATGAAAAGGCTTAAATATAAATACACAGCAATAATTCTTGAATCTGTAGGATACTGCTCAAAAAAGCAGGGTTCTCAGCAATTGCCAGCATTTGTTAAAGGACCAGCAACAGGCGACTTCATTGGAGTTATAGGAAATAAAAAATCAGAATCTCTTCTTAAACTTTTTGAAAATGCTAAAAAATATGTGCCCTCAATTAATCTCTTAACATATAGAGCCTCTTTAGGTGGCTGGCTTGTTATTGAAACAAGATTTAGTGATCACGCACCATTCTGGAATGCTGGATATCAGGCAGTCATGTTAACAGATACAGCCATGTTCAGAAATCCCTATTATCATACACAGTGGGATACTCCTGATAAACTTGATTTTTCCTTCATGAAGGATGTTACCAGAGTTATTGCTGTGGCTACTTTTTTAAAACATAATCTTTAACAGTGTTTAAAGCTTTCAACCTGCTTTTGAATCTTATTTCAAAATAGAGCTTTTCGCAGTCTTTGAAGGAAAGCTTATTGACAAGCTCAATTGCTCTCAACTCATCTGAAAGATGGGGAATAGGTTGATCAGTGGTTGGAAACATCTCCTCCTTTTCGATAATCATTATGTAAATTAAGGCTTTTGCTGAAAGAAGACTCTCCAGTTCTTCATTTTGTCTGGCTTCAAATATATATCTCAGTGTGAGAATATCACCTGGAGGGAATACCCATCTTCTCTTAGTCAGATTTTTAACAGTATCTTCCAGAGCAAATACAGTTAAAACTTTCCTGTTATTTAACTTTTCCAGAAGAATCTTTCTCAAATACTGGTGAATTGCTCCTGCTTCAATAAAAACCCTGCCGCTGTCTTGAAAATTGCAAATTGCCTCAGCTCTAAGCATGTCGCGAATTCGAAACCTCTCTGCATCGGCTTTAGCAAATGTTTTTACAGCTTCTATAATCTCGTTAAAATTTTTACTTATGGATGCTTCATAAAAGTCAATCAAAGACTTTGTAGCTTTTTTCTCTATTTCATATACTTCATAAAGTTCTGCTTTTGAACTGATATCTTCAGGAGTTTTGCCATCTGCAAACATTTCATGTATTTTCAATAGCCTTTCCATGTATGGCTCAATCTGCAAAATTTTTTTCCCGTTTTTAAAAAGATTTTTGAGCATTCCATAAAAACGAAAAGAAAAATTTGGAAATTCAAATATTTCTTCCTGCAGGTATTCTTTAATAGAGATTCTGTCACTGAGCATCTCATAAAATAAAGGACTCGGAGCTTCCTCAAGAATAATTGTGTCGCACCTCTGCATGAATTCCTCCATGAACTTTAAAAATTCTATCCTGTGAGAGGAAAAAACAATAATAAACTCTTTATCTGATTCTGCTTGCACCTGTGTTGTCTCTGTATACATAAATATGGTCTGCAATAAGCTGTTTTAGCTCACTTATATGTGATATTATCCCAACAAGTCTGTCCTGTGATCTTAGTTCCTGAAATATGTTACACACAGACTCAAGTAAATCCTTATCAAGAGAACTGAAACCCTCATCAATAAAGAAGAACTGTATTGATTTTTTCCTTCTTAACTGAATGTAATAAGAAAGAGCAAGTGACAAAGCAAAGGAGACAATAAATGTTTCACCGCCAGACAGGGTTTCCACAGGTCTGTCTTTATTGTAAAAAAGGTCTTTTACAGAAAAGGCTAAATTCTCAGATATGTTGAGACGGAATCTCTTGCCAATTAAATCATCAAGAAGTTTGTTTGCAAGCCTGATAATATCATTAAATAGATACATTGATAGAAATTTTACCATCTGCTTTCCAATAAGAATGTTTTTTAATCTTTGAAGAACTGTTGATGTGGTGCTTAAGTGTTTTATTTCATCACTTAAAATCCCTTTTTCAACCAGTGCCTCTCTGTCTCTTTTTATTGATTCTTTAATACTTCCAATTTTTTCATTTATTTTGGCTATATTCTGATTTATTAATTCAAGTTCATTTATTGTTCTTTCAGGCTCGCCATCTGGAAGTTCTTTTATCGGTAAATTCATAAGCCTTTCTTCTGCGCTTTTAAGTGCTCCTTTAACTTTGTTTAAACTATTCTCCCATTGTTCAATTTCCTTTGCTAAAGCTTTAATATTCTCAAGTTCTGATTTTGCACGATTCCTGAGTTCTTCAGGGTCTGTTCCGCCTGTTTTTTCATTGAGATTTTCAAGATTTTTATTGACATCTATTTCAATTTCTTTGAGCTTAATCTCCAGCTGTTCCTTATGAGCTTTGATATTAGCCTGCCCAGATAAATTTTCATTTAAAATTTTATTTTTCTGGATTAAGGCGTTCCTGTTTTCATCTATCTTTTTTATTGTTTCATCGTATTCTTCCTTCTTTTTCTTTAAACTTAAAAAAAGTTCATCTGCTCTATCCCAGTATTCATGAGGAAGCTTATCAGAAATTTGAAGTTTAAGAGTTAAAACTACCTCTTCCTTTTCTTTCAGTGTTTCATTAACCTGGCTAATCCTGCTTCTAATTTCAATAAGTTTTTTCAGTTCAGGTTTAATTTTCTTTTTTATCTCTTCCAGCTTTCCAATCTCATTCTCCACAGCTTTCATAATTTCCTGAACATTGTCCTGAAAAGGTTGTGGATGCTCAATGCTTCCGCAAACAGGACATGGTTGCCCTGGCTTAAGATAGCGACTGAGGGTAGAGGCTAAATTTTTAACTTCAAGCTCCTTCAAGTAATTCTTTAACTTTTCAATCTCCTCCTCTAACGTTTTTTCAGCATCTTCTATATCAATTTTTAAAGAAGTATCTGTTGAAACAATTTCTGTAATATTTCTGAAAGTTTTTTCATATAGTGTTCGTTCCTGAGCTAAATTTTTATTGAGTTTACTGATTTCCTCATTTAAATCTTTAAACTTCTTTAAATCTGGTAAAACAGAAGGTAAGATATTGTAAAGTCTTTCCTCATCTTTAGAAAAAGCGAGTTTTTTGAGTTTCTCTTTGAACTGTTCTTCACTGTCTGTTATTTTTCTTATTTCTTCATTGATTTTCAATACAAACGAGTTTATTTTTTTTAATTCTGCCTCTGTCCTGTTTATTTCAAGTTTCGTATTTTTTTGTCTTTCTTTAAGAGTTTCAATTTTTTTCTTTATTTCAATAGCGCTTTCTGCAGCAGCTATCATTCTGTGAAGCTCTTCCTGTTTTTCAAGCCTCCTGCGTTTTTCCTCAATCTCTGATTTTTTTTCTTCCATCAATCTGAGCTTTTGTTCATAATTGGATTTTTCATTAAGAATCTGAATGAGGGTTTTAAAAACTTCAAGTTTCTGATTCAAATCTTTTTGCTTTATGGAAAGTTTATTAAGCTCATCCTGCATGGATTTTAATTCAGACTCTTTCTTATTGATCAGATTTTCTGTAACTTCCTGGAGTTCATTTAATCTCTTTTCCTTTTCAGTCTTAGCAGTTTCAGTTTCCTTCAATTTATTGTTAACTGTATTATATAAAGGCTCACCGAATATATTTATATCAAAAATATTTCCAATCATTTCTGCTCTTTCTGCAGGTTTCTGCTGTAAAAATTCTGCAAATTTATTCTGCGGAAGAATAACAACCTTGCAGAACTCATCACGGGTAAGCCCGATTATTTCCTTTATCTTTAATTCAAACTCCTTGTCCTTGTCTGTCAGGGGAATGAATATACCATTCTGATGTATGCTCAATTTTACTTTGTTTTGTTTACCGATTGTTCTCTCAATAAGATACTTCTGACCTGAAATAGTAAATAAAAACCTTATTTTTATATAATCTTTGAGAGGATTTATTGCTTCTGTTCTTTTCTGTTTGCCGAGTCTCGGAGAGTCTCCATAGATTGAAAGTATAATTGCATCAAGAATTGAAGATTTTCCGCTTCCTGTATCTCCAAATATTCCAAAAAGTTTGTTCTTATAAAACCTTGTAAAATCTATCTCAACAGGGCTTGCATAACTGTGCAGACCTTCAATATAAAGACTGATTGGTAGCATTTCTTGTTTCCTCAAGACATTTCAAAAACATTGATATGGTCTGTCTGTCAGGCTGTATTGATATCTTACTCCTGAAATATTCAATAAAAATCTGCTCATCAGTAAGGTTGGAAACATCAATATTTGGAATATCTTCTTCAGACTGCTCAATATCAAATCTCCATTTTATCAGTCTCTGTTTATAAGTCTTCAGAAATCTATCAATATCAGAAGGAGAATACTCTCTGTTGGACTTTATGATTACATAGCAGGGATTATCGCCATCTGGAATTCCATTGATAGCATCCTCAATTGTTTCAAACTCCAGTTTTATAATTTTTGGGATATTTTTATTTTCAAACTCTATAAATTTTTCATTTTCTCCTTCAAAAACACAGACACCTTTTTTGTGGGCTATTTCGCCTATGTCAAATGGATAAATTGAACCTGAATAAACAGCTTTGCCTATTTTCTGATATCTGTGAAGATGCCCCAGTGCAATATAGTCTGCATTTTCAGGTAAGATTTCCAATGGCAGGTAATCTATACCTCCTATCTGCAGGATTCTCTCACTTCCTGAAATTTGAGCTCCCTGAATATAAATATGTGATGAAAATATGAAATAATCACATGTAAATCCAGGTTCAGAGGACATAATTTCTTTAACCCTGTTTAGAAAAACTTCACTGTTTAATCCTGTTCTGACCTCAGAAACATACGGGATGACTTTAACTGCAACAACCAAATTTTTATTCTTTATTAATATCTTGAAAAAATCTCTTTCTATGGAGATTCTGAAGGATTCATTCTCAAAGTTGTAGTTACTGAAATCTTCTGTGGGATCGCTAACTATTATTATTGGATGTTTTCCATCTATTAAAGGTCTTGATATGAGAAGCTTTTCAGGAGAATCATGATTTCCTGCAAGGGCGATAACCAGAGACCCCCGAGCAGACAAATCAGCAACACTGCTATAAAAAACCTTTTCAGCTTCAAAAGAAGGAGTATATGTATCAAAAATATCACCAGCTATCAATACAATATCAGGTTTTTCAACTTCTGCTATTTTTAAAATTTCATAAAGTATGAGCTTCTGAATATCAAGCAAATTAAATGTTGTTTCCTTGAAAACTTTTCCAAGATGCCAGTCAGAAGTATGAAGGAGCTTAAGCATATTTTGAATTTAGCTCAATGAATTTTACTTGAAAAACAGTGCAAGAATTGCAATGAGAGCACCAATCTGACCCGCCCAAAATATAAACATCCATCTGATAAGGTCTGCACGAACTCTTTCTATTTTTACTTCCAAATCTGCACGAAGCTCTGCTATGTCCTGCTTCGTCGCAGGAACATCTTTCTTCTTTTCAAATTCTTTCTCAGTTTTTGTCTCAATATATTCAAGAAGAATTCTGGCGGGTTTATCTCCGATTTGCTCTTTCAGTGCCTCATAAATTTCAATCTCTGTAACAGGCATAAAAAATTGTAACACAAAATTTAATTAATTCACAATCTCCTGTTCCTAATCCACTTATTATAATCTTCAATTAATTTCTGCACCTCTTTTTTAAGCTTCTCAACCACTTAAAACCTGTTCTGTCCAGTGATATTCAGGTGTTCCTTTTTTTAAGTATCCTTCTTTTTCAACAAAAAGCTCAGAAAGAAATTAACACCTGCAACTGGTCTTCCTATTGCAACAATGCTTTCCTGTGCATCAAGGATTGCTTCAATTTTTTTATTGAATTCATTTAACTTTAAAAAAAGATTTTCTATTTCTAAGAAGCTTTTATTGCAAATTTCAGAAGTT
>CAZDXM010000099.1:0-3612 GCA_964509535.1 uncultured Thermodesulfovibrio sp. | reverse complement strand
GGTGAAATAACATCAAACAGTAGTGTAAGAATTGATGGTACTGTTGAGGGAATAATAAAAGCAGACTGGATATCTGTTGGAGACTCAGGGAAAATAACAGGAAATATTTCATGCAGAGGTATCGTAATTGGTGGAAATGTTAATGGAACTATAAATTCCTCTGAAATCATAACAATAACTCACAAGGGAAGCGTAATAGGAGAAATTTATACTCTTAAACTCTCCATAGAAGAGGGAGGGAAATTTGAAGGAAAATCATGTATTCAGCTATCAGAATCATCGTAAATCATCGTAAAAGAAAGTTCTTTCATGCATTTGACCTTAAAAAGACTGTCTCAATTGACATGTATAAAAGTTTTATGATAATTTTTAATATGTTTCTATTTTTAAAGAAGTGGAAAAGAAGGAGAGAGATAAAGAAATTAGAAAAACTTGTTAAAGAATGGCAGGAAATTCAAGAAAACCTTATTAATAAAGTTGAAACAATAGAGGGATTTGCAAATAAAAGAATAAAAGAGTTAGAATTAAAATTAAATCAGATTGAAACTCAATTTGAGATCTTTGAGAAAATTATAGACTCTCTTAATCCAAAAAAAAGAATTAACTGATGCGGGTGTAGCTCAGCTGGGAGAGCACAACCTTGCCAAGGTTGGGGTCACGGGTTCAAATCCCGCCACCCGCTTTTTATGGCGACGTACCCAAGTGGCTAAGGGAGCGGTCTGCAAAACCGCCAAGCGCCGGTTCAAATCCGGCCGTCGCCTTGAATAAAAGTGAGGCCGATAGGTTTTCATACTTCAATAAAAGAAAGTATTTTTAATTCAATCCAGGAAGCTGTTAATCTTAAGTGTGATACATTTCAGATATTTCTTCATAGCCCGAGATCATGGCAGATCCCTGAATTTAAAATGGAAGTTATTGATGAATTCAAATTTCAGAGAAATATAAACAGGCTTAACCCTTTTGTTGTTCATGCTTCTTACCTGATAAATTTGATATCTTCAAACCAGGACACTGTAAACTCTTCAATATTTTTACTTAAAAAAGAGGTCTCAATTTCTGATGCACTTGGTGCTGACTATTATGTGATTCACCTTAAAGATAACCAGGCAATGGAAAAGAAAGAAATATTTAATAAATTGAGAGAAGTTTTCAGTAAAATAGAAAATCTTAATAGATGTAAAATTCTTATAGAAAACACTTCAAAAAGCAAAATAACTGCCAGAATCCCTGATTTAATTGAAACATTTAAAAATATTGATATGGAAATTCTTGGAGGCATATGCATTGATACGTGTCATTTATTTGCTGCTGGATATGATATTTCTAAGGATGGTGGAATATCAAGTTTCATCAAAGAAATTGAAAAGCTTGCAGGATTTGATTTAATAAAACTCATTCATCTTAATGATTCAAAAGCTCCTGTTGGTTCAGGAATTGACAGACATGAACATATTGGTAAGGGTAGAATAGGAATCAAAGGAATTGAAAATTTTTTAAAAATTAGAGAACTCTCCACAGTACCCTTAATTCTTGAAACACCGAGAAAATCACTTCAAGATGATGTAAAAAATCTTGAAAAAGTGAAAAATATTCTCAGGAAGTTAGAATCTTGAATATTTCTTCATATCTTTCTGCTGTCTTTCTCACAATTTCTTCTGGCAACTCAGGTGCTGGTGGTTTTTTATCCCATTTTATAAATAGAAGATAATCCCTCACAATCTGTTTATCATAGCTGTTCTGAGGTTTTCCGGGCTCATAAATTTTCCTGGACCAGAATCTTGAGGAATCAGGTGTTAAAAGCTCGTCAATGAGAATCAAGTTTCCATTGCAGAAGCCGAATTCCATCTTTGTATCAGCAATTATGATACCTTTTCTTTCTGCTATTTCTGAAGCTTTCTTATATATACTTAAAGAAAGTTCCCTTATTTTTTCTGCTGTCTGTTTTCCAAGAATTTTTATTGTCTCTTCAAAACTGATATTAATATCATGTCCGTGCTCTGCCTTTGTGCTCGGTGTGAAAATCGGCTCAGGCAGCTTTGCTGATTCACTGAGTCCTGCAGGAAGCCTTATTCCGCAAACCATTCCTGTTTTCTGATAGTCTATCCAACCAGAACCACTTAAATATCCACGAACAATGCATTCTACAGGCAGGGGATTAGCTTTTTTTACAAGCATGCTTCTTCCCTCAAGAACATTTCTGTATTCGGGCAGAGGTGCCGGGAATTCACTTACATCTACTGAAACTATATGATTTTCTACAATCTCTTTAACCTGATTAAACCAGAAAATAGAAATCTGGGTCAAAATCCTTCCTTTCCCGGGAATACCTGTGGGTAAAATAACATCAAAAGCAGAAACTCTATCAGTTGCTACAATCAATAAATAGTCTTCCACCTCATAAATATCTCTAACCTTACCTCTTCTTAAAAGCTTCACTCCTTTAAGATCTGTTTTAAGTACTAATTCTTGCACTGTTTCACCTCTTTGATATCATTAAAAGATTTATACCATGACCTAATTTTAAAGAGTTTTCAATTGCTTTTTTCACAAAATCCTTAGAAGCTTTAAGTGCTTCCACAATTTCATATCCAAGACACATAAATGAAACTAAAGCTGATGAAAAAGCACAGCCTGTTCCATGAAACTCTCCTGAAATTCTTTCAACTTCAATCCTGTAAAAATTATTCCCGTCATAAAGAATGTCAGGCACTTTTAATTTTTTATTGAAGTGTCCCCCCTTAACAATGGCTATCTTAGTTCCCATTTTTACAAGTTTTTCTGCAGATTTATACATATCATCAATATTTTTTATTTTTATTCCTGTAAGAGTTTCACTCTCGGGCAGATTTGCTGTGACAGCCTTTGAAATAGGGATAAGAGCTTCTTTAAGAATTTTTAATGCATCATCATCTATTAATTTACCTCCTGTCGTTGATCTTATAACAGGATCAACCACAAGATTTTTTATATTAAATTTTTTTACATAATCAACAACACATTTAACCGCTTGCTTACTGTAAAGCACACCTGTTTTTGCTCCATGAGGTTTTATATCTCTAAGAAGGGTTTCAAACTGGTTTATTATGATTCTGTCTGGTAATGGATAAATCGAAGAAAATTCTTTTGTACTTTGAGCTGTAACCGCGGTTATTATACTTAATCCATAAACACCAAGTGCATAAAAAACCTTTAAATCCATCTGAATCCCAGCACCTGATGTTGGATCTGAGGCACCTATTGTCAAAACAATTTTCATTTCTTTTCAAGATTTTTTATCACTTCAGCACCATATAGAAAAACAGCCCAAGCATAAAAAAGCCACATAAGAAGTGCAAGAAAAGTTGATACAGAGCCATAAAGGGTGCTTATCTTGATAATTTTTGACACATAAAAAGCAAAAACATATTTTGCGGCTTCCGTTAATACTGTGGTAACCAATGCTCCATTTAAAACTGAACCGAGATCAATTTTTTTGTTTGGTAAAATTTTATAAAGCAAGGATATAATAATAAACATGAGCAGAAATGGAAGAATATATTTAAGAAAAAAGCCTGCTAATATGCTCAGTTCTAAAAATAACCAGTGCCTGAAAACTCTGAAAAGATAAGTAAG
>CAZDXM010000098.1:0-3741 GCA_964509535.1 uncultured Thermodesulfovibrio sp. | reverse complement strand
CAGATGAAATCTCAGACAGAAAAATTTTTATAGATATTGAAACTGCAGGAAGCATTTCACTTGTGTTGCAGGCTCTATTTATTGCCTCCATATTTAATAATGTTGAAGTTGAAATAAAGGGAGGAACAGATGTTAAAAATGCTCCAACAACTGATTATTTACAGTATGTTCTGTCTCCCATATTAAACCTTTCTGGAATACTTATCCAGTTAGAAACACTGCGGAGAGGATATTATCCTAAAGGAAATGGATTTGTAAGAGCAAGAATCTATAAAACAGAAAAATTAAAACCTTTGAATTTAACTGAAAGAGGAAAAATTCTGGAAATTTATGGAATTTCTCATGCGTCAGAAAAATTGAGAATAAGAAATGTTGCTGAAAGACAAAAAAATGTCTGTGAAAAACTTTTAAAAGACTTTTTAAGTTACAGATTCAATTATAAGATTCCTGTGAGAATAATTGAAGAATACAGAGAATCTCTTTCTACTGGAAGCGGAATGACTCTGATAGCGAGAACAGAGAACACATTTTTAGGTGCATCCGCTCTTGGAGATATCGGGAAAACAAGTGAAGAGGTGGGAGAGGAATGTGCAAAAACAGTAATTTCTGAAATTCAGAAAGAAGGTTGTGTTGATTCTTATATGTCAGATCAGATAATTCCTTATATTGCTGTAGCAAAGGGAGAAGTTAAAATTAATGAACTAACAATGCATGCAAAAACAAATTTATATGTTGTGAATTTATTTAAATTTGATGTTAAATGTGAAGGAGATTTAGTTTACTGTAAAAATTAATTTATCAACACTCCATCCACCATTTTAAGCCTTCTTGTGCATTTCTGAGCAAGTGATTCATTATGAGTTACAATTATAAATGTTGTTCCTGTTTCCTCATTTATTTTTTGAAAAAGCATAAAAAGTTCCTGTGCAGACCTGGAATCAAGATTACCTGTTGGCTCATCTGCAAGCACAACTGATGGATTTTTAAATAAGGCTCTTGCAACAGCTACCCTCTGTTGCTCTCCTCCTGATAACTCACCAGGACGATGGTATGCTCTACTGTCTATGCCTAAATTTTTAAGTATTTCAAAAGCTTTTTTCTTTAACTGTTGATAATTCTTTTTTTTGTTCCTGAATCCATATGAAATTAATTCTGGCATTATTACATTCTCTATAACATTAAACTCAGGCAGTAAATAATGAAACTGAAATACGAAACCAATATGCTTATTGCGAAAATTAGATAATGCATCTGCTGTAAGCTTTGAAGGATTTATTTCTCCATCAAATTTATATATAATCTCTCCAGATGTTGGAGGTTCAAGGGTTCCAATTACATGAAGAAATGTGCTTTTACCAGCGCCTGATGCACCTGTAATGGCAATGATTTCTCCTTCAGAGGCTGAAAAGTCAATGCCTTTTAAAACATCCAATGAGCCTGCCTTAGTTGAAAAAGTTTTTTTAAGGTTTTTTACTGTCAATATCTGTCTTTTCATTCTTGAAGGGTTTGCCCATTTCATCAAATTTTTTTAATACTGATTTATGTATATTATCTGCCCTGTCAGCAGCATAGTAAAAAGTTTTTTTAATAATACCTGTTGTTTTGTCTCCTATCTGCCTGATTTTCCCACCACCGAAAAACAGGGCAATTACGAAAAAAACAGTAAGAATGATTATACAGAAGCATCCAATGTTTCTTATAAATTTAAACATCATTCATACCTCAAAATTTCTACAGGATTTATTTTAGAAGCCCTATGAGCTGGATATATTGTTGAAATAAGACTTATCAGTAAAGCAGATACAGATATCAGCAGGATATCAAGAATTTTAACCTTCACCGGAAGCTTACTCAGATAATAAACATCAGCAGGAAGCTTTACAATATCATAGGATTTGATTACTTCACATAAAGTGAGTCCTCCTGCAAGACCTATAAAAGTTCCTATTAAGCCAATAATAAAACCCTGGGACATAAAAATAAACTTTATCAGTTTATCGGTTGCACCCATTGATTTAAGGATGGCAATATCTCTCTGTTTTTCAGTAACATTAACCATCAACATACTTATTATATTAAATGAGGCAACAAGCACAATCAATATAAGAATTACAAACATTGCAAATTTTTCAAGTCTCAAGGCTGAAAAAAGATTTCTGTTCATCTGCATCCAGTCCTTCACATAAAAATCTCCACCAAGCTCTCTTGCAATTTTTTGACTTACTATATCAGCCCTGTATATGTCTTTAAGTTTTAGCTGAATACCTGTAACCCTGTCACCGTATTCAAAAAAATCCTGAGCAGTTTTAAGATCAGTTATAGCAAGGTTTGCATCGTACTCAAACATACCTATCTCAAAAATACCTGTTACAACAAACTGCTTGACTTTTGGAATTATACCCAGTGGACCGATTGTCCCTGCAGGAGATATAACAGTAATGGTGTCACCTGGTAATATGCCCAGCACATTGGCAAGTTCTTTTCCAATTATTATCCAGGGCAGGTTTGTATAATTTTCATATTTATATTTAATGTGTTTAAATATCTCTGTGGTATTTTTATCATACTCAGGAATAATCCCTCTTATATACACACCATGAGATCTTTTGCCTGAAGAAACAAGTACCTGACCCATTACAAAAGGGGAGCATGCTTGAACCTCCTTCTTCTTATTGAGAAAATCAATGATATTTCTGTAATCACTTATTCCTCCAGAATAACTCAGAACAACAGCATGTGCTTGAGTTCCGAGAATCTTTTTCTGCAGATCCTCATGAAATCCGCTTATTACAGAGATGACCACTATCAATGCTATAACACCGACTGCAACCCCACTAATTGAAATAAGGCTTCCAAAAGAAAGCCCGCCTTTTTTACCTTTTAAATATCTTAAAGAAATAAAAAGAGGAAGTATCATTTCAGTTCAGGTCTTAAAAGAGGGAAAAGTATAACATCTCTTATTGAATGATTATCTGTTAAAATCATTACAAGTCTGTCTATTCCTATTCCTTCACCAGCTGCTGGAGGCATACCAATTTCAAGAGCTCTTACAAAATCTTCATCCATTTCTGGCACTTCCTCATCACCCTGAAGTTTTTCTTCAAGCTGTTTGAGAAACCTTTCTTTCTGATCAATTGGATCATTCAATTCTGAAAAAGCATTTGCTATTTCCCTTCCAGCAATAAAAAGTTCAAATCTTTCAACAAGCTGAGGATTTTCTTTCTTCCTTTTAGCTAAGGGAGATAGTTCAACAGGATAATCAACAACAAATGTTGGCTGAATTAATTCTGACTCAACCACCTCTTTAAATATCTCATCAAGAACTTTAGCGAGACTGCTTCCTTTTGGAACTTCTATACCTTTTTCACCGCACCACTGAACAGCAAGATTCTGATTATTGAGAATTTCTTCAGGAACTCCATGTGACTTCAAGGCATCAAACATTGAAACTCTCTTAAATGGAGGAGTGAAATCAATTGTGTAGTCTGCATATTTTATCTTAAGACTTCCGCATACTTTTTGCACAATATATCTTAAAAGTTCTTCTGTAAAATTCATCAGCCAATTATAATCCTTGTATGCTACATAAAACTCTATCATTGTAAATTCAGGATTGTGTTTTGTTGATATCCCTTCATTCCTGAAGTTTTTTCCAATCTCAAAAACCTTTTCAAAGCCTCCAACAAGGAGTCTTTTCAGATAGAGTTCTGGAGCTATTCTCAGATAAAGCTTCATATCAAG
>CAZDXM010000097.1:0-8660 GCA_964509535.1 uncultured Thermodesulfovibrio sp. | reverse complement strand
GAACTACCTTGTTATGAGCATTTGTCACAAGGTAAACACTCTTACCATTGGAGTTTACAATTTTTAAAAAATCCTCTGCATCAGGGTGAGGATTTATAAAGTGTGCCACCTCCTGTTTAAGTTTAAATATATCCAGCCCTGTTTTTTCAGACCAGAAATCAATATCTGTCCAGTTAAGGGTGCCTTCTTCTGCCTTATACATAGAAAAAAGAATTTTCTGAGCCTGATCAAAACTTATATTTTCTTTTTCAGCATATTTTTGAGGAACATATACCTCCCAGAAATAATCATCATAATACTTATCCAGTATTGTTCCATCCATGTCTAAAAGAACAGTTTTTATTTTTTCAAAAGACAACATTTTCTCCCTTTTCCTCAGGCTTGCCTTTATTATATAAGTCATTATACCATATATTGACATGATTTTTTAAAAGGGGGAAATAACCATGAAAGCTGGCTTCTTTATTACAGGAACAGATACAGGGGTGGGAAAAACCATTGTTACTGCAGCAATTCTCAGAAGTTTTATAAAAAAGGGATTAAAGGTTGGTGCTATGAAGGTTATTGAAACAGGCTGTCTTAATAAAGATGGAATACTGCTTCCAGGGGATGGTATGTTTTTAAGAGACATGGCTGAAATGAATGATTCAGTTGATTTGATAACTCCTGTTAAATTTGAAAATCCTTTAAGTCCACTTGTTGCTTCAAGAATTGAAAATACAGAAGTGGAGCTTCACAGAGTTTTTAAATCTTTTGAAACTCTCAAGAAAAAATATGACTATCTTTTTGTAGAAGGTATAGGTGGTTTAATGGTTCCACTGATTAAAGAAGAAAAAAAGAAGAGCTTCTACTTTGTTAGAGATTTAATAAAGGATATGGGGTTGCCCGCAATAGTTGTAACAAGACCAACACTTGGCACAATCAATCATACAGTACTTACAGTTGAGACATTAAAAAATAAAAAAATTCCTGTAAAAGGCTATATTATTAACTTCTCTGAGCCAGCAAAAAATGATATAGCTGAAAAAACAAATCCCGAGATTTTGAAAGAAATAGTTAATGCTCCATGTCTTGGAATCCTGCCTTATCTGACAGAACTGAACAAAGACAGAATAGGAGAAACAGCACTTCAAAGTCTTGAAATAGAAGAACTGATTCAGGGAGTATAAACTTTTAAAGGATTGTTGTTTTCATCAACAATCAAAATTTTTGGAGTGTGCGATTCAGTATCATCTTCTCTAATAAATCCATAAGAAAAAATAACAATTCTGTCTCCTACCGAGCCCTTTTTTGCCGCAGGTCCATTAAGCCCCACAATTCTTGAACCTGCTGGAGCCGGGATAACATAGGTATCAAATCTCTCATCATTATTCATATTGCTTATCCAGACTCTTTCATATGGCAGAATCCCTGCAAGCTCAAGCAATTCAGAATCAATACTTATGGAGCCCTCATAAAATAAATTTGTTTCTGTTATCTTTGCTAAATGTATTTTTGCTCTTAAAAAACTTCTGAGCATGGCTTATTCTATAATCTTTGGAACTCTAAAAAATTTATCCGTGGCATCAGGAGCATTCTTTAATGCTTCATCCCTTGAAAGCCATGGTTTTATCTTGTCCTCTCTAAAAACATTGCTCAGACTAATAACATGAGATGTTGGCTCTATCTGTGTAGTGTCTATCTCATTGAGTTTTTCAACATAATCAAGAATTTTGCTTAACTGCTCCTGATAAAGTTCTATTTCGTTCTCATTAAGTTCTATCCTTGCAAGCATTGCAATATGCTTTACCTGTTCTTTTGAGATTTTCATACTATATCCTTTCTAAGTTTACAATTTTGGGTGCTAATTTTTTAACTCCAATACCCGGAAAGTTCACAACAACTTTTAAATCATCGCCTTCTCCATAAAAGTCTCTCACAACACCGATACCCCATGTTGGATGTTTAACCTTACAGCCCACTACAAAAGGAGGTTTTAATGAAGACTCTTCAGATTCTTTTTCAGGGGTAAAAGTGGAATAATCCTTCCTCATACAGATACAGTACTCAGTAGGTATATCCTTCAAAAAATGTGAAGGTTCCTGCTTCTGAATCTTTGAATAAAGCTTTCTCTGAGTTGATGCAGTAAGAAATAAAAGATTTTTAGCTCTTGTCATCCCCACATAAAAAAGCCTTCTTTCTTCCTCAATCTCCTGAGGATTTGCCATTGTTTTAAAATATGGTAAAATTCCTTCCTCACAACCTGCTATAAATATCACTGGAAACTCAAGTCCTTTTGTTGCATGAAGTGTCATCAAACAAACTCCGTTTTTCTTGCTTTCCAGCATATCCACGCTTGAAAGAAGAGCAATTCTGTCAAGAAAATCTCTCACAGATATCTTCTCTGCAGAGGATAAAAATTCAAGAATATTCTGAATTTTGTCTTCTTCTATTTCTTCAAGATAACCTGTAGAATTCAGTATAGCTTTCATCATGGATGCAGCATCCCTGTAACTCTTTGCTGAAAGTTCATCTATTAATGTTACAAATGAAAGAAGCTTCTCTTTCACGCTGGATTGCACATCTTCATCCTTTATCATTCTTTTTATAGCTTCATATGCTGAAATTAAATGTTTTTTTGCTTCCTGTTCAATTTTTGATATGATTGATGCTCCAATACTTCTTGGAGGAGTGTTTATTATTCTCATGAGACTTATATTGTCTTCTTTGTTGAGTATAAATCGCATATAGGCAAGAACATCCTTTATTTCTTTTCTGTGATAAAAACTCACTCCACTTACAACCTGATAAGGAATCCCTTCAAGCCTGAGAGCCTCTTCAAGTGCTCTTGCCTGAAGGGTTAATCTGTAAAGAATTGCAAAATCCTTATATTCATAATCACCCTTCAGATACAGATCTTTTATATTTTTTGCTATGTATCTGGCTTCTTCCTCTTCATTGCTTAACTGGCAGTAAAAAATTTTTTCTCCCCAGTCCCTTTCTGTCCAGAGGTTTTTGGGTTTTCTCAATACATTTTTTGAAATCATTGCAGAAGAAGCAAAGATAATATTTTTTGTGGAACGATAGTTCTGTTCAAGTTTTATAATCTTTGTTCCAGGAAAATCTTTTTCAAACTCAAATATATTATGAAGATTAGCACCCCTGAATTTATAAATGCTCTGATCATCATCACCAACAGCACATATATTTTTATGATATTTACACAGTAACTGCAAAAGTTCATACTGAGATTTATTGGTATCCTGAAATTCATCAACAAGAATGTATCTGAACTGTTCGGAATACCGCATCAAAAGTTCTTCATTTTCACTGAATAGTCTTATCACATAAAGAATTAAATCATCAAAATCAAGAGCATTATATTTTACAAGCTCATTCTGATATTTCATATAAATTCTTCCGAACCTCTCTTCAAAATCGTAATCATCGGTATTTGAAACATACTGCTCTGGTGTTATTAAATTTGATTTTAAATTGCTTATTTTAGTAACAACACATTTACATAATGCCTCATGCATGTTTAAATCCTTCAGAATTCTCCTTACAAGACAGGCTTGATCATCCTCATCATAGATTATAAAATCCTTCCTGTAACCGAGAGTTTCAATATGATGTCTTAAAATTCTGGCGCACAGAGAGTGAAATGTTCCAATCCATGTGTTTTTCCAGTTTCCATTGCACATCTTAAAAATTCTTTCCTTCATTTCATCTGCTGCCTTATTGGTAAATGTAACAGTGAATATTGAGAATGGATGTAATCCCATTGCTTTAGTAAGATACGCATACTTGTAAGTAATAACCCTTGTTTTCCCGCTTCCTGCACCTGCAAGTACAAGAAGCGGTCCCTGACAATATACTACTGCTTCTTGCTGTGCCGGATTTAAATCCGACAGGGGAAAATCTTTCATGGCTGTACCCCTCTTATTTTATTTTGTTCAAAATTGTTCAAAATTGTTCAAATTATTCAACAGTAACACTCTTTGCAAGATTTCTTGGCTGATCAACATCACATCCCCTTAAAACTGCAATATAATAAGCAAGAAGCTGAAGTGGTACAGTAAAAAGAACAGTATTAAGATATCTATTCAGCCCTTCAATATAAATAAGTCTATCAGAAAGACGATATAAAACTTCCGAATTGCTGTCTGTAAATACTATTACAAAACCATCCCTTGCCTTTATTTCCTGAATATTTGATACTGTTTTTTCAAAAAGACCATCTTTTGAAACAATAAACACAACAGGAAATCCCTCCTCAACAAGTGCAATAGGACCGTGTTTCATCTCTCCCGCAGGATATCCTTCAGCATGAATATAGGATATTTCTTTTAGTTTAAGAGCTCCTTCAAGTGCAATTGGATAATTGATGCTTCTTCCAAGATAAAGAAAATTAGTCTTTCTGTATAGTTGTTTTGCAATTGATTGTATCTGAGAGTCAAGTTTTAAACTTTCCTCAACTTTTCTTGGTAAAGCCTTCAAATCATTAATAAGTTTACAGGACATTTCTCTGTCAATAGCACCCTTTGTTAGTGCAACTGCTATACTGAAAAGATAAAAGGCAACTATCTGTGATGTAAAAGCCTTTGTAGAAGCAACTCCTATTTCAGGACCTGAATGGGTATAAAAAACTGAATTGGCTTCTCTTGAGGCTGTGCTGCCAAGAACATTACAGATGCTTAAAGTCTTTATACCTTTACTCTTTGCAAATTTTAAAGCTGCCAGAGTATCTGCTGTTTCACCAGACTGAGTAACTGCAATAAATAATGAATCCTCCTCAAATGGAACTTTTCTGTACCTGAACTCAGAAGCAATATCAACCTCTGCAGAAACACCACAGAGTTCCTCAATCATGTATTTACCAACAAGGCATGCATGATATGATGTTCCGCATGCAACAAGATATAGTTTTTTAACTCTGTTTAACTCCTCAGGAGTCAGACCAAATTCTTCGTATACAGGGGAACTACCATCAGGTAAAATCCTTCCTCTTATCGTATCTGCAATAGCTCTTGGCTGTTCATATATTTCTTTGAGCATAAAATGCCTGAAACCACCCTTTTCAGCCATTGATGCCGTCCATGTTATTGTAGTTGATTGTTTTTTCTTTTGTGTCCCGTAAAAATCAAAAATTTTATAAGAATCTGACTGAAGAACAATTATCTCTCCATCTTCAAGAAATATTACTTCTTTACAGTAATTTAAAAATGCGGGAACATCAGAAGCTATAAATTTCTCAGCACTGGATACTCCTGCTACAAGCGGACTCTCCATTCTTATCCCAATAAGTCTGTCTGGTTCATTTTCATCAATTAAAACTATTGCATAAGAGCCTTTCAGTCTCTGGCATGCCTTTCTTACAGCCTCTTCAATGGGATAATCCTTCCTGTATTTTTCAATAAGATGAGCGATTACTTCAGTATCAGTCTCTGAATTAAACTTATAACCTGCAACTTCGAGCTCATGCCTTAACTCAGCGTAGTTTTCAATTATTCCATTATGAACAAGAGCAATTGAACCTGAGCAGTGTGGATGGGCATTTTCATCTGATGGTTTCCCATGAGTTGCCCATCTTGTATGTCCTATTGCAACCCTGCTAAAAACAGATGGGTTCAGCATTGTTTCAAGCTTATTAATCTTTCCTTTACACTTAACAACCTCAATCTGATAGCCATTTAAAAAAGCTATTCCAGCTGAATCATACCCTCTGTATTCAAGTCTTTTTAAACCATCAACTGTTATATCCACAGCATTTCTATATCCTATATAACCGATTATCCCGCACATTACTGATTCTTCTTCCTTTTCTTTGCCCAGCCTTCTATGTTTTTCTGAGGAGTCCTTGATACTGCAAGGGCATCAGGAGGAACATCTTTTGTAATTGTAGAGCCAGCTCCGATGTATGAACCCTTTCCAATTTTGACAGGAGCTACAAGCTGTGTGTCACTTCCTATAAATACATCATCTTCTATAGTTGTCTTATGCTTCTTTTTGCCATCATAATTGCATGTAATTGTACCTGCACCAATGTTTACATTTTTGCCTATTTCAGAGTCTCCAAGATAGCTTAGATGGGCTGCCTTTGTTCCATCACCTATTACTGATTTTTTAACTTCCACAAAATTGCCAATTCTGCATTCCTTACCAATAACACTTCCAGGTCTTATATGTGTGAATGGACCAATTTTTGAACCAGATTTAATATGAGAACTCTCAACAACACTGCAGTCTTTAATCTCAACAGTGTCTTCAATGATGCTGTCACGGATTCTTACTCCTTGATAAATAAAACATTTCTGCCCTATTGAAGTGTTTCCTTCAAGAAAAACATTTGGATAAATAACACTATCATTTCCGATTTTTACAGAAGGAGAAATCCATACTGATTCAGGATCATAAAATGTTACTCCGTTTTCCATCCACTCTTTAATAACCCTGTCCCTGATGTATTTCATAGCAAGTGATAATTCCTCACGAGTATTTATTCCAATAAGCTCATCCTCTTTTGCGAGGCTGAAGGCTTCTACTTTGTATCCCCTCTTTGTAGCTATCTCAACAATATCAGTGAGATAGTATTCCTTTTTATTTGGATTTTCTTTTATTTCTTCAACAAGATCAAGGACTTTCCTTTTTACCAAATAAACACCGCTGTTAGCTTCTTTGAAAATTGAAAGCTCATTATCTGAAAGATCTGTTACCTCAACAATTTTCAATATTTTTTTATTTTTATCTCTTATAATTCTTCCATAGGAGTGCTTTCTTTCAGGATAAAACGAAAGAACCGCTAAATCCAGACCATTTTCCCTGAAAACTCTAATGAAATTAAAAAGAGTGTCTTTTTTAATCAGCGGGGTATCTCCATTAAGAATGAGCACTGAGTTACTGTTTAGCATTGATAGGGATGATTTTACTGCATGGGCTGTTCCTCTTGGTTCATACTGAAAAACTATTTCAACATCATGATTTTTTAAATACTCCACCACCTTGCCAACTGAAGGGTTCAAAACAACATAAACTTTCTTGGGATTTAAAGTTCTTGCACAATCTATAACATAATCTATGATAGGCTTATCAAAGATTTTATGAAGAACCTTCGGTTCAGATGATTTCATTCTTGTTCCCAACCCTGCTGCAAGAATCAAAATATCCACGTCTGTCACCTGTTTTTAACCATTATTGTTTGTGGTGCAGCTATTCCTCCAGAAAGTATAATCTTTATCCCTTCCTGAACAGGAATTTCTGTATGAATCACGCCTTCCTCATCAAAAAGAACAACCTCACCAAGATAGAGGTTATTTGTAGGAATGTAAACTGCTATAAGCTTTTTCTCACTGCTGTTATTTCTTAATATGCATTCCTTTGTCTGAAATCCAAAGACAAAACTTCCTTTTCGTGGATACTCAACAATCACAAACCTCTGAAAAGAAGTTTTATCTCCAGGAGAAAAAGCATCAACCAGCTGTTTTAAGGCTGAGTAGAGACTCTTAAAAACTGGAATTTTCAGAAAAAGTAACTTTTCAATCTGATCAAGAAGTTTTTTACCGAATACATTTGTTGATATGACCCCAACCAAAAAAACAATAATAAGGGCTGTTATAAATCCCAGTCCTGCAATATGCTTCCCAAAAATATACTCATATACAGGACCTAAAAAACCATCAACGATTTTAAAGAACTGAATCAGTATAAAAATGCTTATTGCTACAGGAACTGTTACTATTAAACCAGCAATAAACTTTCTTTTAAAAGTAAGTTTAACAGAGGGTTCCATTAAGCTATTGCCCTGCTCATTGCTTCATCTGAAATATTAAAATTAGCATATACATTCTGAACATCTTCATGCTCTTCCAGTGCGTCCATCAGTTTTAACATCTGTTTTGCAGCCTCTCCATCTACAAGCACATAGTTTTTGGGCAACATTGTTATTTCTGCCAGGGAAATAGGTATGCCCGACTTTTCAATAAAAGCTTTTACCTCCTTTAATCTTTCAGGTAAAACAATGATTTCGTAATTGTCCTCCTCGGGATCATTTTTTACATCATCAACACCTGCATCCAGTGCAACTGAAAGCAATGTGTCTTCATCTACTGCTTTTTTGTTAACAAGAATATATCCCTTTTTTTCAAAAATCCAGGAAACACATCCTGACTCACCGAGACTTCCACCATGCCTTGAAAGAATGTGTCTGAGTTCTGAAACAGTTCTATTTTTATTGTCTGTCATTACTTCTATTAAAAGTGCAACACCACCCGGGCCATATCCTTCATAAATAACCTCTTCGTAGGAAACTCCTGAAAGTTCGCCTGTTCCCTTCATTATTGCTCTTTTTATGTTATCAATTGGCATGTTAACTTCTCTTGCCTTTTCCACTGCAGCTCTCAATCGGGGATTTTTCTCAGGATCTCCACCACCTATTCGTGCTGCAACAGAAATTTCTCTGACAAGCTTTGTAAAAATTCTACCCTTCCTTGCATCAACCTGTGCTTTTTTATGTCTGATCTGGGCCCACTTGGAATGTCCTGCCACCAGAACCTCCTCCTTAAGAAAGGTTCACAGATATTTTAATAATAATAAGATTTTTCATGTTCTGTCAAATTTTGAATCTTTCAATGACATTCAATGCATCAATAAATAAAGAATTTTTAATGCCACCAGCTACTAAC
>CAZDXM010000096.1:0-2274 GCA_964509535.1 uncultured Thermodesulfovibrio sp. | reverse complement strand
TTTTTGGGCCGCTAGCTCAGCAGGCAGAGCACCGCCCTTTTAAGGCGGGTGTCGTTGGTTCGAATCCAACGCGGCTCATTGTTATGTCCCCATCGTCTAGCCAGGCCCAGGACATCGCCCTTTCAAGGCGGTAACAGGGGTTCAAATCCCCTTGGGGACGTTTAAAGCCGTGGTTAAACGAAACCACGGCTTTTTAAGTTATAATAGAAATTAAATTCCGAGGAGCATTCAATGCATATAGGAATAATTGGCACAGGTTATGTTGGACTTGTAACGGGAGCATGTTTTGCAGAATTTGGAGTTTTTGTTACCTGTGTGGATAAAGACAAAGATAAGATTGACAAGCTCAGACAGGGAATAATTCCATTTTATGAACCAGGGCTTGAAGATATAGTAAAAAGAAATATAAATGAAGGAAGACTCAGATTTACAAACCGCATAGATGAGGCTGTTGATGAGTCTCTTGTTGTATTTATAGCGGTAGGGACACCTCCTCGTGGAGATGGTTCAGCAAATCTTGAATATGTGGAAGAGGTTGCAAAAGAGATTGCAAAAAATATGAATAGCTATAAAGTTATTGTTACGAAAAGCACTGTGCCTGTAGGAACAGGCTTTAAGATAAAAGAAATAATTAGACAAAATCTTAAAAACACTGTTAATTTTGATATTGTCTCAAATCCTGAATTTTTAAGAGAAGGCTCTGCTGTTGAGGATTTTATGCGTCCTAACAGGGTTGTTATAGGAGCTGAAAGTGAGCAGGCAGTTGCAATAATGAAAGATCTTTACAGACCTTTATATTTAATTGAAACACCATTTGTAATTACTGATATTGCTACAGCTGAACTGATAAAATATGCTACAAACAGCTTTCTTGCTACGAAAATATCTTTTATCAATGAAATAGCTGAACTGTGTGAGGTAGTCGGTGCAAATGTAAACACAGTTGCAAAGGCTATGGGACTTGATGGAAGGATTGGTCCAAAATTTTTACATGCTGGTATTGGTTTTGGAGGCTCATGTCTGCCTAAAGACACAACTGCTCTTGTAAAAATGGCTGAAGCAAAAGGAGTTAATCTTGGCATCGTTAAAGCTGCAATTAAAGCAAATCAAAGACAGAGAGAAAGATTAACAGAAAAAATAATAAATTCCTTTAATGGAAATGTAGAAGGAAAAATTATCGGCATACTTGGTTTATCATTTAAACCAAATACAGATGACATCAGAGAAGCGCCTTCCTTATACATAATTAAATCTCTTCATGAGAGAAAAGCTACTTTGAAAGTCTATGATCCAGCAGCAATTCATAATACCAAAACAATTTTCTCTGATATTATTTACTGCACAGATGCATACTCTGTTGCCAAAGATGCAGATGCAATAGTAATTGTTACTGAATGGAATCAATTCAGAAATCTTGATCTTGAAAAAATTAAAAAACTCATGAAAGGAAATCTTTTCTTTGATTTGAGAAACATTTATGAACCTGAAAAGGTAAAAAAATTAGGATTTAACTATTTTGGTGTTGGAAGGCTTTAATTCTTTCCTTTAGAATGCTTTGAAAGCATGGATGATGTCTGATAGGATCATATGTTTTTGATGTTTTAAGATAATTCCAGTTATTATAACCCTTTTTAATCGCTTTTATAAGCCACTCACATGCTTCTTCTGGCATTCCTTTGGCTGCAAAAAGCTCTGCCATGCTGTTCAGTGCATAAATATTATTTGGATTAAGTTCTACTGATTTTTTTATATCCCTCTCAGCCTCCTCCAGCTTACCCATTAATAGATACGTAAATCCTCTATTGTTGTAAGGCATGCCATTGTTAGGTTTTAACTCAATTGCCTTGTTGTAGTCAGCTATTGCAAGCTCATAAAGTCCTAAAACTGAATAAACTATACCGCGATTATTATAGGCAAGAAAATAATCCGGCTTTAACTCAATTGCTTTAGTGTAGTCAGCTATTGCAAGATGGTAAAGTTTTTTTCTGTAATAAGCATTCCCTCTTTCTTTATATGCCTGATAATTGTTTGGTTGCTCTTGTATGATTTTTGTATATTTTGCAATGGCAATATCATATTTTTTCCGCTTTATTAGTTTTAACTTTTTATTTATCTTCTCAGGCATATAATAAATTTTATTTTGTTTTATCATTATATTTCAACTAATTCATTTTTACCTAAAATTGCCGATAGAGATTTTAAAGAGTGATTTTTTGACTCTAAGAGTCCTCTAAAGGGAGATTTTTATACAAAATTTTTCATTTAACTATTTTT
>CAZDXM010000095.1:0-2304 GCA_964509535.1 uncultured Thermodesulfovibrio sp. | reverse complement strand
AAAGTTCTATAAAACCTGTTCGCCATAGAAGGAATAATTCATGTTATGCTTATATTTAGATTCTTATGTGAAGCAACGAATCCATTTCATTTAGATTTTTATGTGAGGCAATAGGGGATACCAAAAAACAATATTTCAGGTAGAATAAACCTATGAAGTTGCGAACACTCTTTTATGGAGAAGGAATTTTTGAAACGATTTTATGGCATGACAGAACAAAGAAACTATTAAGACATTATGAAAGACTGAAAAGTTCATCTCAATTTTTTCAAATTCCCTGTCCTGATTTTGAAAGTTTCTGTAGATTAATTGAAGAAAAAACAAAGGGGAGGAACAATCTATATGTAAAGTTCTGTCTGTTTTCAAAGGGAAACGATATTTATTTTTCATATCCTGAAGAAAGTGAAACTTTCATCATAGTCAAGGAGTATAAGCCTGATTTAACTCCTAAAAAACTTTTTATCTCAACCATTAAAAGACACAGCAAAAACCCTGTAATTTACCACAAAACAATGAACTATCTTGCCAATATTCTTGTAAAAAGAGAGGCTATCTCAAAAAGCTTTGATGATGCAATTATTCTTAATGAAAGTAATCAAATAACTGAATGCTCTTCATCAAATATTTTGATAGTTAAAAGAGATAGTCTAAAAACTCCTGCAAGGGAATGCGGACTTTTGTCAGGAACAACACTTCAGATTTTGCTTGATAAATCGGTTGTAAAAGAGGAAAGAATTAAAACAGAAGACCTTTATAATGCCAGTGCTGTTTTTATTTTAAATAGCCTGATAGGAGCTTTACCTGTGTTTCAGGTCATGGATAAAAAATATCCTGTTGATAATGAAATTCTAAAATATTTAAATTCCCTAATTAATCAGGAAAATCAACCATAAATGAAGCTCCTTCTCTCTGGCAGTTGGTTAGATAAAAAGGGATTCTATGAAGCAGAAATTGAAGATATTCAATTCTACAAAAGCTTAGCTTACATTAAAGATATTCCTCCGCTAAGTTTTGCTTTATTTTCCTATCATCTTTCAGATGAAACCCTTAATTTAAATATAAAAAAGTCTGATTTACCTGCTGTTTTAATAGTTAACATTAAAAAATTCAAAAAAATTAATCTAAATCCTGAAAAGATAAACCTTATCCTGAAAGGAAAGGCTCTCAAAGATGAAGAATTTAAAGAAGGTGTTTTGAAAATAAAGAGACTCATAGAGAATGGAACAGTTTATCAGATAAACCTAACAAATCGTTTTGATTTTGAACTCTTTGGAGACCCTTTAAGTCTTTTTTTCCATTTTTATAAAAATCAACCTGTTCCTTATGCATTTTTTCTTAATACTGGAAATTTTTTCATAATTTCTGGATCAATGGAACTCTTTTTAGAAAAAATTAATAAAACAATCATAAGCAAACCCATAAAAGGAACTGCTACCTGTCCTTCATTCCTTGAGGAAAGCTCAAAAGACAAAGCAGAAAATCTCATGATTACAGATATGATGCGAAATGATATTGGAAGGATTGCTAAAATTGGAAGTGTCAAAGTATCAGAGCTTTTTAAAATAACAAAATACAGGACTCTTTATCAGATGCATTCAACAGTTGAAGGTAAAACCGATAAACCATTACTGGAAATAATAAAAGAAACCTTTCCACCTGCCTCTGTCACAGGCGCACCTAAAAGAAAAGCTGTAGAGATGATTGATATGCTTGAACCTCATAACAGAGAATATTATTGCGGATGTGCAGGACTCATAAAAAATGAAACAGATTTTACTCTTTCTGTGCTAATAAGAACCGCATTAGGAAAGGAAAATTTTCTTTCCTACTATGCAGGTTGTGGTATTGTCTGGGACTCTGATCCCGAAAGAGAACTTGCAGAGCTCTATTTAAAGGTGAAAGCTTTTTATTTTAAAGACTGACTTTAAAATAAAGCTACTTTCTCATTTTAGGAACTAAGATAGTTTCCGTAAATTTTAACAATAATCCCCCCTAAAAGCTTCTCCACCTCCTCTACTGTTTCAATATTTATTAATCTTTGTTCGGGAATCTCTGTTGGTGGTTCAAATTTTTCCTTCTGGGCTAAGTAAATTTCCCATCGGGCATCAGAAATATCCTGTTCTTCCTTTCTTTTCATAAATCTCTCTTTTACAACACTATCAGGCGCAGTGCACCATATCCAGTAAATATTTGCAAATCCAAGTTCCTTCTGAATAATATCCCTGTAAGCTCTTTCTCTAAATGTTGCATCTAAAACCACATCCCTGCCTTTTTTTAAAGCCTCCTTTGCAAGCTCTACCATTT
>CAZDXM010000094.1:0-5658 GCA_964509535.1 uncultured Thermodesulfovibrio sp. | reverse complement strand
TCATTATATTTCAACTAATTCATTTTTATAAAAAATCTCTATCAATTATTCATTTATGATAGACAAAATCTATTTTAAGGAGGATGTGCTAAAATGCTAAATTTAAAATAAAAAATCATGGAGGAAAATATGCAGATTATTGATGCAAGAGGGCTTGGATGCCCAAAACCAATCATCCTTGCTGAGGAAGCATTATCAAAAATAAAAGAAGGAACAATAACATTACTTGTTGACAATGATGCTTCAGCAGAGAATTTAAAGAGGTATGCAACAAGATTCGGTTATTACCATGAGGTTGAAAAGGAAGATAATTACTGGAAAGTAACAATAGTAAAAGGTTATACATGTCAGATTAGTCAACTTCAAAAGAAAACGCAAAAAAATTTATTTGTTATTATTGCCTCAGATACCATAGGGAAAGATGAAAATCTCGGAAGAATTCTCATGAAAGCATTTTTTGAAACAATGATAGCCATAGAACAAATTCCTCAGATGCTCTTCCTTATGAACACAGCCGTGAGGCTTTCAACCATTGATAAAGATTTTATTCCGCTTCTTAAAAAAATTGAGGAAAAAGGTGCAGAAATATTCACATGTGGAACATGTCTGAAATACTATAATCTTGAAGATCAATTAAAGGTTGGTTACAGAGGCACAACAAATCATTTTATCGAAGGAATGGTTGACTTTAATAAAACCATATGGATTGGATAATAAACTCTTAATTTTATCTCCTGCCCATTCCTACTTAAGGAATAGCAAAATAAGACCTGAGAGAAAAAATCCCTGTTATTTCTAAAGTCAAGTCACATATTATTACTAATGGAAAATGTCACATTCTTTTTCCTCAAGCCTCTTTTCCACATTGTAATCACAAAAAAGAGAAAATTGTTTGACAAAAAAAAATTTTTTTTGTAATATAAAAAATTTGCAGGGACTTTGTCCCGGTTTTTATCTCTGTGGGAGGAGGTAGAAAATTGTATGCTTTAGGGACCCATCTTTTAATTGAATTAAAAGACTGCAATCCTAAGATCCTTGAAGATCTTGAGAGTGTCCAGACCATTCTGGTAGACGCCGCTAAAAAAGCCAATGCAACAATTATCAATGTCAATTTTCATAAGTTTAGTCCTTTTGGTGTCAGCGGTGTTGTTGTTATTGCCGAGTCCCATCTTGCTATTCACACATGGCCAGAATATAAATTTGCTGCTGTTGATGTGTTTACATGCGGTGATACAATAAAACCCGAAGTCGCAGCTCAATACATTATAGAGGCTTTTGAGTGTAAAGTGCCTTCAATTGTTGAAGTGAAAAGGGGTATAATTTCTCACGAAAACAAGAAGTTACCTCATAAGGTATGTCATGAAGAATTGCAAATGGTATATTGAGCAAACATCAGAGGATGAAATTATATTACATTCTCTGAGGGAGATAATTTATTCAGGTATTTCTCCCTATCAGAGAATCGAAGTGATCCGTTCTGGTAATCTGGGGCTGTGTCTTCTTCTTGATGGCAAAATGCAATCTTCTGAAGTTGATGAGTTTATATATCATGAAGCCTTAGTCCATCCTGTCATGATTTTAAGTAAGTCTGTAGAAAGAGTTCTTATCGCTGGTGGTGGTGAAGGAGCAACTCTAAGAGAAGTTTTAAAACATCCTGTTAAGGAAGTTATAATGGTTGACCTTGATGAATCAGTTATTAATATTGCTAAAAATTATCTTCCAGAATGGAACAGCGGCGCTTTTGATGATCCAAGGGTCAGGCTTATTATAGATGATGCAAGAGCTTATATTGAGACAACAAAGGACTATTTTGATGTTATCATAATAGATTTACCTGAACCTGCTGAAGGGGGTCCTGCTTTTCTATTATATACTGAAGAATTTTATAAAAAAATAAAAGAAGCCTTAAAGGACAGTGGCATGATGGTTACCCAATCTGCTTCAGCTTCTATTAATAACCTTAGAGTATTTGTATCTATTGTTACCACACTTAAACGGGTATTTCCATATGTTAAACCTTATATTACTTATATCCCATCCTTTTTTGCACCCTGGAGTTTTGTTCTTGTATCTAAAAAGATAAATCCTGAACTCTCATCAGAGGAAATAACAAGAAAGCTTTCTTTTATTCAGGATAGTTTAAAATTCTATGATATAGATGCACATATAGGAATGTTTTCTCTTCCAAAATATATTAAAAAAGCCATTGAACAGGGAGGGGTAGTCATTCATGATGACTCCCCTCTTTCCTTTTATTAATCTTTTTTTGTTGGTAACACAGCAAGCCCTGGTAATTCCTTTCCTTCAAGTAATTGAAGGGCAGCACCACCACCTGTTGAAATAAACGATATAGCATCACTTACTCCTGCTTTATGCACCGCATAATCAGTATCTCCACCACCTACTATTGTAAATGCATAAGAATCAGCAACTGCACGGGCAATTGCAAATGTTCCACGAGAAAATGCATCTATTTCAAAAATTCCCATTGGTCCATTCCATAATATAGTTTTTGCATCATGTAAAGCCTCAGTAAAAAGTTTTACAGAAGCTGGTCCTATGTCAACACCGCGCCAATTTGGCGGAATCTCCTGAACGGGCACTATTTTTGTTTCAGCACCTGGGTCCAGACTCTGAGCAATCACCACATCAACTGGAAGATAAAATTTAACTTTTTTCTGGTGAAGTTTCTCTATAATTTTAGATGCGAAATCTATCATATCAGACTCAACAAGGGAGTCTCCCACTTCATATCCCATTGCTTTAATAAATGTGAAAGCCATTCCTCCACCAATAATAATTTTATCTGCTTTATTTGCAAGATTTTCCAAAACTCCAATTTTACCTCCAACTTTTGCTCCACCAAGTATCACAACAAATGGTCTTATTGGTGATTCAACCGTTCCTTTTAAATATTCAATTTCTTTTTTAAGTAAAAATCCTGCTGCAGAGGGGAGAAATTTTGGTACCCCAACAATTGAAGCATGGACTCTGTGAGAAGCACCAAATGCATCATTTACATAAAAATCTGCAAGTGATGCAAGGGCTTTTGCAAACTTTTCATCATTCCTTTCTTCTTCAATATGAAACCTTAAGTTTTCAAGAAGCATAACATCACCTTCTTTCATTTTCGCAACAAGCTGTTCAACCTGAGGACCTATACAGTCCTGAGCAAAAATTACTTCCTTGTTGAGCAGTCTCTGAAGTCTTCTTGAAACAGGAGCAAGAGAAAACTTCGGATCAACCTTTCCTTTAGGTCTTCCAAGGTGAGATGCAAGAATTACTTTTGCTCCCTCATCAATTGCGTAATTTATGGTTGGCAGCGTTGAACGGATTCTTCTGTCATCTGTAATCATCAAGTTCGCATCAAGAGGCACATTAAAATCAGCCCTTATAAACACTCTTCTGCCTTTCAATGGCAAATCCTCAATTGTCATTTTGTCAAATGCGTTATTAAAAGGTGTCATACCGTCTCCTCCTAAATTTTTTCCATTAAATAAAGAATAAGGTCTCTAAGTCTGCTGCTATAACCATATTCATTGTCATACCATGATATTACCTTTGCAAGTCTGCCTTCTATAACCTTTGTGAGCAAAGAATCAACAATACAGGAATAAGGAGAGCCATTAAAATCAACTGAAACCAAAGGTTCTTCAATATAATGAAGAATTCCTCTTAGTTCTTCCTCAGAGGCTCTTTTTAATGCCTCATTGATATCACTTTCAATCACATCTTTGCTAAGTTGAACAACAAAATCAACCATGGAGACATTGGGAGTGGGTACTCTTACTGCCAGTCCATCAAGTTTTCCCTTTAGTTCAGGCAAAACCTTACCAACAGCTTTTGCAGCACCTGTGGTAGTAGGAATCATTGATAAAGCAGCAGCTCTTGCACGTCTCAGATCTTTATGTGGAAGGTCAAGAATCCTCTGGTCATTTGTATAGGCATGAATTGTTGTTGCAAAACCTCTTTCTATACCGAAATTTTCATGTAAGACTTTAGCAACAGGAGCAAGACAGTTTGTTGTGCAGGAAGCATTTGAAATAATTTTATGCACTGACGGGTCAAGCAAATGATGATTTACTCCCATAACAATAGTGATATCTTCTTCCTTTGCTGGTGCTGTAATTATCACCCATTTTGCTCCAGCCTGTATATGCTTGGATGCTCCTGCTCTATCTGTAAATCTTCCAGTTGATTCAATAACCACATCAATTTTTAAATCATGCCATGGAAGTCTTTGAGGCTCTGTTTCTGCAAAAACCTTAATTTCTTTGTCATCAATGATGATGCTGCTCTGCAGTGCCTTAACTGGAGCTTTAAACTTTCCATGAACAGAGTCATATTTAAATAGATGCACAAGGGTATATGCATCTGTGAGGTCATTGATTGCAACAACTTCAATATCCGGATATCCATAACATGCTCGGAAAAAAAGCCTTCCTATCCTTCCAAATCCGTTAATGGCAACTCTTATTGACATATATTGCCTCCTTATGTTTTTTAAAAAACATATATAACCATTCCTGTGAGAAGTTTTGGATAAAAGTATGTTGACTTGGGCGGCATTCTGAGTCCTGCAAGAGCAACTCTTTCTATTTCCTCTACATTGGTTGCTCTAAGGATAAAAATTGCATCATATTTGCATTCATTAACCAGTTTTATACCTCTTTCCATCTCTATTTCATACTGAACTTCTTTCTCTGGAAATATTTTATTTAAGATTACATCTTCCAGTATCTTTACATCAACATCTTTCAACTCATCTGATATATACTCAAAAAATGAGCTGTTATATTGAATAATGTACCATTTATTTTCCTTAAGATACAATCCAATATTTTTAGAACCCATTTTCTCAATGGTTTCATTTATATCTTCATTCTTGTTAAATTCCTTCAAAGAAAAAACATGGCTATATTTTTCAAGTTCCTTTTTAATTGGCAGTGGTGTGCTCAGAAGCCTGTGAGTTGGCAGGATGAGGAATCCCTCATCTTCAGTATTGGCAAGAAACATCATAACATAATTCCATGCTGCATCTTCTTTTTTCTCTAAATGCATTTTCCCCATTTGCTTTTTAAACTCAAGAGCAACTTCATATCTGTGATGACCATCAGCAATGAATACAGGATAATTTTTTAACTCTTCAACTATTTTATTAATTTCATTAGAATCATGGATTTTATAAAGCTTGTGAATATTTCCATCCATATCTTTTGCTGTAAGATAGGGATTTTTTAATTCTTCAAGTATTCTTGATGTAACTCTTTCCTTTGAGCGATATATTGAAAATATGAGGGAAGTATTAGCCATACACGCTTTCATGAGCATTAATCTGTCTGTTTTGGGTTTTGAATAAGTCTGCTCATGGGGATAAATACCTTTACCAAGCTCTTCAAGCCTGACTGTTGCTATCAAGCCTCTTAATGTTTTCTTTTTATTTTTATAGGAATATTGAATCTCATATCCATAAAAACAGGGGTCTTTTTCATAAACTAAAATACCTTCCTCAATCCATCTATCAAGATATTGCCTGGCTGATGTATATTTGTCCATTTCCGGGGAATTTTTACCATAGTCTATTCTCACTATATTGTAGGAACTTTTACTGTAAAAACTTTCTCTGAGTGTATCAGAAATTATATCATAAGGAGGACA
>CAZDXM010000093.1:0-4532 GCA_964509535.1 uncultured Thermodesulfovibrio sp. | reverse complement strand
TATACTTTGAGCTTTAAGGGAAAGAGCAAGTTCATCGCTGAGTGTTATAATCTTACTGAGCTTTATTCCACTTGCAGGTTCAAACTCATACATTGTTACGACAGGACCGGGATGAACTTCCTTTATTGTGCCATGAATTCCAAATTCTGCAAATCTTGCCTCAATACTTCGGGCAGAGGCTACAATTTCTTCTTTTGAGATGCTGTCTTCCTGCTTTTCAATTTTAAGCAGTGAAAGCGGAGGAACAATAAAACCTTTCTCAACCGCTTCAATTTTTTGTTTTTCATCTATATATTTTGATTTTGCTCTGATGTCTTTTGATAGCAAACCTGAACTTTCTCCTTTTAAAGGCTTGTCAGGCTTTGAAACTTTTAGTACTTTTACCTCACTCTCTGTCTCAGTTTTTTCAGCAGTTTCAAGCTTTCTTCTTTTAATTATCTCTGGTTTAATGAGAAGCACGGTTGAAATTAATATCGCTGACCATAGAATATAAGTTCCTGCAATTGATAGAAATTTTTCACTCAGATTAAAAGCAATCCAAGAAAGTCCTTCTGGAAGCTTCTTGTATGTCTCAACAGTTTTTCTCAACGGCTCAAGCATAACAGAAAGAGAAAATAATAAAATTAAAACCCATGAAAGTTTTGAAAAACTTAAACGGTTTCCAAAAAACTTCCTTATTCCACAGTAAATAAAAATTAAGGGAATTAAAAATGTAGCAACTCCAAATATGCTGAGTAAAAAATCTGATAAATATGAACCAACTATGCCACCATAGTTGGTGGGTTTTGATTTTGTGTAAGTTAAAAATGAAGGGTCTAAAAAATTGTAACTTACAAGGCTTACTGTAAGATAAACTGCAAAAGCAATTAGCAGAGTGGCTTTAAAAACATCTGAAGATTTAAAATTACGGGAAGCTTCAGCACTGAGTTTTATTTTCAAAGGCTTTCTATAAATTACTTTATTTCGCATCACTGTCTAAGAAAATATAACAGAAAAATCCCTCCTGCTAAAACCCATCTGTAGTATACGAAAAGATTTAAAGGGTATCTTCTGAGAAAACCAAGAAGAAATTTAATTGCAATAATTCCTGTCAATGCCGCTGAAATGACTCCTGCGATGAAAAGTGAGGAGTCGTAAGAGTAATTAAATTTCAAGGATTTATGGAAATCAAGAAATGCAGCACCTGCAATTGCGGGAGTTGATAGTAAAAAGGAAAATCTTGCAGAATAATCTCTCTTCAAGCCTCTAAATAATCCTGCAGTGATTGTAATTCCTGAGCGAGATACTCCAGGAATTAAAGCTATTGCCTGTGCCACACCAATAAACAGTGCATCGGAAAGTATTACAGAGTCTCTCTGTCTTTTCCCTACTTTTTCTGCATAAAGCATTAAAAGTCCAACAGTTACAAGGGTAAAAACAATGATTAAGGGATTTCTAAGTGAATTCTCTATCAAGTCATGAAAAGCCACACCAGCTATCCCTGCGGGAATTGTTCCCATTATGAGATAAAAAAGCATCTTTCTATCCCTGAACAATATATCTATCCAGTCTTTCCAGAAGCAGTAAAGAAGTGAAATAAGAGTTCCTACATGAACAGCGATGTCAAAGCTTAAAGAATTCAGCTCTCCACTCCATCCAAAAATCCATGGCGTGATAACAAGATGGGCGGTACTGCTTACAGGCAAAAACTCTGTAACTCCCTGAATAATTCCAAGAATAACCGCTTTAATAAGTTCATCCACAGTTGCCTCCGTGATTTATTTTTGATTTTCTTTATCCGAAAAATTTTTTCAAAAATCCTTCCTTCTGACCTATAAAATTGAGAAATCTTTCCTTATGAAGAATCAATGGAGTGCCCGATGACTTTACAACGCTTGGTGGAAGTTTATTTTTAAGTTGTTCTGCATCTTTTGGCTCATATATGCTTTTAAGGTCAATTACAAGGTATCTTTCACCTCCATCCTTCATCTCTTTGAACTCCTTTTTTCTTGTTAGATAAAAAGCCTGCCACTCCTGACTTCCTATTTTATAGTAGTCTCCGCAGGGGCTCTGGCTAATAAAATCAGGAACATCAATCCCTGCACGGGAGAAAATATCAATAAATATTTTCCTTGACAGAGAAAGGGGGTCTTCAATTTTGAAAAACTCCTCTTCTGTCATTCTTCTTGCAAACTCTGACAGAAAATATCTAAAAAGGCTATCATCAATGATTCCTACTTTTTCTTCAAAATATCTCTCAGCTTTTTCTTTTATTTTTTTGTCTTCAGAAAAGGGTGAGCCAAAATGTAAATAGTAAATACGTCTTATTACCTGACTTTCTGCACTAAATCCTACATTAGATGTTCCAATTAGGCATGGATGGGGATCTGTGATTGTATTTGTGAGGGTTTTTATAAGTCTTTCACCTTCTCCTCTGAAGAAGTTGTCATATATCTCATCAACCAGAATTGGAAAGATATTGTTAGTATAGAAGAGGTCATAGAGAATTCGCTGTGTTTTTGTATATATGTCTTTGTAGTTGAATACTTCAAAATTATTGCCAAGAAGTTTGTTAATAAATAAAAGAAGCTTTGTTTTCCCTGTGTTTGCAAGTCCACCAAGAATTAAAACTATTGGTATCTCAGCAAGTTTCTCATCCCCTTTGTTTTTCTTTACTGATTTTCTTATAAGATAGATAAAAGGAGATGTAAAGGAAAAAAGTATTGCCTCAAAAACTCTTTTTAAAACCTCTCTATCTTTATAAACTGCAAACTCCCAGTAGGAATTGACAAAATTGACAACCTTTATAAGATTTTCTCTGAGTTCCTCCTTTGTTAAATTAGCATTGTAAGAGACTGCCTGTTCATCTTCTTTTATGTAAAACTCCCAGTTAGCTGGATTTAAATAAAGAAAGTTTCTTTTGTCAATAAACTCCTGAGTTTTTCTGTGGGAAAAGGATACAATCTCCTTAAGTTTTTCTTTTAGCATTATCAGTTTTTGCTTTTGCTCAAAGGAATAGCCCTCTTTTGTTTTCTTTGTAACATTTTCAATGATTTTTTCAATTCTCTCAATCTCCATTATTCTTTTTTCAGCTTTTTCCTTTTCATCCATAACCTCAACAACCAGAGTTGAGGCATCTCCACCACTTTGAATCTGTCTGTTAACTTTTTCAACAATATTGTCTGCTCTGTCATCGGGAGTAAAAATCAGAATATTTTCAGCTCTTAAGATAAGACTTTGAAGCTTTTTCTTTGTTTTTTCAGTTAAAAACTCCATTGAATTTTCGTATATTTCATTAAATCTCTTAATGTAAGCTTCACAGAAGGAAGGATTATGGAAACTATCATAAACGATTAATTCCTCAAACTGCCCTTTGTTACTGAAAGCAGAAGCGGTAAAGTTTGCAGACCCTACCATTACCCTTGAATTTCCCTGAGTATTTGATAGAATGTAAATCTTTGAATGTATTCGCTCACCTGCTTTCATATACCTTAGCTCAATTCTACCATTGGCAAGGGCTTCAAGGACTTCAGGGTCTGACTCTGCAGAATGGATAATCCTTTCCTCAAAGACAGGGTCAAGCTGATAAAACTCTCTTGCAGATTCCTCTTCACCAAGAATTGCTATTACTTTTTTAAACTTTTTCACTTTATCAAAGAAAAAATCAGGCGAGGAAACATAGGTTACAATTTTTAGCTCGGTGAAATTTTCAGTGTCAAAGACTGAAAGAGGCTCTGATTTAAAGGGTTTGTCATTATGAAGAACATGAAGATAGGAAACTCTTTTTGTAAACAAATCCATAAATTATTATAGCATTATAAAACCTAACTTTACAGTTAAAGGGATAATACCGCTTTTTTCGATCATAATCTTAAAATTTATAGCAAAATTTACGATGATGTAATAGAAGGTATCTCAAAAAACGATTTCATCCTTTAAGAAGAAAATCTCCTTTGCCTCGGTACTGGCTTTAGTTTAGTTTTTGTTCTGTTTAATCTACTAATATTAATCAGCCGTAGGACTCTTCAATAAAGAAGCGGACTGTTATGTGGGGTTTAATGGGAGGACCTACCATGAGGCTCAAAAATTGAAAGCCTGAACTTGATAATAAGGGAACAGGATTTTCAAAGGACGTCTCTAAAAAATTCTGAAAGCCTCCTAACTTCTTCTAACTCCTCTTCAGAATAAAAAACATCGCCTATAAGCATCTGTAAAATACTGAATTTATACTCCCTGTCGCTTATCTGCTTAAAATACTCCTTAGCTTTTGCTAAATCTCCCCTGTGAATATATAAAGCTGTTAGATCCGCTAATACAGTATCAGAAGAAGATAGTCTTCTGTATCTTTCTTCATTTACATACTTAAAGCCTAAGACTTCCTTTTCCTCTTCTGTTAAGTTGTGGTCAAATACGGTTTCCAAGTATCTCCTCCAGTTTTTTATTAAAATCTCCAGCATTGTTCAAATACTTCAATATTTCCTTAACCCTGTCCTTCGTTAACTTAGATTTTTTAGCTATCATCTCCACCACTCTATCAAACAACAGCCCATAAT
>CAZDXM010000092.1:0-8475 GCA_964509535.1 uncultured Thermodesulfovibrio sp. | reverse complement strand
ATTTAAGAGCAATCTTCTTTATGCAATCATTTAAATTTTGTATTACCAGATTTTCGTCAATCTCGGAGGATAGAATTAGTTTTGATATAAAGGCTTTCTCTTCTTCCTTAAAAGAATTCAAAAGCCTGTTTATTGAAAACTGACCCTTCTCCTGTAGTTGTCCAATTTTTAAAAAAATCTCTTTTATTAAATGATTTTCTAAGTCTTCAATGTTGAATTTTCGCAGGACATATGAAATTTTTTCAGGATGGGAAATAATAATCCTGAGGAGAAGTTCTTCCTCAGCCGGGGTTGAATAATTTTTAAAATCTATTCTTTCTGTTTTTGTTTTTCTTCGGTAAATAATTTGTTTGAGTTCATCTCTCAGTGTTGATTCTGCAATCTCTATTTTTTCAGAAAGCTCTTTTATAAGTTCATCTCTATAAATTAAATCCCTGTGATAGCTTAATATATTCAGAAAACTGTGAATTCTTTCATTCAAATTTTTTTCTGTTGAGGTTTTTATGAATAAATCAACTGGAGAGAGTGCTTTGGATATGTAATTTCTTAATCCTTTTTCACCGTATTTCTGCAAAATACTTGCTGGGTCTTCCTTTTCAGGCAGTAAAACTATCTTGGCTATAAATCCTCCATGAAATATAGGTAATAAAGATCTTTGGGCAGCTAAAACTCCTGCTTCATCTCCATCAAATATCAACAGTATTTTATTTGTGAATTTTAAAAGATTGTTCAGGATTCTTCTTGTTTTTTCTAACTGTTCCTGAGTAAGTGCTGTCCCAAGAGGTGCAACAGTATTTTTAAATCCGTATTGATGGCATAAAATAACATCCATATAGCCTTCCACAATGGTCACATATCCTTTTTCTCTAATGTTTTGTTTTGCATGCCAGAGTCCAAAAAGATTCTCTCCTTTTTTAAATATCGGTGTATCTGGCGAATTTATATACTTTGGAAGATCTGCCACCGAGTCTATTAATCTGCCTCCAAATCCAACAACCCTGCCTGTAAGGTCATGGATTGGTATAACAATACGATCATTAAAAAAATCCTGAGAGTTGCTGACCAGTCCTGATAATTTAATTAAGTTGTCAGCATAGTTTTCAGTTTTTAGAAAATTATAAAGAGCATCCCTATTAGCTGGAGCATAACCGATTTTGAATATTTCTAGACTTTTTTCATCAATTCCCCTGTTTTCTAAGTATTTTTTTGCCCTTTCAGAATCCTTTAGTTGTTCAATATAGTAATATGTTGCTTTCTCATAAATCTCATAAAGAATTTCCTTAGAAATATTTGAAATGCTTTTTTTTATTGGCTCAAAATCAATACCTGCTTTTTTTGCAAGAATTGATAAAGCTTCATTGAAACTGATTTTTTCATATTCCATAAGAAAACTGACAATATCTCCACCCTTACCGCAACCAAAGCAATGAAAAATCTGTTTAGAGGGACTTACAAAAAATGAAGGGGTTTTCTCTGAATGAAAAGGACATAGAGATCTATAATTTTGACCTGTTTTTTTTAAATCAATATATTCAGAAATTACATCAACAATATCTAATCTATTTTTTATTTCCTCTAAGAGTTTTTGATAATCCATTAAAAATTCAATTTCTTGAAAACCGTGTAAAACCAGAGCATTCCAGAATCTGTATATCTTCTCCTTCTGTTATTTTATCAAGTAAAAGATTTAATCCGAGGGTATCACTTGCTATATGTCCAGCAATAATAACATTTATATGGTTTTTTTCTGCTTCTTTGCGATGCTCTTCACTTAAATGCATGGCGACTACTGTGTTTATTCCACTTAAAGCCATGCTCTGAAAAATATCCTTTGATCCTTCAGTGCCTCCTGTCATATCAACAAATATCTTCCCAGCTTTTCTTTCTTTAGTTCCAATAATTATTTTTGGTCCTGCATTGTTTTTTTCAGCCTTTTTATACTCAGGAATCTCCAGCAAAAGTTCAATAGCTTCATCAAGGGTGTAAGGCTTTTTTTCATCAAAAAGTTTCTGTAAATATGTTGCAACCAGGTTATCAGCAGGTGTATGAAGACACATGAAAGGTATATTTAGAAGTCTTGCTGCATCTACAGCCCTTGTGTGGTTTACAGGCATCAGCTTTCTTTCAACTTCTTTTATCCTTCCTTCCATAAGACTTTCAGCAATATTTATCGGCACTCCAAATCTTCCAAGAATATCAGCCTGCATATGCATTACCGCAAAAAGCCTTGCATAAGCTCCACCCTCGGGATGATGGGCAAGGATTAAATCTACCTTATTTCCATTTTTTCTCAATGAATCTGCCAGAACAATCTCTCCCACTTCCATATCAATTCCTACAAGAATAGTTTTAATATCTTCATCGCCTGTGCCGTAAAGAATTCTTGAATCGCTGTAAGGATTTTCAAGGGACTCTATATCAAAAAATTCTTTCTTTTTTTCAGAAAGGGATTCATAATCTTTTTTTCTTTTTTCAAGTTCTTTGAGAACTGTTTCTCTACCTCTGGGGTCATTGTCAATTCCTACCTGAATAGCTTTTTTATATATCTCCTTTAGTATCATATTCCCTCCAATAATAAAAATGAAGATTCTGACCAGGTCAGAATCTTCATCAGGAAAGATTTATCTTGATAGCATTTTCATTTTTTTTGCTAATTTTTTCTTGGCAGCTAATATTTTTTTCTTTCTTTTAACACTCGGTTTCTCGTAATGCTCTCTTTTTTTTATCTCTGAGAGAATCCCTTCACGCTCACACTGCTTTTTAAACATTTTAAGTGCTGCTTCAAATGAATCCATATCCCTTACATTAACAGAGGGCATTCACTTCCTCTCCTCCTCTCTTTTCTGATTTGTTTAAATACTTTACCAGTAAAAGTTTAAATTAGTCAATAAATTCTTAAACTAAGAATTTTTACCACAGCATTTTTTATATTTTTTACCACTACCACATGGACATGGATCATTACGTCCAATCTTATATGCTTTCTTAACTGGTTGAGCACCGTCCCCATCACTTCTTCTGATATTTTGTCTTTGTGCCACCTTAACCTGTGTTTCTTCTTTTATCTGAATCTTAAATAGCCTTGTAAGTATATCTGATACTATGTTTCTTGACATCTCATCAAAGAGCTCAAAGGCTTCCTTTTTGTATTCAACAAGAGGGTCCTTCTGTGCATATCCCCTCAAGCCAATTCCCTCTTTTATGTGGTCTATTCCTAAGAGATGATCTTTCCATTTTGTATCTATCACATGAAGAAAAATCATTTTTTCAATATCTCGCATAAGATTAGAACCAATTTTGTTTTCTTTCTCTTCATAACTCTCTTTAAGCTTTTCAATTAAATATCTTTTTATTTCAGCATTGTTTTTACCTTCCAGGTTAACATCTATATCAAACCTTCCTTTTATTTGCTCTTTCAGTTTTTCAAAGCCCTCGTTTTCTTCAGTCAGGTAAAAATCAACTATTTCATCAATTTCTGTTTCAATAAATTCAAATACCCTTTCCTTAAGTGATTTACTTTCAAGAACTTCTTTGCGGAATGTATAGATTTCTTTTCTCTGATTGTTCATGACATCATCATATTTAAGAAGATGTTTTCTTATGTCAAAGTTATGAGCCTCTACTCTTTTCTGCGCATTCTCAATTGCTCTGGAAACCATTCTATTTTCTATTGGAGTGTCATCTTCAATCTTTAAAAAATGCATGAGACTCTGAAGTCTTTCTCCACCAAAAAGTCTCAGCAGTTCATCTTCAAGTGAAAGATAAAAACGGGAAGAACCAGGGTCTCCTTGTCTTCCTGCCCTGCCCCTCAGTTGGTTATCAATTCTGCGGGATTCATGTCTTTCTGTTCCGATTATATGGAGTCCACCAAGAGATACCACCTTTTCATGTTCTTTTTGGCATATTTCTTTAGCTTTTATAAGAATTTGCTGAAATTCCTCTTCTGTGTATTCCCTGCCCGCAAGCATTTCTCTTGCAAGAAATTCAGGATTTCCACCAAGCAGTATGTCAGTTCCTCTACCTGCCATATTTGTAGCAATTGTTACTGCTCCAATTCTTCCTGCCTGTGCAACAATTTCAGCTTCTTTATCATGGTATTTTGCATTTAAAACATTGTGAGGAATTCCTTTTTTCTTAAGCATCTTACTTAAAAGTTCAGATTTCTCAATTGATGTTGTTCCAACAAGCACTGGTCTTCCAGTTCTGTAGCATTCCTCAATCTCTCTTACAACTGCTTCATATTTTGCTTTTTCAGTTTTATAGACCGCATCAGGGTAATCTTCCCTTATCATGGGTTTATGTGTTGGAATAACAACAACTTCAAGATTGTATATATCAGCAAATTCAGCCGCTTCTGTATCAGCAGTTCCTGTCATTCCAGCAAGTTTCTTATACATTCTGAAGTAGTTCTGAAATGTTATGGTTGCAAGTGTTTGATTTTCTTTCTCAATCTTTAATCCTTCCTTTGCTTCTATTGCCTGATGAAGTCCATCTGACCAGCGTCTTCCTGGCAGGAGTCTTCCTGTAAATTCGTCAACTATGATGATTTTTCCATCCTTAACAACATAATCAACCTCTTTTTTAAAGAAATAATGTGCCCGTATTGCCTGATTTATGTGATGCACTATCTGAATGTTTGACGGATCATAAAGATTGCTTATTCCGAGTAACTTTTCAGATTTCTGAGATCCCTGTTCTGTAAGGACAACTGTTTTGAGTTTTTCATCAAGCTTGAAATCTTCATCTGGTTTAAGGTACTTAACAATTCTGTTGACTGCATAATATATTTGGGTTGATTCCTCAGAAGGCCCTGAGATTATTAAAGGTGTTCTTGCTTCATCAATTAGTATGCTATCAACTTCGTCAACTATCGCATAGTTAAGTTCTCTCTGACAGATTTCAGAGATGTTATAAACCATATTATCTCTGAGATAGTCAAATCCAAATTCATTATTTGTTCCATATGTTATATCTGCAAGATAGGCTTCTTTTTTACTGCATGGACGAAGTCTATCAAAGCGTTTATCTGGTACTCTGTAGTCAGGGTCATAAATAAATGATGCATCATGTTGAATAACTCCGACACTTAGCCCAAGAAAGTGATAAATTGGTCCCATCCACTGGACATCCCTGCGTGCAAGATAATCATTTACAGTAACTACATGGACACCCTTGCCCTCAAGTGCATTTAAATATGCTGAAAGTGTTGCAACAAGAGTTTTTCCTTCACCTGTTTTCATCTCAGCAATTTTCCCTTCATGAAGCACTATTCCGCCCACAAGCTGAACATCAAAATGTCTCATTTCAAGAATCCTTTTCGCAACTTCCCTTACTATGGCATAGGCTTCTCTTAAAAGGTCGTCAAGACTTTCTCCATGTAAAATTCTTTCTCTGAATTCTTCTGTTTTTCTTTTAAGTTCTTCATTAGAAAGCTTTGAAATTTTAGGTTCAAGAGAGTTTATCTCCTCAACAATCTGAAAAAGTCTTTTAAGTTCTCTTTCATTTTTTGTACCGAAAATTTTCTCTAAAATCTTGACCATATTTGTATCTTAAATCACAAAAGCTTTTTTATTCAAGAAAAGATAGCTGATATGATATTATATAAAGATGCTGAATTCAGAATTTTTTGAGACAGTAAGCTACAACTGCGATGTCTCTGATGCCAATTACTGGGGTTATTTTTCAATTTGTAGTCTACTTTTAAGATTAAGACAGCTTTTTAAAATAGAAAGAGACCTTGAACCATGGGAATCTATAGAAAATGAAGAAATATTCAGGTGGATAGAAAAAAAGGAAGAAGTGTGGAAAAGCCTTGAAAATACAAAATTAAAACAGGTTCAAATTAATAAAAGTTTTTTTTCACCCTTTGATGTTGAAGAGATTAACAGCTTTATTTTTAATAAAGGACTTGTTTATGGAGCAGGATACTCTCTTTTTAAGAAACCCTCATTTTTCATAGGTCTGATCAGCAAAATTGAAGAGATTGATGAATACAGAATTTATTTCATCGGAAAGGAGATCGTCAGAGATCTTTTCTCTACATCAGGAATGAGCCAGAACAATACAATTTATATTAGATTGATGGATATAAAATACAGAATCTGGGAAAATTTACATGGCTGGGAAAATAAAAAAGACATTGTTTCAGAAATTCTTCTCAGCAGGTTTGGCAATCCATCAGGCTGGCAGTATCCATATCCAGAATTTGAAAAAATTGTTCAAAAATACTCACAGATTGTTCTTTATCATGAAATAGCTGAACAACAGGAAAGCCTTTCTTTATGGATGGAACTTATTAAAAATTGCGTGGACTCAAAAACAGAATATGTTCTCAGAGGAATTAAAGATTTTGTAGCTGATTTCTCTATAAAAGGTCCTGTTTATAAAGCAATTAATAACAAAGATGAGGAACTTTTGGCTTTATATCTTGTTTCTCAGAATCCATATCATAAAAAAGTTTTAAAACAAACCCTTGCTCAGATGAAAGATGCTTTGCATTGTAATAATTGGAAGGAAATAGATAGAATAAGATGCAGAGAATTTAAAAAATGGAAGTCCATCAGTGAACAGCTGATTGAAACTTTTGAATTGAAAGGATTTAATGAAGTAAAAAGTTTAACTGATAAAATATTTGAGGGGCGTATGAATTGAAAGAAATAATTAAAGCTATTGAAAAACTTTCAACAAGGCTTATGAGGCAGGTAAATTTAATGGAAGTATGCGGAACCCATACTGTATCAATATTTAAAAACGGAATAAGAAGCATCCTTCCTTCAAATATAAAACTTTTAAGTGGTCCAGGTTGCCCTGTTTGTGTAACTCCTGTCCAGGACATTGATAGAATGCTTTATATTGCAGGTCAGCCTAATGTTATTCTTGCAACTTTTGGAGATATGATGAGAGTTCCTGGAAGCAACGGCTCATTCTATAAAGCCAAGGCTGAGGGATTAGATGTAAGGATAATTTATTCTCCTATTGAAGCCCTTAATATAGCAGAGCAAAATAAAAATAAGAAGATTGTTTTCTTTGCTGTGGGTTTTGAGACCACTTCACCATCAATTGCTGCAACAGTTTTTGAAGCTGAAAGACTTGGAGTTGAAAATTTCTATATTTACTCAGTTCACAAACTGGTTCCTCCTGCTCTGGAGGTTCTTCTTAATACTGAGGAACTCAAGCTTGATGGCTTTATCCTTCCAGGACATGTAAGCACAATTATTGGCAGTAAAGTTTATGAGTTTATACCTTTAAAATATAAAAAGGCATGTGTTATTGCAGGCTTTGATGCGGATGATATACTGCAGGCTATAGTTATGCTTCTGAGACAGATTGTTAAGGACAAGCCAGAAGTTGAGATTCAATACAAAGAAGCAGTAAGACAGGAAGGAAATCCAAGAGCTATTGAGTTTATTTACAGATATTTTGAAGTTTGTGATAGTAACTGGCGAGGCATTGGAGTAATCCCGAAGAGTGGTCTTAAGTTAAAAAAGGAACACTCTCATAGGGATGCTGAAGCAGTATTTGATATTCCTGAAATAAAATCAAGAGAACCAATGGGATGTCAGTGTGGACTTGTTTTGAGAGGTTTGAAGATCCCGCCAGAATGTCCTCTATTTGCAAAAATATGTACTCCAGAGAATCCTGCAGGTGCATGTATGGTAAGCTCTGAAGGAAGCTGTGCAGCCTATTACAAATACGGACGCGGCTAATCAATCTCCTCTATTTTGTATGAATGAATTATCTTTGCTGAATGTTCAAGTGTTGCTTTAACAGAGCAGTACTTTTCCATTGAAAGCTGAACTGCTCTTTTTACAGCATCTTCGGATAGTTTTTTGCCCTTCACTATAAATTCAATTTCTATTTCTGTGAATCTTTTTGGATATTCCTCAGGCTGTTTACCCTTAACATTTATCTCTATACCTCTTACATCCTGCTTCTTTTTTGCAAGAATTGAAGCAATATCCATACCACTACATCCTCCTAGTCCCACAAGCAAAAGCTCCATAGGACGCATTCCTGTATTTTCTCCTCCGTAATCAGGACTTCCGTCCATAACAATCGCATGACCTGTTCCAGACTGACCTACAAACTGCAGTCCTCCTGCCCATTTTACCTTTGCTTTAAGCATAAATACCTCCTTTTGCTGCTGATAGAATTTTTCTTATTATACTATTAAAATATCTCTTATGCATAAGGTTTATCTTTTACTTGGTTCAAATATTGGAGACAGAAAGAAAAATATTGAGATTGCCATATCTGAGTTGAAACACTGCGGATTGATAATTTCTAAGACATCTTCCATGTATAATACAGCTCCATGGGGATATATTGAACAGCCAGAATTTTTAAATGTTGCGATTGAGTGTTTCACTTTACTTCAACCTTTTGATTTATTGAAGGAAATAAAAAAAATAGAGAAAAAAATGGGAAGAGTGGATACTGTAAAATATGGTCCAAGAATTATTGATATAGATATAA
>CAZDXM010000091.1:0-15397 GCA_964509535.1 uncultured Thermodesulfovibrio sp. | reverse complement strand
TTTTTTCACTTCCTAACCTCCAATTGGTTAGTTCAGTTACACCGCCAAAGGCGGTGGTACTTCCTGCACCGTGTCCTCTCTCACCTCCTTTAAGTTTTGAAAAAATTTTAGCATATAATTTTTCCTTTGTCAAGTATTTTTAAAATGTAAGCATAATGCTGTGTCTTATTACCCATGCATTATCAGGGTCCTTCCCATCCTTTAGTCTCCAGGCATCACCGGGCCAGAAGTATCCCGCTTCAATCCAGTACTTGAGGTTTTTGTCAATCTTGTAGGTTATCATAGTATCAACTTCATAGCCAACATCTTTGCTTTTGTCACTATAGCCATTAATATTAACTGCCTTGTTAGCTCTTATCCAGAAACCATAAAGTCTTGCACTTAAATCCTTTGTTATATCAGCATCTCCACCAAATATTACATACTGGGTATTGCATAGCCCTGTCTCTCTTGAATATCTTGCAAGGGGAGAGTCACAGGCACTGGGTGCATAGTATTCATATATAAAAGAAGTATACTCACCTTCAAGACGACCTATTGCTGTAATATACTCTTTAATGTCTTTGCTATCACCATGTCCTGAACCAACCTGATATTCAGCTTTAAGTGTAAGAGGTATTGTCTTGAATTTGTAATTAAGCCCTGCAAGTCCTGCCCATCCTTTAAATTTAGGCTCATATCCTCCATAATATGTTGAAGTTGTATTTACAATCTTTCCTGCCTGAAACTCTATATCTGCTCTTGCACCAAGACCTGTCTGAGCAATATCATTAATGCTTCCTCTAATACCAAAATTCCAGAGATGAATGTCCGAGTCTGCTCCAAAAGTAGAATTCATTCCCCATCCAGAACGACCTCTATTTCCAGTGCTATCTTTATTCCCCTGGTCATCAAGATATGTTACATCTGCACTTAATTCAAAGTTTTTCCCTTTGTATGAGCCAAGTAGGACATAAGCAGTTGCATCATCACTCAGGTCTGAATTACCTTCTCTGAATTTAACAGTTGCTAAAGATAGTGTAAGCTCTTTAAGTGGTTGAATGAATGCCATAATCTGGTCATCACCCAAACGGGTATGAAACAGGAATATACCATTACCGAGTTTTATTATATCCCTGCCGAGCTTTATTCCTGCTGGAACACCAAGAAGTCCACTTCCCTGATACTGAATATATGCAGTGTGAATCCACATTTGAGATTCTTTTGTATTACCTACCTGATAAGCACCTCTTGCACCACCCTGTTGTGAGCCCCATGTTACATTTGGATTATCAGCTTCTCCACTTTGAAGCATGATAAACCCTGTTGTGTTTGGACTCAGCTCTGCTTTTAGTCTAAGCTGAACCCTATAATCCATATAATTTCTGTTTGGAGTGAAGGAACTGGTACCTTTTGGATAGCTTTCTTTGTCTAAAACCTCTCTGTTATTAATAGCAAATCCTCTGAAACGGATGTCTCCACCAAGAGTTATCTTTGTCTGTCCTTTTGCTACTGCTGCTGTTGTGTCAGAGGGGATCTCAGCAACAACTGCATGACTGATGCCCGCTAAACCTAAGATGAAAACCAGAACTGATAAAATGCTTAAAAGTTTTCTCACTTCCCAACCTCCTCAGTTAGTTCATTACACATTCTGCCACGAAAACCTTTAACTGTCAATTTAAATCTTCAAATATTACTATAAGCAATCATTATGCCTGAAATTAATACACTGAAAATATTTAAATCTTTAGGAAAAATGTGGAAGTTTTGATACATCTGTGTAGAAAAATTAGAACAAATGTTATTATAAAAAGTTATGAAGAGATTTATTCTTGCAATAACTGGAGCATCTGGCACAGTCTATGGATTGAGACTAATTGAGGAGCTTGTTAAAAACTCTGAGTTGATTGTGATTCTCTCTGAATCTGCAATTCATGTGATGAAAACTGAAACAGAGATTAAAAGTTTTGATGAATTTCAGAAAAAATTCAATCATAAAAACATAAAAATATTTCATGAAAATGAAATTTCCGCACCTCCTGCAAGTGGCTCTTACAGAACAGATGGAATGTTTATTGTTCCATGCTCAATGAAAACACTTTCAGCAATTGCTCATGGCTATGCTGATAACTTAATAACAAGAGCTGCTGATGTAACAATAAAGGAGGGCAGACCACTTGTTATCTCACCAAGAGAGATGCCACTCAGTGTGATTCATCTTGAAAATATGCTTAAGCTTGCAAAAGTTGGTGTTATTATTGTCCCACCTCAGCCAGCTTTTTATCATAAACCTGAAAAAATTGATGATATTGTTAATTTTGTTGCTGGTAAAATTCTTGACTGCATGGGAGTTGAAAATAATCTTTTCAGGAGATGGGATGAAAACAGGCATTCTTCTTTTTAACATGGGAGGACCTGACAGCCCAGATGCAGTCAGACCATTCCTTTACAATCTTTTCAAGGACCCTTACATTGTAAATTTTGGTGTAATGCAGAAACCTCTTGCATGGCTGATATCTAATTTAAGAGCAGGCAGGGTTAAAAAGGCTTATAAGAAAATCGGCGGCTCCTCTCCGCTTAAAAATATCACGGAAGCACAGGCTCAGAAACTTCAGGATGCTCTTGGTGATGGATTTTTTGTTAAAGCAGGAATGCGCTACTGGCATCCATTTATTGAGGAAGCATTGACTGGGTTTGAAGGATGCGGAGTAAAAAAAATAGTTGCCCTGTCACTTTATCCACAGTTCTGTAGTGCAACAACATCATCTGTGGTGAATAAATTTAAAGAGCTTGCTCGGGGAAAATTTGATTTCACTGTAATTGATTCATGGTGCAATTACCCTGACTTTATTTCTGCATGGGCAAGCCAGATTGAAAGCTCACTTGAAAAACATGGTAGAGATTGCCTCATAGTTTTCAGTGCTCATGGAATTCCAGTTTCACTTGTTAAAAAAGGAGACCCATATGTTTCAGAAGTTAAGACAACTGTAAAGGCAATTGCTGATAAAATGAAAATCAGTCACTGGAGGTTGTGCTACCAGAGCAGAACAGGACCTATCAGATGGACAGAGCCATCAGTTGAGCAGACAATTGAGGAAATTGCTAAAAGTGGAATAAAAAAAGTATTGATTGTTCCCATAAGCTTTGTTTCAGACTGCATTGAAACCCTTTATGAGATAGACATTGTTTACAGAAAAAAGGCAGACTCTCTGGGTGTTGAACTTTACAGAGTTCCATCATTGAATACATCAGCAGAGTTTATTTTGGCTTTAAAAAATCTTGTAATTGAAAATCTTGGAGGTTAGGATGCTTTATGGAGAAAAGGCAATAAGTGAGGCAAAGCTTGAAGCATGGGATAATCCATATCCTGAGAGGGATTACACAATTGAGATAAGCTTTCCAGAGTTTACGTGTCTTTGCCCGAGGTCAGGATATCCTGATTTTGCAACAATAAGGATAAACTACATTCCTGATAAAAAGATTGTGGAGCTTAAATCACTTAAGCTTTATCTGAACTCATACAGGTCTCAGCATATATCCCATGAGGCTGTCACAAACAAAATCTATGAGGATCTTTACAATCTTCTAAAACCGAGAGCTCTTGAAGTAATCGGGGACTTCAATCCAAGAGGAAATGTGAAAACAGTGATAAAGGTCTCATCTCAAAAATAAACTGTGTTATAATATTTTTAGCGCCCATAGCTCAGTGGATAGAGCGTCGGACTACGAATCCGCAGGTCGGGGGTTCAAATCCTCCTGGGCGCACTTGAAAACTTTTCAAAAATGTGCAGATGTGAAAACAGGAATAATTGGTGGAAGCGGACTCAGTGAATCAGAGATAAAAAGGGAAAGTATCTCCGTAAAAACTCCCTATGGTGAGCCATCATCTGCCTATGAAATTGAAAATCTTGGATTTACAAAGGTTTTATTTCTGAGAAGACACGGAGAGACTCACAGCATACCTCCTCATAGAGTTAACTACAGAGCAAATATTTATGGATTTAAAAATCTCGGTATAGAAAGAATATTCGGAGTTTTTGCAACAGGTTCACTGAGAGAAGAAATACCTCCAGGTAGCATTGTTATCCCGGATCAGATAATAGATTTCACACATGGTTCAAGGAAAAGCACCTTTTATGAAGGACCTGATGTTGTGCACATTGATTTTACAGAGCCATTCTGCAGGGAAATGAGACTCTGCCTTATTGAAACTGCCAGAAATCTCGGAATAAATCTGATACCTCACGGAACATATGTATGTGTTAATGGTCCAAGACTTGAAACAGCGGCTGAAATAAAGTTTTATAAATCAATGGGTGCTGATATAATAGGAATGACAATTATGCCAGAGGCTTCCCTTGCAAGGGAGGCTGAAATATGCTATGCTGCTGTGGCTGTTACTGTTAATTATGCTGCTGGAATATCAAAAAAACCCCTCACAGTAAAAGAGGTTGTTGAGACAATGAATGAATCACTTGACAGAGTCGGAATGCTAATAAAGGAAACATTAAAAATTCTGCCAGAGCAGAGGAGATGCATCTGTAAAAATGCTCTCAAGGACGCTTCTTTTTAGCATTCTGATTTTTGTTTTTTCTTTCAATACTGTGCTTTCAGATGAAGTGGCTGACCTGGTTGTTGTTATCAAATCAAAGAGAGTTATGTTTTTAATGAAAGAGGGGAAAATCCTTAAAGCATACAGGGTTGCACTGGGAAAAAATCCATCAGGAAGGAAACTGTCTCGGGGAGATGGAAGGACTCCTGAAGGAAGATACTATATAATTGGAAGAAATCCAAACAGTGTTTTTTATAAAGCCCTTAAGATATCATATCCAAATGAAAAGGATTTTGAAAATGCCTTACGCCTTAATTTAAATCCAGGTGGCGGGATAATGATTCACGGGCTATCAAAAAATGTTGAATATCTCGGTAAATATCATATAATTGATGACTGGACAGAAGGATGCATTGCTGTTACAAATGAGGAGATGGATGAGATATGGAGGATTGTTCCTGATGGCACTGCTGTTGAGATTCTGCCATGAACATTGATTTCGATGAAGAGTTCCTGAGAGCTTTAATGTTGAAAAAATCCTGAGCATAAAGCCTCTTTGAGCTATCTTAAAAGCTCCCTTAGATTCTGTGCAAGAGCTTTATTTAGAGAAAATAGTATTAAAGCTTCCCTGTAAGCTTCATCCTTTCTGCCAGTAAGGTAGTAAATTATGCCTCTCAGATAATGTATATAAGGAGAATCAAAATCATAACTGTCAAGAATTCTCAACGCAGATTCATATTGCTTTTCAACAATATAAATTCCTGCAAGCTTTATAACAACTATCTCATTTTTTGGTAATCGGGAAAAATACTCCTCAGCTTTTTTAAATTTACCGAGTCTGTAATAAAGTGTTCCTATTTTTTCCATAATCTCAAAGTTCTTCTGCTGCTCAGGCAGTTTCTCATAAACCTGAACAGCCCTGTCCCACTGGCCTGTATCTTCATACTTTCTGGCAAGAGATAGATAATCAGGAGCGGGTTTTGTTTCACGTGTTATTACTGGAGCAAGTTTTTTACTTCTGTCAACAACTTCCTCTTCTGGATTAAAATAAAGGGGGGCTCTTCCGGAAAAATCAATCTGAAGCCTTGCAATTCCTTTTTTCCTGTCAATTACTGAGTCCTTCACAGGATAGAAGTATCCATTCTTAACAACTATCAGCTGTGACCTGACAATGATTATCCACTTTTTTACTGGATCAATCTTGCTTATAAAAACATCATCCCTTTCAGTTTCTGTAGCCCTGTATCCATGAACTGGCTTTGAGTTTTCATCAATAACAAAAACGTAAACTGAATTACCGGCAAAAACAATGCAGGGAAAAAACAAAAAAGCGACTATGAAAATTAAGAATTTCACTTTTGATTATTTTAGCACAATCTTCCATCAGAAAAGAGTTGGACAATTTCAGTTAGGATTTTTAAAATTAAAGTATGATGCCTTTTTATAAAAAGGTAGTAATTGCAAAAAACATATTTAAAGAAATAAAAAGCAGAGGAGTTCCAGCTGAAATTGGAAGGCTTCTCATTGATTTAAGGAATTTTATAATTGAGGCAGACACTGAAAGGACTTTAACAGGAATGTCAAAGATATGTGCTGAATGTGGCAGACAGGGTAAGGCATGCTGTGGTAAAGGAGTTGAATTTAAATATTCTAAAGAGCTTCTGTTAATAAATCTTCTTCTTGGCGTGGAGATTCCAGAACATCATCAAATCAATGAGATGTGCTATTTTCTTACAGATACAGGTTGTAGCCTGATTGCAAGGGATGTATTCTGTATAAACTTCATCTGTGACAGAATCAGGGAAAATATTCTGCATGATAGACTTAAAAGACTGCGGGAGCTTGAAGGAAGGCAGATTAATCTGCAGTTCAGAATTGAACAGATTCTTAAAAAATTTTCATCTTCTATCACAGACACATTCTATCTGAATAACGCTGTGTTTGATTCCTGCATTTGAAAGCTCATTTTCTATAAGTTTTCTTATTTTATCTGCTTCACTTAAAAGGCAGTCCTTTACAACAACATGAGCTGAAAAAGCAGGCATACCGTGTCCAATTGACCATATATGAACATCATGGACATCAATAACTCCATCTATGTTTAATATTTTTTCAGATATTGCCCTGACATCAAAACCTCCTGGAACAAACTCAAGAAATATCCATAAAGAATCTTTTATAACTCTTGCGCCTCCAACAATAATTATCAGTCCTACAAATCCGCTTATCAGGGGATCAACAATCAGCCATCCTGTATATTTTATTAGCAATCCAGCAATTATTACTCCGAGGGAAGAAATAGCATCTCCCACAACATGTAGCCATGCACTTTTAATGTTCAGATCCTCAAACCTGCCACCAAGAATCCAGGCCATCAATAAATTACCAAAAAAACCAAATACAGCAATAGAAAGCATAACATCCGAGTTAATATAGGGTGGATTCATAAATCTTCTGTAACCTTCCAGAAGTATAAAACCTGCAATTATCAGGAGAGTCACTCCATTTATGAATGCAGCAAGGATGCCTATTCTATGGTATCCGTAAGTTGCTTTGCTTCCTGAAGGTCTTCTCATGATTAATGAAGCAATCAGACTTAAAATGAGAGCAAAGGCATCTGTAAATACATGACCTGCATCGCTAAGTAGAGCAAGGCTGTTACTGAGAATCCCTCCCAAAAACTCAATTAAAAATATGAATACTGTTACAAAAAGAGCAACAGTAAGCTTCATTGTGGATGAAAGATGCATTATACTCTGAGAAGTTTTAATGCTTTTTTATGAATTTCTTCACTTGCACTAACAAGCAAAGAAGTTCTGGTTGTAAACTTAACAGGAAGTTTTTCAATTTCTCTGCCCTCAACATCAGTTACAGTTGCTTCTGCCTCCTTTGCTATTAAAATTCCAGCAGAAAAATCAAATATTCTTGATGGAGATAGAGAAATAAAGACAGTAAGCATTCCTGCTGAAAGATATGCGAGATCAAGGGCTGTGCTTCCAAAACATCTTACTCTGTAGGCCCTTTTTAAAAGTGGTAAAAGTCTCTGAAAATCAGAATAAGGGGTACTGGATTCAAAGGCTACAATAAAAGGGACATCTTTCTTTTTTGTCTCAATTTTTATACCATTCATAAAAGCACCCTTTCCTTTCATTGCCCAGAATTCATCAGCATTTATAAGGTTTATTATATAGCCGATTTTTAAACTTTTTAGAGTCTCACCATCAGCAAGGGCAATTGATGTGGAAAAAAAAGGTATTCCTGAGACCGCATTTTTGCTACCATCAATTGGATCTATGATAATGCTCAGATTCTGTCCTTTAACTATTTTTACTCCAGCCTCCTCTGTTATTATATTTAAGTTTAAACCAGCCTTTTCAATACTCTGAATTATTATATCTTCTGCCAGCTTATCAACAGGAAATGTTACATCTCCTGAAGCCCCTTTTCCGAGAGATTTTATACTCAAATGAAGTTTTCTTTCTGATATTTCCTTGAAGAGTTTTCTGCCTATCTGCCTGAAAAAATTTATATCCATGCGTTGTTATTATATCTTGAAGACAAAGAAGTTGACAATCTTTAACTAAGAAATTATGATAAAAAGACTATGAAGTTTTTTGATGTAAACTCCATTTTAAGAGAGCCTGTTAAAAAACTCGAGCCTTATGAAATAAAGAAATTTCCTTTCAAAATTAAACTTGACGCAAATGAGTCACCCTACCCTGTTAAACCCTGCGATATTGCCTTAGATATTCCTGTTTTGCTTAACAGATATCCTGACCCAGATGCAACAGAACTGAGAAAAGTCCTTGCAAGAAAACTTAAAATAAACTACAGAAACATAATTGCAGGAAATGGCTCTGATGAGCTCATATATTACTTAATCTTGACATTTGGCGGTCCTGTTGTTTATCCAGTTCCAACCTTTGCAATGTATGGAATAATTGCTCAGTGTGTTGGAGTTGAAAGACTTGAGGTTGCACTTGATGAAAGCTTTGATATTGATTTCAATAAAATGAAAAACCTGATAATTTCAAAAAAACCTCATATTGTATTTATAAGTTCTCCAAATAATCCAACAGGTAATACATTCTCAACAGATAAAATTCTCGGCATAGTGGAGATAGCAAGAAAAAAGTCAGCCATTGTTGTAATTGATGAGGCATATCAGCCTTTCAGCAGTAAAAGGGGGCTCCTCCTATTTGTTAAAGATTTTGAAAATCTCATTATATTGAGAACTCTGAGTAAGATAGGGCTTGCTGGTTTAAGGGTTGGATACTTAATAGGAAATGAAAAAATTCTTCAGGAGATTAACAAGGTAAGGCTTCCGTATAATCTTGATTCACTGAGTCAGTATCTTGCTGAACATGCCTTAAAGAATTTTTATTCTAATATCAGGGGATTTATAAAAAAGACTGTGAAAGAAAGACAGAGACTTTACAGAGAGCTCTCAAGAATTAATAAATTAAAAGTTTATCCTTCTGAAGCCAACTTCATTCTTTTTAAGGTAAAAGAAAGCAAAAAGATTTGTAATGCACTATCAAAAAAAGGTATTCTAATAAGAGATTTATCACCTGCTTTAAAGGACTCATTAAGGGTGACTGTTGGGACAAAGCAGGAAAATGATAAATTTCTAAGGGAATTAAAAAATATTTTAAAGGGGTTATAGTGAAAACCGCTATTATAACAAGAAAAACAAAAGAAACAGAAATTGAGATGGAACTGAATCTTGATGGAAAGGGAATCTATCAGATAGAAACTCCAGCAGGCTTTTTAAATCATATGCTTGAGCTTTTTTCATTTCACGGTGGTTTTGATCTGAAACTTAAAGCAATAGGTGACATTCATGTAGATTACCATCACCTCATAGAAGACATAGGCATAGTGATGGGAAACTGTATAAATGAGGCTCTTTCTGACAGGAAGGGTTTAAAAAGATATGGCTTTGCTTCAATTCCAATGGATGAAGCTCTGGCACAGGTTTCAGTTGATCTTGGAGGAAGAGCATTTCTTGTTTATAATGTTCCATTCAAAGGGTTCATCAAGGATATTGATATAGAACTTTTTGAGGAGTTTTTCAGGGCAGTCGCCTTCTCTGCAAAAATAACTCTTCACATTAATGTAATTTACGGAAAAGATTTACATCATGTTATTGAAGCTATATTCAAAGCTTTTGCAAAAGCTCTTAAAGAATCAGTTTCCTTAACAGGGCAGGATTTGCCTTCAACAAAAGGCATAATATGAGGAAACTTCGCTGAAACTCTCTCTTATGTGATATAATAAAATTTATGGGTGTTGTTGATTGCATAGGAAATACACCGCTTATAAGACTTGACAGAATTAATCCAAATCCAAAGGTTATTCTTTACGGAAAGTTTGAGGGAGCAAACCCAGGTGGTTCTGTTAAGGATAGAACAGCTTTTTATATGATTAAGGAAGCTGAAGAAAAAGGATTATTAACAAAAGATAAAATAATTCTTGAGCCAACCTCAGGAAACACAGGAATAGGGCTTGCAATGATTGCTGCTGCTCTTGGATACAGGATAAAGCTTGTTATGCCTAAATGTGTAAGTGTTGAACGGAGAAGAACTCTTGAAGCTTTCGGTGCTGAACTTATCCTCAGCCCTGCTGAAGAAAGCACAGATGGAGCTATAAAGCTTGCATATCAGATATATGAGGAAGCACCTGAGCTTTATTTCATGCCTAATCAATTTGACAATGACTCAAATGTGAGGGCTCATTATGAAACAACTGCCAGAGAGATTTTAGAGCAGACAAATGGAGAAATAACACATTTTGTTGCGGGTATGGGAACAACAGGAACTGTGATGGGAGTAAGTAAACGTCTTAAAGAATTTAATAAAAATATACAGATAATAGGTGTTGAACCTGTTCCAGGGCACAGAATTCAAGGGTTAAAAAACATGTCGGAATCAATAGTGCCAAAAATTTTTGATCCTTCGCGTCTTGATGAAAGAATTTATGTTAATGATGAAGAGGCATTTGATACAACAAGAAAATTAGCAGTAAGAGAGGGAGTATTTGTTGGAATGTCTTCAGGTGCTGCAATGCATGTGGCAGTTAAAAAAGCAAGTGAACTCCGCAGCGGAGTTATTGTTGTTATCTTACCTGACAGGGGAGACAGATATCTATCAACTTCACTTTTTGCATCAATTTGCAGTAAATGTCCACCATAATTTTATTATACTTCTTTTTTTATCTTCTCTGATTTCTCAAGAACTTTAGTGTACATCTCTTTTCTTTTTTGTTTGAGCTTATCTCTTATTTCAGGATACTTAAGAGAAAGTATTTCACAGGCAAGATATGCTGCGTTTTCAGCTGCATTTATTCCTACTGTTGCAACAGGCACTCCAGGAGGCATCTGAACAGTTGAAAGCAAGGCATCAAAACCATTCAATGCACCAGAAGCTATAGGAACTCCTATAACTGGAAGAGTTGTATGGGCAGCCATAAATCCTGCAAGATGTGCAGCCATCCCAGCAGCAGCTATTATTACTTCTGTTCCTCTTTGTTCAGCCTCTTCAGCATATTTTTTTGCCCTGTCTGGTGTTCTATGGGCTGAGCATATGTCCATTTCAAAAGAAATATCCATTTCTTTAAACACTTTGGATGCTTTTTTCATTACATCAAAATCACTGTCACTTCCCATTAAAATTAATACTCTTGCCATTAATAGCCTCTTACCATTGCCTCAAGACGAGCAATCCTTTCCTCAATTGGAGGATGTGTGCTAAAAAGTTTCATTAAGCTACGACCAGAAAGAGGATTTACAATGAACATATGAGCTGTTCCAGGATTCGCATTCATTGGTATTGCCTGACTTGCATAATGAAGCTTCCGTAAAGCATTGGCAAGATAAAGTGGATTACCAGCAATTCTTGCACCGCCTTCATCTGCTGCATACTCACGGGCTCTGCTTATGGCAAGCTGAATAATCATGGCAATAATTGGTGCAATTATCATCATTAAAAAAGCAGCAATTGGATGACCTCCTTCATCATCATCGCTTCTGCCACCAAAAATCATTGCCCATTGAGCCATCTGAGCAAGATAGGATATAGCTCCTGCAATAGTTGCTGCAATTGTGCTTATAAGAATATCCCTGTGTTTAATATGAGCAAGTTCGTGACCAATAACTCCTTCAAGCTCCTCACGGGAAAGAATTCTCATAATTCCTGTTGTAACAGCAACAACTCCATTTTTGGGAGACCTGCCAGTTGCAAAGGCATTTGGCTGTTCGGACTGAATTATATAAACTTTGGGCATCGGCAGTCCTGCTTTCTGTGAAAGTTTTCTTACAATACTGTAAAGTTCAGGTGCTTCTGCCTCTGAAACCTGTTTTGCTCCATACATTTTGAGAACAATTCTATCACTGAAGAAATAGGCAAAAAAGTTCATTCCCACTGCAATAATCAATGCAAATGTTGCTCCCTGTTTTCCTCCAATTACTGAGCCAACAAATATAAAAAATACTGTAAGAAAAACCATTAAAACAAGAGTTTTAACAGTATGCATTTATATCCCCTCCTTTTATATGCTTTATTTTATTAAAAATTAACATAAAAAATCTGGTTGTGTCAAAGAAATGCTTCTTTCAGGAAGGAAAGACAGCTTAAATCATTAATTCCAAGTAATTATGCTAAAATATTTAATGAATTCAGTGGAAAATCAGATAAGTATTTCTGAGGCCCTTCAAAAAGAAGTTAGAAAGCTGAACTCTCTCATACAGACTGAAAAGGAAATCTACAATATCTCAATACCCTCCTTTTCACTTGTACTTGCATTTTTTAAAGAAAGTTTTTTGGTTTTTGAAGAAAATGAAGAATCTGCATATAAACTTTATACTGGAATTAAAAACTTCTGCGATTTTTTTAATATCCCTGAAAAAGTTGTTTTTCTTCCATCTGATGATTCTGAGAGACTGGTTTCAATTTTTGAAATCGTTCATAATAAAACTCACAAAATAATAACCACAACCTCAGCTTCCAAAATAAACCCCTATATTGAAAACTTATCTATGTATCTGAAAAAAGGGCACACCATTGAAAGGCACATGCTGAAAAACAAAATCCTTGAAGCAGGATACAGAGAGGTTGAGATGGTTATGGAGGAAGGTGAGTTTTCTCATCATGGATGGATTTTTGATATATGGATAACAGGCAGTGAATACCCTTTGAGAATTGAGTTTTTCGGAGATGAAATTGAGGATATAAAGTTTTTTTACCCTGATACCCAACGTTCTTTCAAAGAAAAAGATGAAGTCTGGATAATTCCTGCAGTTGAAACTGAAGCAACAGCAGAACTGCACGAACTTTTTGAATTTCATACAGTTTTTACAGTTGAAACAGGATTTAAAAATGAAAAACTCAATATTGTTAAGATATCTCATCTGCCGCTGCAGTTTTCCCCCCATGCTGTCAATGCAATGGATAAAACATTTTCAGGGTTGGGAATCTTACATACTGAAAGAAAGCAAGTTTTTGATTTTCCAAAAAACCTTAAATCCCTTAAAATTCCTTTATTGTTTGTTGTCAGCTCACATGCACAGGCAGAAACAATAAAAGAAATCTTATTTAACCACGATATCCTCGCTCCTGTTATTCATAAAAATAAGGTTGGTGCTTACTCTGGCAAATATGCAATTACTGTATCTGATCTTGACGGAGGTTTTTACAGAGACAACCTGATGATAATCACAAACGCAGAACTTTTTGCTGAAAAACCTTTAAGAAAAAGAAAGCCAGCAGTTCAGAAACTGCCAGTTGATAGACTGGAAATAAAAGAAGGTGACTATATTGTCCATAAAGATCATGGAATAGGAATTTTCAGAGGAATAAAAAGACAGAAATATGAAGATGTTGAAGAGGATGTGCTTGTTGTGGAGTATAAAGATGGGGATATTCTGTATGTTCCAGTATGGGGTGTTGAGAAGTTTTACAGGTACGCTGTCAGAGAAGGATTTATTCCAGCACTTGATAAGCTCGGAAGCAACAGATGGCAGAGAGCAAAGGAAATAATAAGAAAAAAAATCCAGGATATTGCAGACAGGCTTCTTAAACTTTATGCACAGAGAAAAACTCCCAGAGGTTTTACATACAGTGAAGATACTGAAATTCATAAAAATTTTGACGATTTTTTTGCTTATGAGGAGACAGAGGATCAGAAAAAAGCAATTGAAGAAATTCTTAAAAAAATGCGTGAAGTTCTTCCTCTTGAGGTTCTTCTTTGCGGAGATGCTGGATACGGAAAAACAGAAGTGGCTATGAGGGCAGCATTCAGAGCAGTCTTTGACGGAAAGCAGGTTGCTGTTCTTGTGCCAACAACACTTCTGTGTGAACAGCATTACAGAACATTCAAAAAAAGATTTGAGGCATTTCCTGTAAGGATTGAATACCTGAGCAGATTCAGACCAGAAAGAGAAATAAAAAAGGTGATTGAGGATACAAAACAGGGAAAGGTTGATATTTTGATAGGAACTCATATAATGATTCTTAAGGATGTTGAGTTTTTTGATCTGGGACTCCTGATAATTGATGAAGAACAAAAATTCGGTGTGATTCAGAAAGAAAAACTTAAAGAAAAATATCCTGAGGTTGACCTTATCATGATAACTGCAACACCTATTCCAAGAACACTTCAGATCGGGCTCAGCGGAATATGGGATATATTTGTTATACAGACTCCTCCAAAGGAAAGGCTTGCTGTGAAAACATTCATCATCCATGAAAATGAGGCAATAATAAAAGAGGCAATTGAAAGAGAACTGCAGAGGGGTGGGCAGGTATTCTTCCTTCACAACAGAATTCATGATATAAGGTTGGTATACGATAAGCTTAAAAATCTTATTCCTCATGCAAAAATTGCTATTGCTCATGGCAGAATGAAAGAAAGACTGCTTGATAAAACAATGCTTGATTTCCTTAATGCAAAAATAGATGTTTTAGTGTGCACATCCATAATTGCTTCAGGACTTGATATCCCAAATGTTAATACAATCATAATTGATCAGGCACATACATTTGGTCTTGGTGATCTTTACCAGATAAGAGGAAGGGTTGGAAGGTCTTCAAGACAGGCAAATGCGTACTTAATTGTACCACCTGATAACATGCTGACAGAAAATGCAAAAAAAAGAATAAAGGCAATTCAGGAGATGAGTTACCTCGGTGCGGGATTTCATATAGCTCTTAAAGATCTTGAAATAAGAGGAGCTGGTCAGTTACTCGGAGTTGAGCAGTCAGGAATAAACAGAATTGGATTTGATCTTTATATTGAGATGCTTAACGAAGCTATAAAGGAGGCAAAGGGAGAAGTTGCTGTATTAAGAAAGTTTCCTGAGATTAAAGTATCAGTATCAGCCTTTATTCCTGAGGAATTCATTAAAGAAACTTCAATGAGAATAAGAATTTACAGGAAGTTGAGCCAGATAACAGAACCCATAGAGTTACAGAAACTTTATGAGGAAGTATTTGACAGGTTTGGAAGACTGCCAGAGGAGGTTGAAAATCTGTTTAAAGTTGCTCACATGAGAATTCTTACATCAAAGATTAAAGCAGAAAAGGTTTATCAGAAAAAGACAGGATTCAGTTTTACAATGCAGAAAGGACTATCTGTTGAGTTTATCCAGGAGCTTGTGAACATTCTTTTTAGTTTTAAGAAAAAAGGCATCATTAAAGATTTAAAATTTTATCCTGAGAGATTTGAGATTGAGGAGAAAAGTCTTGACAGAATAATTCTGCTTCTGGATAGATTAATTTCAAAAATGGAAGAAAAAGCACTGAATAAATCAGTTAAAATAATTTCATGAAACTAAAATATATTCCATCAATTTCAAAAAAAGAAATAAAA
>CAZDXM010000090.1:0-1504 GCA_964509535.1 uncultured Thermodesulfovibrio sp. | reverse complement strand
CTATATTGTTGGTTCAATAAACCCAAATGGCAATAATTATATATTTTGGGGGAATTGTTGGGTAAATAACTCAAATAGTATTGGGGAAGTTAAGGGCTATGGAGCTGGATTTGTAAAGGAAGGCTTTAATCCTGAATTTGCACTTTATGGTCTTTATATTGCTCCTGATAGCTCTGCTGGTTTTGTAAGAGTAAGAGCCTTCCCAGAGGATTCTCAATACTTTAGTCAAGTAAAAATGTTTAGCTCTGAACCAGGAATTGGTTTTGAAAGAGAAACTACAGGATATTCAACCTTTGATGATAACACAAGGAGTAATTATATTAAAGGTAGTTATCAGGGAATTTTTACAGGAGGTAGTGGTAATCCTAATATATCAAAGCAAGATATTAACTTAACATCCTCGGGAATGATCTCATCTACTATTCTTTCTCTTAAAAGAGATGATCAAATTGAACCCTGGGGAATTTTTGGGATAGAAATGGGAGGAAGTCATTCTGCATTTAATCCAACAGGATTTATAATTGAATTTGGTGGAGAAGAATGGGATAAGAGAGATGCTTCTAAACCTGATTTTTGGGCTGGTTCATTATCAAATACGCAGATATCTAGCTCAAAAATGTTGGGGGATTTTAGTGGAAGATTTATGACATCTACACATTATGGAATGATAGAAGGGAGAATGCTTGGTCAATTTAATTTAAATAACTGGGTTGGAGTTGTAGTTGGTGATTACTATCCTAAGTTAGAGCTTAAGCATTTTAGTTATTCAGAGTCAGGCATAAATGATACAAAAATTTATAAAAATGATTTTTCCTTATTACAAAATGCAAAGATGCATGGATATCTTGGAGGAGATGAATTCTGGAGTAAATCTTCAGCAAGCCTTTATTCTGTTGGTAAATTTAGTGATACAACATCTTATCCTATTGATTTTTCTATAGGATATGTTTATTATTTTTCACCTGATTGTACTTCATGCCCTTCCGGAGTAAACTATTCAAGTTACACAGCAGGTAGAATTGCTCAGAAAACAGATAATTCTTACAATATAAATGCCTATATTGCTGGGATTTATCAGGATGGAACAAAAAAAGGAATCTTTATTGGAAGTCTTTCAGATGATGGTGTGTCAAATGTCTTACAACTTGAAAAAAGGTTCTTCATGGAAGGAGAAAATACTGTAAAGGCAGTTGTTCTTGATGAGGGATCAATACCTTCCCCAGTTTCTCCAGCTTCTATATCAGATTTAACTAAAATTGATAGCAATATACAAGGACTAACTATATCCAATAAAGAAGGTTATTTAATTACTGATAAAAATACCAATGATTATACCTTTGGAGTGGGTTTTATTGGAATGGGTGGCACATATGATGATATTGCTCCTTCTGCTTCATGGTATATAAATTATTCTGGTAAATTTGAGGAAGATACATTCGGTGCTTTGCTTAAGGGAGATGTATGGGGAACTGAAAACAGTCTTCAGAATGTAATTAAGGGTAAA
>CAZDXM010000089.1:0-7101 GCA_964509535.1 uncultured Thermodesulfovibrio sp. | reverse complement strand
ATCAGAACAAGCTATGAGGATAAAAATTTCAGATAATTGACCAGGCATTCAGGATATGATAGATTATATTTAAAAATGAGCTGGAGATAAAAATGATTAGAAAAATTTTTATGATTCTTCTGGTCTCAATGTTTTTAATATACATATCTGTTTCCCTCATGGCACAGACAAAAAATATACTCATGATTATTGCATCTCAGAATTTCAGAGATGAGGAACTTTTAAAACCCAAGCAAATATTTGAAAAACAAGGATTTAAAGTAACCATTGCCTCATCCTCACTTAACACAGCAACAGGAATGCTCGGAGCAAAAGTTAAACCTGAAATAACAATTGAAAATGTAAATGTTAAAAACTATGATGCTGTTGTTTTTGTTGGAGGGGTTGGTGCAACTGAGTATTTTCAGAATCCCTTAGCATTAAAAATTGTTAGGGATACTGTAAAACAGGATAAAATACTTGCTGCAATATGTATTGCACCAAGAATTCTTGCTGAAGCTGGAGTTCTTAAAGGGAAAAAAGCAACTGTGTGGAAGTCAGAAGCCAATGCATTGAAATCAAAACAGGCAATTTATACAGCAGAGGATGTTACTGTTGATGGAAAAATTGTAACAGCATCAGGGCCTCATGCAGCAGAGGCATTTGGAAATGCTATAGTTAAGCTATTGAAATAGTTCAAATTTCAAAAATTCTTTTTTTAGGACAATCTCTGCATATATCAGGCGGGTTATTAGAAGAATGCTTTTTTCTGAAATATCTGTATTCTTTTTCTTTCCAGATCAGAGGTAAAGGCTTTTCATTTATATTCCCAAAGTAAACATGACTTAATTCATCAGATGGGATACCTGTAAATACGCAGGGTGAAACATATCCGATAGAATTTATAAAGAGGGCATGAAGTGGATTTTCTGAACATTCCCTTCTTCTTTTAAATGGATGTGGAAGATTAAATGATATCTGCAAGTTTCTCTTTCTGCATTCATTTATGAGTTGTTCTGCTTTATTTTTAATATTTTCAAAATCTTCTTCATTTCTGACAAGAAACTCATTTTCAAGCTGCTGTAGCGGAATAAAATCAAGAAAGCTTATCTGAATGTGGTCAATACCTTTTGAGGAAAAAAAATCAGGAATTTTATCAATCTCATCAAAATTTGTCCTCAGAAGCATATAGGCAATATGAATCATGGGTTTGGATATGTCTTCTTTTATCTTTCTTTCATTTAATTTTTCAATAACTCTAAATATCTTATCTGCCTTTGTTCCCGCCCGTAGAATATCATTTTTCTTGATTCCAGCAAGTGAGAAAGCAATTATATCCAAATTTAAATCAATTATTTTTTCTATATGAGCATCTTCAATCAGCATTCCATTTGTTGTTGTCCCAACCTCACAGCCACATTTTTTAGAAATCTCAACAAATCTAAAAAAATCGGAATTGCAAAATGGCTCACCCCATCCCTGAAGATAAAGAAGTCTGACTTTCTTAAGATAAGGAACAATCATGGAAAACTCATAAATTGTTAAATTCCTTTCTTTCCAGCTTTTTCTGTGTGTTGTGTGGGGACAGTAAAAACAAGATGCATTACAGAAGCTTGACACCTCAATCTGAATCCAGTCAAGACAGGGCATAAGAATTTTCTCAATCAGCTTCATTTCAGGTATTATAACGGTATGGGTATTTTTTTCTCATCTTTATATGTACATGTTCCTTTCTGTATAAAAAGATGTAAATATTGCAATTTTTACTCATTAAACTGGAGTAAAGAACTTGAAAAACTTTACATCACAGCAGTTATCAAGGAAATAGAACTTACAAGTCTTTATCCTCATTCACTTAAAACCCTCTATATTGGTGGAGGCACTCCCTCATGTTTGTCAATCACAGCACTTAAAAGACTTCTGTGTGGCTTGTTATCAAGTTACAAGTTAAAATCTGATATTGAATTTTCAGTAGAACTCAATCCAGCAACTGTAGATGAAAAAAAACTCAAATTAATGAAATACTATGGTGTAAATAGACTCAGCATAGGAGTTCAATCTTTCAATGATGAAGAACTCTCAGTTCTTGGAAGACTACATACATCAGATGAAGCACATCAGACTGTTAAACTTGCATTAAAAGCAGGATTTGAAAATATTTCAATAGATCTGATTTATGGAATTCCCGGACAGACATTAAAGAGCTGGAGACAAACACTAAATAGGGCAGTGAATATGGACATCAAGCATATTTCAGCATATGAGCTGAATGTTGAGAAGAATATTCCTCTGCTTCCCTCCGAGCAAAATATTGTTGAGATGTATGAATATGCAACCGAATTTCTTGAAACAAAAGGATTCAAAAAATATGAAATATCAAACTTTGCCCGGACTGGTTTTCAATGCAAACACAATATTGCATACTGGAGCTTAAAACCTTATTTTGGAATAGGTCCCGGAGCACATTCTTTTATTGATAAAAAAAGATTTCACAATCCAGATTTATTTGCTTATTCAAAAACACTATCTCAGGGCAAATATGCATGGATAAATGATTCTATAGTTGATAGTATTGAGAGGTTGAAGGAAAGAATTTTTCTTGGGTTGAGAATGAAAAAAGGAGTTTCTTTAAAACAAAGATGTCTGATTGAATTTTTTAAAGATTTTGAAAACCTGGGATTAGCTAAAATATCAAACAACAGAGTCAGTCTGACAAACAGAGGAATGCTTGTTTCTAACGAAGTCTTTGCCCGGGTATTATTACATATTGAAAACTGTCCTGCCTGTAAACAAGAATAAGCAGGTCATTCTGACCCGCCTGTAATATTGCTTCATTGAATTCCTTCTGAGTAATTATTGATTTTTTATTAATCTCAACAATTATGTCACCTTCCCTTAAAATTCCAAGAGCAGGACTGTCTTCGCTCATTTTTTTAACAAATACCCCCTTTACTGACTTTCTTAAATTTGATTTCACTGTTTCAGGAATATCTGAAATTTCAACACCCTTTATCGGAGGAATAGATGAAATCATTGTAGGTAGCTCCTCAAGAACCACGAGAAAGTCCTTCTGAACTCCATCCCTTAATACTCTTAAAAAAACAGACTCTCCTGCAAACTTTGTTGATATTAGATTCTGGAGATCCTTCAATTCCATTATTTTTAAACCATCTGCCTCTATAATTACATCTCCTCTTTTAAGCCTAGCCTTATCAGAAGGACCACCTTCATATATATTTGTAACCACAGCTCCATAATTAACTGAAAGAACTTTGCCAAGTTCCTGAGTGACTGTCTGAGCCTGAAGCCCGAGCCACCCCTGTTTTCTTTTTATTAATTTATTAATCTCAGAGGAAACTGAAGCAATCAGTAATGCTTCTGATGTTTCATCACTTTTTGTAACAATACCCAGGGGTTTCAAATCAATTGATAAAAGAAGTGAGCCAGGAGGTTTTTTCCCCTGAATATCAACAACCTTATCTTTTACCTTCCCTTTAACTATAAAAATATGCTTCTGAGAAGCATCAAAAAGGAAAAATACCTCATCAGTTCCAGAGGGTTTTGAAAAGTTTTTAATAGGTGTTAATTCTTTAAGCCTGACCACAGCTATATTTAATCTTGAATCAATGCCAAAAACTGAACCTGTGCTTCCTGCAGCATCAGCAGGCAGTATTGCAAAATCCTTATCAATTGCTATAGCATTAACTGAATTGTTTAATGTTATTAAAGAAGGAGAAAACTTTTGATAAATTGTATCTATTTTTTCTTTAAGAATACCTGTTAATTCCTCTGCCTTTACAGAACAAACAAATAAGAAAATAAAAAAACAAATTACTAAAGTTTTGGAATAATTTTTATCTGTAAACATCTTTTTGTATTATCATCAATTTTAAATCTATCGTCAACCCTGTATCCTGCAATGCAAACAATATTACCATTACTCTCAATTATTGGAATCCTGTCTCTTTCATCTCTTGGAATTTTTTCATCAACAAAAAAATCCTGAAGTTTCTTCCTTTTACCAAAACCAAAGGGATAAAAATAGTCTCCTGGTTTTCTTGCTCTCACAATCAAAGGAAATTCAAGCTTATCCATATCAATGCATATTTCTTTTTTACCATCACCAAAACTTTGAAGCTCGTCCTTTTTTATCTCTTTAAGGCTCAACACAACTGAAGCCTCTTTAAGAAAAACATCCTGTGGTATGGATATCTCATAAGTAGAAAGTTTCTCAGGAGGTTCAGCAGTTATGATCAGCGTTGAATAACCCTTTATTGCCCTTATACCCTTCGGAAGATAGATTCTGTCTCCAGGTCTGCCATTTTTTATAAGATTTATTATATCCTCTATATGGTCAAATGTTAATCCTCTTAAATCTCTGACACTGTCTATCGCAACTCTTAATGCTCTTCTTAAAATTACAATATTTAAAGGCTCCATTGGATTACAGAAAAGCTCAACCTTCTGATCTGTTTTTCTACTTATAAGTCTCATAAGTGTTTTTGTAACAGTAATATTTATATAGTCATTTTCTTCCCTGAGTATATCTGCAGTTTTTGATATTATTTTTATTGCCTGCGGGGAGATTGATTTAATTACTGGCATTAATGTATGCCTTATTCTGTTTCTGAAGTATTTTAAACTTTCATTTGAAGGATCGGTTATATATACAATATTTCTATTTTTAAGATACTCCTCAATTTCTTTCCTTTCAATCTCTATAAGAGGTCTTATTATTTTTTTTCTCACAGGAGGGATTCCACTCAGTCCAGCTGGACCAGCACCCCTCAGAAGTCTCATTATCACTGTTTCAGCCTGATCATCAGCATTATGTGCAATTGCTATCTTATGAGCTTTTATAATTATGCTTATCTGATCAAGTGCAGAATATCTAAGAATTCTTGCTGATTCCTGAAGATTTATCCTTTCCCTTTGTGCGTAATCTTTCACAGGAACTGATTGAGTATGAAATTCAACATTTAAGTTTTTGCAAAAATTTCTGCAGAATTCAATCTCCTTTGGAATATCCTCAGGTCTTAATCCATGATCAATATAGGCAGCGGATATTTTAAGTCTGTATTCATTCTTGAGAAGATGAAGAAGATACAGCAGACAGACAGAGTCAGGACCACCTGAAAGACCAACGAGGACATGGTCTCCAACTGCAAGCATATTGTATTTTTCAATAGTCTTTTTAATTTTTTGAATAATATCCACAATTTTAATTTTAACAGAATTATCACTGTTTTAGTGAAAATAGAAAGCCCACAATAAATATTATATTTTACAGTTTAAAGCTTAACATAATCTGTTTCAGATTTTCTGAAACCTTTCCAAGCATTTGAATATCCTCGTTCAGCTGTTGTCCTATTTTTTCTCTTTCTTTTGATATATTTGAAATCATTTCAATGTTTCTTGCAATCTCATCACTTGCTGCAGATTGTTCTTCAACAGCTGTAGCAATCTGTGTTACCTGATCTTTCACTTTCTGTGCTGAGACAAGAATGCTGTCAAGTGTTTTGTTTACCTCTTCAATAAATGAAGTTGCCTGACTTACCTCATTTGCTGCATCTGTCATGGATGCTGTTGTTTTTCTTGATTCCTCCTGCACAGAAAGAATGGTTTTTGATATTTCATCTGTTGCTTTAATTGTTCTTTCAGCAAGCTTACGCACCTCATCAGCAACAACCGCAAATCCCCTACCCTGCTCTCCTGCCCTTGCTGCCTCAATTGCTGCATTCAGTGCAAGAAGATTTGTCTGATCTGCAATATCTTTTATAACTATTAAAATTTGTCCTATCTCTGAAACTCTTGAATTCAATCCTTCTATCATCTTTGATAGCTCATTGGTTGATGCATGAGCATGTTTTATCATCTGAACCGCCGTGTTTGTAGTCTTTTTGCCCTCTGTGGCAATGCTGGCTGCCTCTGTGGAGCTTTCAGATGCAACTGATGCGTTTTTCGCAATATCTGTAATTGTTTGAGACATCTCTTCAGTAGATACAGCTATTCTGTGCATTTGTTCTGAGAAATCCTGAGCTTTCATCTCTTCCTGAGTGATTTTTCTTGATAGATTACTTGAAGAAGTTTCAACATCATTTACAGAGAGCCTAATTTTTTCTATCATACCTCTTAATGACTCTATCATTCTGTTAAGCGCCTTTGCCATCTGCCCTATCTCGTCTTTTCTATTTAAAGAAATTTTAATGTTTAAATTACCTTCGGCGACAGAGTTTTGAATGGCAAGCATGTTTGTAATTGGAGATGTTATGCTTTTAGCAATCAGAAAGCCAATAAAACTAAGAAAAATGACAAGAAAAACTAATTGTAAAGTTATTTTTTTAAGATGTGAATAGAAAATATCATATACATCATCTATATATATTCCACTGCCGATAATCCATCCCCAGGGAGCAAACTTCCTCACATAAGAAATCTTGGGATAAGCCTCTTTTGTAGTTCCACCACCAGCAAGGGGTTTGGGCCATAAATATGTAACATAACCCTCCTCAGCAGTTTTTGTAACCTCTACCATAGCCTGAAAAAGATTCTTCTTTCCATCAGTGTTTATTACTTTACCTTCCTTTCCTTCCTGCATCATTGTTGCACAATTAAATTTGGGATCATCAAGAACCTTTCCATCCAGTGATGTAACAGTTGGATGCATAATCATTGTAGGATAAGGCAGTTTGTCATCATTAATCCAGAAATATTCTTTACCTTCATATCTCAGTTTCTTTATTATAGATATTGCCTGAGACTTTGCATCAGCATCTGAGAGTTTCCCTTCCTTATAAAGATCTTGGTAATGGCTGAGAACTCCGAAAACTGACTCCACAACATGTCTTGTTTTAATTTTTTTCTCTGTGAGTAATTGATTTTTAAATGTATTAGCTGAAATGATTTCTAAAAGCACAACAATACCTATGACTAAAACAATAAGACTCCAGATTTTATACTTGATCTTCAAGTCTTTAAATCCCATGGAATCCTCCTTTAAGTTTTTTTAAATTATAAAAAATCTCTATATGCAATTTCAATGTTAAACTTTCTTTTCCTTAAAATTAGCATGAATATGTGTAAATAGGTAACAAAAATTTTATAATAAACTCTATGAAAGCA
>CAZDXM010000088.1:0-3700 GCA_964509535.1 uncultured Thermodesulfovibrio sp. | reverse complement strand
TCGGAAATACTTGAAATTTCCCTTTTAGACCATGTAATTATAGGTAATGGAAGATATTTCAGTATGAAAGAACATGGAATAATTTAGGAGGTGTTTCATGCCTTTGTATGAGTTTCAATGCCAGAAGTGTAACGAAACTTTTACAAAGAAAATGAGCATAAGTGAAATGGAAAAGAAAAAGGTAAGATGTCCTAAATGTAAGTCTCAGAAAGTAAAAAAGGTTATATCAGGATTTTATTCAGTAACTTCAAAAAAATCATAGGAGAAATTCAATGAATAATTCTTTAACTCCGGGAATTTTAAAAGTCTGTGAAGTTGCAGCAATTGAGGCAGCAAGACTTATGGGAAAAGGAAACAGAAAAGAGGCTGACCAGGCTGCTGTTACAGCAATGAGAAAGGCTCTGAATGATCTTCCAATAAAAGGCAGAATTGTTATTGGAGAAGGTGAAAGAGACAAAGCTCCAATGCTTTATATTGGAGAAGAAGTTGGAGATGGTTCTGGTCCTGAAGTTGATATAGCAGTTGATCCCCTTGAGGGAACAAATCTTTGCGCTACAGGAATGCCGAATGCTCTTACAGTTATAGCTATAACAGAGAAAAATGGTCTTTTATACTGCCCGGATACATATATGGAAAAACTTGTAGTTCGTCCACAGGCAAAAGGAATGGTTGACATAAGGAAACCTGTGAAGGAAAATCTTGAAGCCCTTGCAAAGGCTCTTGGAAGAGACATTGACGACCTTGTGGTAGTTGTTCTTGACAGACCTCGTCATGAAAATCTAATTAAAGAAATCAGGGCAGCAGGGGCAAGAATAAAACTTATTTCTGATGGAGATATTACCCCAGCTATTGCAGCAACAGTTGAAGGAACAGGCATACATGCTTTAATGGGAATCGGTGGTGCACCTGAAGGCGTTCTTTCAGCAGCAGCGGTCAAGTGTCTTGGTGGAGAGATGCAGGCGAGAATGCGATGGAGGAATGAGGAAGAAAAGAAAAGAGCCATTGATTATGGAATGGATATAAGTGAAGAGAAAGTTTACACCCTTGATGATCTTGTTTCAAGTGATGATATAATTTTTGTCGCCACAGGAGTTACCAAAGGAGATTTACTTAATGGAGTAAGATTTTTTGGTGGTGGAGCAAGAACTCACTCAGTTGTAATTGAATCTCACCAAAGAATTGTCAGATTTGTTGATACAATTCACATATTTGATAAACTTGTAAAAATAACCCTGTAACTAGCAGATGAGGATTAGAGAACCTCTATAATTTTTAAAATATTGGTCACTTAGAAAGGAGGATAAGATGGGTATCTTTAAGAGATGTTATAGAAACAATTGGAGAATTTTGTTTTTAAAATATTACAGGCATTTTTATCCCAACATAAGATTTTTTTTAATAATGGTATCTTTTCTCTTTTTTACTTTTTTTGCTTTTTCAACTGGATACAGTTCTGGGATAAATGTTTTATCTAATAGTGTTTTAGTTTCTTCTAATTCATCAAATATTCTGGCAAAGTTAGAAAAAGACAACATTGAAAAAGGGAAAAAAATTTTTCAAAATCTTTGTGCTGACTGTCACTATACCGACAGAAAGGATTTTAAAGTTGATACCCCGGGTCTTAAAGGGATTTTAAAGGAGAAAATTCTACCTGTAAGTAAAAAACCCGCTACACCAGAGAATATTAAGAGTCTGATACGAAAACCATATAGATTTATGCCACCATTTCCCGATTTATCAGATGAAGAGAGCGCAGATATTATTGAATATTTAAAAACTTTATAATAATGTGATTCCGAACAGATTAATTCATGAAAAAAGTCCCTATTTGAGACAGCATGCCTATAATCCTGTTGATTGGTATCCATGGAATGAATCAGCCTTTGAAAAAGCTAAAAAGGAGAGCAAACCAATTTTTCTCTCAATAGGTTATTCCACATGTCACTGGTGTCATGTGATGGGAAAAGAATCCTTTGAAGATAAAGAAGTAGCAGAGATACTTAATAAACACTTCATTTCAATCAAGGTTGATAGAGAAGAAAGACCTGATATTGACAATATTTACATGAAAGTTTGTTATTTCTTCAATGGAAAAGGCGGATGGCCCCTGACAATCATTATGACACCAGAAAAAAAACCCTTTTTTGCCGATACATATATCCCAAAAGAAGATATATATGGAAAAATGGGATTAAAAAGTTTACTACATAAAGTTATTGAACTTTGGGATAATGATAGAGCCAGAATAAATGAAATCTCTGAAAGTATCACTCAAGTATTAAAAAATTTGGAAAGAAATAAAGAGGAGATTGAATTATCAGAAAAAATCTTACATAAGGCATATAATGAACTGAAAGATATATTTGATAGCCATTTTGGAGGTTTTGGAATATCACCAAAATTCCCTGTGCCTGTTAATTTAATGTTTCTTCACAGATACAGTTATAGATTTAAGAATCCAAATGCTCTAAAAATAAGTCTAAAGACTCTACAAAAAATGAGACTTGGTGGTATTTATGACCAAATTGGGTATGGATTTCATAGGTACTCAACTGATAGATTCTGGATTTTACCTCATTTTGAAAAGATGTTATACGACAATGCTCTTCTTATGAATGTATATACAGAGGCGTATCAGATAACAAAAGATGAATTTTATAAAGATGTAGTTAATGAGATAGCCAATTATTTGATAAGAGATATGTATTCTCAAGAAGGAGCTTTTTATTCTGCAGAGGATGCTGATAGTGAAGGTAAAGAAGGTGAGTTTTATTTATGGAAATACAATGAAATTAAGAATTTGCTAAACGATGAAGAATTGGCAATAGCTGAGAATATTTATAATATCTCCAAGGATGGAAATTTTTATGAAGAGGCAACTCGCAAGAAAAATGGTAAGAACATACTTTATATGGGAAAAAGCATTGAAGAGCTTTCGCAGGAGCTGAATGTTGAATCTGAAAAGCTTAAAGATATTTTAGAAAAAATAAGAAAGAAACTTTTCAATGAAAGGCAACACAGGGTAAGACCACTAAGAGATGAAAAAGTTCTTACTGACTGGAATGCATTGACAGTAATAGCTTTTATAAAAGCTGGGATTGTTTTTAAAAGCGATAAACACACACAAATAGCTAAAAAATGCCTTGATTTTCTTTTAAAGAGAATGTTTGATAAATCTAACAGACTTTTACACCGGTATAAAGATAAAGAAGCCTCAATTTTTGGCTATTTAGAGGATTATGCCTATCTTATATGGGCTCTTATTGATTTTTACTTCTCAAAGTTTGATGCTACATATCTCATTAAGGCATTAGAACTTACAGAACATACAATCAGGCATTTCTGGGATATTGAAAATAAGGGTTTTTATCAAACAGGGGATTACGCAGAAAAAGTTATTTTAAGAACAAAAGAGATTTATGATGGAGCACAACCATCTGGTAATTCTGTAATGGCTTATAATTTAGTCAGATTGTCAAGATTAACAGGTAATAATCAGTATGAAAATAGAGCTATAGAGACTTTAAAAGCTTTCTCAAAGGAAATATCAAATCATCCTTCCTCTTATGCTTTTTCACTTATAGCCTTAGACCTTATTTTAAATGGCACAAATGAATTAGTAGTGGTTCCATATAAATCAGAGGAAGAGAAAATTTTTCTCAATGAAATTCAGAGAGATTTTATACCTGATTTATTAATG
>CAZDXM010000087.1:0-2558 GCA_964509535.1 uncultured Thermodesulfovibrio sp. | reverse complement strand
ATGCAAAGAAGACTTTGCAAAAATAGATTCATTTTTGCAAGGTGAAAGAGAGTCATTTAAAAAGTCAATAGTTATTTATAGTTGTATAAAAAAGGATTTGTGGGTCAGGTATGATTTAAATGTTTCGGTTAAGGATGCTCTGGTTATTAACAGAACACCTTACACAAATCCTCTTTTAGATTTACTTGATAATTATCAGAAATATGGTGTTCTTCTTGTTGATAAGCGTACAGCAAGAGTTTTTCTTGTATTTTTGGGTGATATAGAGGAATATGGAATGGTTCACCACGGAGATGTCCCCGGGAAGCATAAAAAAGGAGGATGGTTTGCACTCGCAGAGAAAAGATATGAAAGGCACATTGATTATCATGTAAAAATGCACCTTAAGGATGTTCTTGAAAAATTTGACAGTTTTCTCAAAGACAAGAATGTAAGAAGATTGATTATTGCAGGACCTGATGAGGCAATTTCAGAGTTAATGGATATGCTTTCAGATGAGATAAAGCAAAAGATAGTGGGGAGGGCTTATTTAGAAAAATATGCATCAAAAGAGGAGGTTCTGGAGAAGGTTTTACCAATTGTTGAACAATACGAAAGGTCAAAAGAGAGTGAAACAGTTTCAGAGCTTATAACACGTGTTCTTAAAAATGACAACGCAGTCTCGGGAGTTGATGATGTGCTTAGATATCTCAGGGATAAAAGAGTTATGAAACTCGTGATTGCAAAGGACTACAGGGTGGATGGATTTGTCTGTCAGAATTGTGGATTTGCTACAACTCAGACTGTGGAGTGCTGTATGGAATGTGGCTCCTGTGTTATGAAGGTTGACAATTTAATAGAAAAAGCAACTGAAATGGCTCTTAAACAGGCTGCCCTGATAGAAGTTGTAAAAGATGAAAAAGACAGGTTCAGGCTTATTGATTATGGAGGTATAGGTGCATTTTTAAGGTTTTAAATACTCCCTCAGATATTTTGCAGTATAGGAGTTCTTTACTTTTAAAAAATCCTGGAGGCTTCCTTCATAAAGAAGGTAGCCTCCTTCATCTCCACCTTCAGGCCCTATATCAATTATCCAGTCAGCCTGAGCTATAACATCAAGGTTATGCTCAATAATAATTACTGTTGCTGATCTGTCAAGGAGTCTTTTCACTATATTGAGAAACTTTTTTATGTCATCATGATGAAGTCCAACAGTTGGCTCATCAAGTATATAGATGAAACCTTTAAGAGAAGTTCTACTTTTAGCTGTCAGTGAACTGATAATCTCATTGCATATTTTAAGCCTCTGGGCTTCTCCACCGGAAAGAGTGGTTGCAGGCTGTCCAAGAAGCAAATAACCAAGTCCAAATTCTCTGATAATATTTATTTTTTCTTTAAGAAGATACTCTTCCCTGAAAAATTCAGATGCTTCATTAAAACTCATTGATAGCACTTCATATATGTTTTTTTCTCTGTATTTAACTTCAAGAACTTCTTTTTTAAATCTTTTGCCTCCACAGTCCTCACAGGGTAGGAATAAATCCTCAAAGAAGTACATCTGAATCCTTATGAATCCTTCACCTTTACATGTTGGGCAGTAACCAAGAGGACTGTTTAGAGAAAAATGACCTGATGAAAATCCTCTTGCCTTTGATTCTTTCTGTGATGCAAAAATATCCCTGATTTTGCTGTAAATTCCAAGATAAGTTACAGGTATTGATTTTGGCGTTTTCCCGATAGGAGTCTGGTCAATTAGTTTTACTGTCCTAACATTTTTTATTCCTTCAATCTCTTTAAATTTTAGAGGCTCTTGACTGCTTATACCTAATTTATTTGCCAGAGCTCTGTAAAGGGTATCTATCACAAGGGAACTTTTACCTGAACCAGAAACTCCAGTTACCACAGTAAGCGCATTCATTGGAAAATGGACAGTGATATTTTTAAGGTTATTACCTCTGGCATTTTTCAAAATAATGAATTCCTTGAATACCTTAGAAGAATTTTTAACAGCAGACAGTTCAATTTTTTTCAGGTAACTGGCTGTGGGAGTATCAAGTTTTAAGAAGCTTTTAATATCTCCAGAATAAACTATTCTGCCTCCAAAACTGCCGCCTCCAGGACCGAGTTCAACAATCCAGTCAGCTTTTGATATAACATCTCTGTCATGTTCTACAACAACAACCGTGTTTCCATACTCTGTAAGTTCTTTCAAAACTTCAACAACTTTATCAGTGTCTCTTGGATGAAGTCCAACAGTTGGCTCATCAAGTACATACAGAGTTGCTGTAAGTTTGTTTGAAAGCTGATTTGATATATTAAGTCTCTGATACTCACCACCTGATAGGGTTTTAATCTGCCTGTCAAGAGTCAGATAGGTGAGTCCCAGTCTTTCAAGAAATTCAAGTTTCATTAAGATCTGTTTTATAGGTTCTTCTGCAATTTTGCTTTTTTCAGGAGACAGGTTTAATGACATAAGCCAGTTTTTAAGTTTTTTTACTGACATAAAGTTTATTTCTCCAATATTTAAACCATTTATTCTAAAGATTAATGCTGTTTCTTTAAGTCTCTTTCCTTTACAT
>CAZDXM010000086.1:0-10453 GCA_964509535.1 uncultured Thermodesulfovibrio sp. | reverse complement strand
GCTACTAACTCATTGATAAACAGTGTTTTTTGAACCTTTAAAAACTCTGTTCTGTTTTGAATACCTGTAATTTCACAGATTTCATCAATAACTTCAGGTAATAAAGGAACCTCAAAAAGACCTTCTTCTGCATTAATAAATTTTTTAAATTGGGGAGTATTTTTGAAGCTGAAAAAAATTTTTTCCATCATGTTTCTTTGAAAAATGAGGTTTTCTCTGAGTCTATAAAAATTTTCTTTTAGCTCTGGCTCGATAAGCTGTCCATTCCATACCAAGGGTGCTTTTTCTTTAAAACCCTTACAGGCTCTAAAAGCTGCCTTTCTTTTTTCAGCTATTACCAGAGCCTGAAAATCCTCAGGAAATGTTACTGAAAATGGAATAATTCTGCATTGAAGTGGCTTCAGCTCTCCATGTATTGAACAAAGAGACTCCTTAAGCATTCTGCATCTTCTCTTCAATCTGTTACCTGCAATAAAATCTCCAATTATGTAAAAACCTCCATATACTATTGCAAAATCCTGTAAATAAACTTTGTGTGATGAGCTAACTGGATGTATTTTTCTGAATCCTGCTGTAATCGGAAAAAATTTGAAAAGTCTGCCTATCTCATTTGCTGTTAGAATTGTTGCTCCTCCACAACAAACAGAAGAGCAAAAAGTCTCACACTGAAATCTTATCTCAGTATACACTCTTTAAAGTCTCGTGAAGTTTCATTACCTCATCTCTCAGAATAATGGCATCCAGATCCTGAGGAAATCCGCATTGTGAAAGAAATTTCAAAATGTTTTCTCTTCCACCTTCCTGTCTATCAATAAGCACAATAACTTTTTTCACAAAAATGCTTGCTTCTTTTAATTTTGTTATTGCCTGAATAGTAGAGCTTCCTGTGGTAATTACATCATCAACTACCACCACGCTATCACCTTCCTTAATATTCCCTTCAATCCACTGCATTGTCCCATGTTGCTTAGCCTTTTTTCTTACTACAAATGCTTCAATTGGCTTACCTTTGAGATAGGATGTATAGGCTACTGCATTAGATATAGGGTCTGCTCCAAGAGTTAGTCCCCCTATCCCTTTAATATCAAGATTGGCAATCATATCAAAGATTATATTACCTATTAAATACATACCTTCAGGGGACAGAGTCACTGTTTTACAGTTGAAGTAGTATTTGCTTAATCCGCCTGAGACAAGACGGAAAACAGGCTCTTCACTATACTTAAAGGCTTTTTCATAAATAAGTCTAATCAGCTTCTCGCGCATCCTTTGAGGTTTAATAGGTTCTCTCCTGTTTTTCGGATTCGCATATTTCTTTCACAGTTTCTTTAACGAGCTTACCATCTTCCCATACTCTTTCACTCACTTTCCTGCATTTTGTATAAGGATCCTTGTAATAATAGTCACTTGCTGGTTCTGCTCTGTAATACCCTCTTCCATCCTCTGTTCTGTATTCAACTGGTTTTCCGGTCTGATAGGCCTCTCTTGAACCCCGTGTTGAGATATCTGCAATTGTTGCACCAAAAACTGCTCCCAAAGCTGCACCAATAACACCACCACGCCATGGATTTTTTTTGTCAAGAAGTGCACCTGCTACTCCACCAACAACTGCACCTGCACCTGCTCCTTCATAATGCTGTTGCTGAAGCTGTCCGCATGCCACAGTAAAAAGCATTAATACTGCTAATACTAAAGCCAAACCTTTCATTTAAACCTCCGTCTTTTTTCTTTTATTCTAACTCAATGGCTTCATAAATTACTATATTTCTTCCTGACTGTTTTGCCTTATAAAGAGCTATGTCTGCTTTTTGAATTATTTCATCAGGAATAATTCTATCATTACCATAAAAAGTTGTAAATCTCTTAATGAAGGAGCGGTTGTGAGAGTTTCTATTATTTTCCATTTAATATGACTCTTAGCAGAAATATCAAAAAAATTAAATCAGGCTTTATTTTATATATGTGTTATCTATTAGATCATTATTTATCTGAAAAGTTTCAAAGTGTTGAACTTCTTCTTTAAGAAACTCCGCTAATAGCTTTGACAGGTCTTTTTCATTGGAACACAGAATAACTTTCATTTTTTCCATTAACAATAAAAATTATACATAAAAAACTCCCTATGTGAACAATTTTTTCAAAAAATCTTTGGGATTCTGATTTGAAGTTAAAGCTCTTCCTATGACAATGTAATCGGCACCTAAATCAAAGGCTTTCTCTGGTGTTGCAACTACTTTTTGATCATCTAAATCTGTATCTTTTAATCTTATCCCAGGAGTTACAATAATGAAATCTTTTCCTCCCAGTTCTTTAATGGTTTTTATCGATGATGCACCCGCAACAACTCCATCCAACCCTGCCTCTTTTACTTTGACAGCAAGATTTTTAACAATGGTTTCCCGAGAAACTGGAAAAGAAATCATTTCCTTCAAAACTATTTCATCTATACTTGTTAAAACTGTTACACCTAAAATCTTAGGGGGAGATGTATTTTCTTTATAAGAATGCTCTTTTACTGCCAAAAGGGCTTTTTTCATCATTTCAGTTCCACCAAAGGCATGAATTGTGAACATATCAATTTCATATTGAAGTATTGATTTTACAGCTTTATATACAGTGTTAGGAATATCATGGAATTTAAGGTCAAGAAAGATTTTTTTGCCTTTTTTTTTCAGTAATCTAACAAAATCAGAGCCTTCACTTAAAAAAAGCTCAAGTCCGATTTTGTAAAAATTAACAAGCCCTTCAAGCTCATCAACTATTCTTAAGGCATCCTCTTTTTTTGAAAAATCAAGGGCAACTATGATGCGAGTTGGGTCAATCATATTTTGGGAAGAACAATGCCCTTTTGAGCCTGATACTTTCCCTTTCTGTCAGCATAAGATACTTCGCATTCTTCCTCAGCTTTTAAAAATATCAACTGCGCAATACCTTCATTTGCATAAATTTTTGCCGGCAGCGGCGTTGTATTTGATATCTCCACAGTTACAAAACCTTCCCAAGCAGGCTCAAGGGGTGTTACATTTACAATAATTCCACATCTTGCATAGGTTGACTTTCCAATACAGATTACAAGCACATCTCTTGGAATTCTAAAATACTCTACAGAACGAGCCAGAGCAAAAGAATTTGGTGGAATTATGCATACTTCTCCCTTAAACTCAACAAAGCTTTTCGGGTCAAAGTTTTTTGGGTCAACAACCGTGCTGTTTATATTGGTGAATATTTTAAACTCATCAGCAACTCTCATATCATATCCATAGGAACTTACACCAAAAGAGATCACACCCTCCTTTACAAGAGATTCTTCAAAGGGTTGTATCATTCCCTTTTTTGCCATCTCTTTTATCCAGCGGTCATTTTTCACCATGCCTAATCCTTTTTACCAATTGTGTTTCTGATCTTCATTAAAAATTCTTCAGGAGAGAGAGTTTTCTCTACAAAATCAATATCTTTTATCTCAACAGGATGCCCGCTCATTATAATAACCTTTGCCTGCGGATTTAGAGTCTTTATCTGTTTCATAACTTCTATCCCGGAAATTTCTGGTAGAACAAGATCAACAACTGAAACTGCAATCTCATCTTTATACTTTCCAAAAATCTCAAATGCTTCCGTGCCATTTTTAGCCTCATAAACATTGTATCCGTACTCTTTAAGAAAGGATGTTATAAAACCTCTTGCATGCTCATCATCATCAACAACAAGTATTGTTTCCTTGCCTTTTAAAGCTTCTGTATTTATGGCAGACTTTTTCTTTTTATTTACTGGAAGATATACCTTAAATGTTGTCCCCTTGCCGGGTTCACTATAAACATGTATGTGTCCATCATACTGCTTTACAAGTCCATATACAGTTGAAAGTCCAAGTCCTGTTCCTTTATCCCTGGGTTTTGTTGTAAAAAATGGCTCAAATATTCTATTCTTTGTTTCCTCATCCATCCCTATACCTGTATCAGTAACGCAGAAAACAATATAATCACCAGGTTTTACAAGAGGATGGGCATATGAGTACTCTAAACCAAGAGAGAGTTCTTTAAGTCCTATTGTAAGCTGTCCTCCTTCAGGCATTGCATCTCGGGCATTTGTAATAAGATTCATTAAAATCACTTCAAGATGCGCTGGATCAATTTTGTAAAAAATTCCTTTTTCTGGAATGTTTAGCTTAAATTCTATATCTCTTCCGATTATTGGTCTTACAAAATCTGAAAATTTTATGAAATAGCTATTGAGGTTTATCTCCTGAAGCTCTCCAATTTCTTCCTTTCTGCTGAACAAAAGTAGCCTTTTAGCCAGATCCCTTGCTTTTTCTCCTGCATCCATTATTTTTTCTACATATTTCTTTAATTTAGGATCTTCTATCTTGTTGTAAAGAAGTCCTGAAAAGCCTGTTATCCCTGTAAGAATGTTGTTAAATTCATGCACAATTCTTCCTGAAAGAACACCAAGTGCCTCCATTTTCTGTGAATGTATAATCTGCTCATTTATCCTTTTCCTTTCTGTTATATCAATTATTGAAGCAATTGATTTTTTTGTGTATGGGATCATTGCAACATTTAAAAGTATATTCTTTATCTCTCCCCTTTTATTCCTGAATTTTGACTCATACTGTGCTGGCACTGAGGAAAGAGAGATTCTTCTTAACCTATGATACTCCATCATCTTTGAAAGCATGTCTTCAGGTATGAAATCTGTCCATTTTACCTTCCCAACAATCTCTTCTCTGCTGTATCCTGTAAGTTTTTCAAACTCAGGGTTTACAAACTCAACTGTCATATCCTCATCTGAAATAATAACTGCAATATTAATAGCTGATAAAATTGTATTAAGCTGTTCTGAAATTTTGATTATTTCTTCATTCTGTCTTCTTATCTCATCAATATATCCCAGAAATGCTTCTTTCTGTTTATTTATAAGAGCTCCCAGCATTCTTACAATTTCTAAAGGAGAATCCTCTGTAGCACGAGCTGAGAAATCGCCTTCCTGAAGCCTCCTTAAAACATCAAAATGCTCACATATTCCAACTGCAAGCTCATGTGTGAGGTCAACTGTGCTGCCAACTTCTTCTGCAAGCTTATTAATTGAATTAATCAGCCTCTGGACAGCATATCTGTCCACCCTGAGGTCAATCCTCTGGGAACAGTCTCCTTGAGCTATTTTATCTATTATATCTGAGCATAGATGAAGAACCTCGCTCAGAGAGTATCTGTATTCACAATCAGGATTATCACATTTTAAATATCCACCAAAAGGGCATGGATGCTTTTCCATCTCTAAATCCTTATTCTGACCTTTATTTTATTTGCTGATTTTTCTATATTAAGAATTGTTTTGCCAAGCTTTGTGCACCATGCTTTTATGTCTCTTTCAAAGGTTGGACAGTCTCCTGCTACTTCTATTATTTCACCTTCTTTAAACTGTGGATAAAGAGAACTGAGTTTAAGAATGGGCAATGGACATCTGAGACCTGAAAAATCAATATGTCTGTCTACCAACTCTTTTCTTCTACCTCCATCTCTTTAATAATCTCCTCATAAAGCTTCAAAGCCTGCTCTGCCTCATGTGGTTCAATCTTATTTATTGCAAAACCTGCATGAACCAAAACATAATCACCAATCTTGGGTTCATCAGGCAGCAACATGAGGCTTATCTTTTTTCTTAAACCCATTACATCAACTGTTGCAGCATAACCATCAATCTCTATTATTTTTGACGGGACTGCAAGGCACATTTAACACCCCATTTTTCAAGAATATTCACCACTCTTTTAATCAATTCGTTTATTTTACCAGTTATTGTCTCTGAAAGGTCAAGTCCCATCTCTACAACTTCTGGCTGAATGCCTACAACAACAACTTCCTCAGGCAGAATACCAATCAGTTTAGCAACCTCAAGAAGATCCTGAATCCCTACATGATGCATTGAAAACCTCGTTTTCAGATATGGCGGGATTTCCTCTCCTATTAAAACATCTGTATAACCTGGCTCTTTTTGAAAATCAACAACATCAATAATGATGATTTTTTTAAATCTTTCAATAAAGACAAGAAGATCAAGCCCGAGAGTGCCTCCATCAATTATCTCTATTTCTGGCTCAAATTTATAGTTTTTTTTCAGTATTTCTGCAACTTTTGGACCAACACCCTCATCTCTTAAAAGTATGTTACCTACACCTATTATGCCAATTTCCATCCTATCTCAAATAAAAAGCTCTCCCTCTTGGGAGAGCTTTAAAACTTTTTATTAAAATTTAACTTCTATTCCTCCCTGACCTCAATCATGTGCATACCACATGCCATACAGGGGTCATAGGAGTGAATTGTCCTTAAAAGCTCAAGTGGAAGCTTTGAATCTGCAACAGGTGTTCCAACAAGAGCTTCCTCAACAGGACCTCTCTGGCCTTTGTGGTCTCTTGGTGAAAGGTTCCATGTTGAAGGAACAACCATCTGATAGTTAGCTATCTTTCCGTCCTTGATAACAACAAAGTGTGCAAGGCATCCACGAGGTGCTTCATGGAATCCAACGCCCTTGCACTCTTTAGGCCATGTCTTTGGATCCCATTTATCTGTATCAGCAATCTTTGTATCTCCCTTACCCATGTTAGCAGCAAGCTCAAAAATATAGTCCTTTGTCTTCTTTGCCATAAGCAGTGTCTCAATTCCTCTTGCAGCTGTCCTTCCAAGAGTTGAAAACAGTGCTTCAGGACCTACACCAAGTTTCTTTAATACCATATCTACTACTTCTTTTACATCTTTGTGCCCTAATCCGTATGCTACAAGCATTCTTGCAAGAGGTCCAACTTCCATTGGAAGGTCCTCATATCTTATTGCTTTACCCCAGCTGTATTTGCCATCAACATTCAGATACTCATATGGAGGCTTCGGCCCTGTATAGTTAGGTGTTGTTTCACCTTCCCATGGATGAAGTCCTACATCACCCTGTGAATACTTGTACCATGAATGGGTGATGTATTCTTTGAATTTCTTGTGGTCTAATGGTTCAATTTTTGCTAAATTCTTATTCTTTATAACTCCACCTGGCAGATACATCTTACCACTTGCATCTGGCCAATCTCCACAGGCAAGGAAGTTACTAAATCCACCATACCCTGCCCAATCTTTATAAAATGATGCAACTGCAAGAAGATCCGGTATGTAAACTTTTTCAACAAACTCTAATGCCATATCAGCATACTTAAGCATAAAGGCAATGCTGTCAGCATTCAGAGCATTCTGGCTTTCCGGGTCAACTGGTGTTGACTGCCCCCCAACAACAAAAGTCTGAGGATGAGGGTTCTTTGCTCCAAGAAGTGCCTGAATCTTTATAACCTCTCTCTGCCAGTCAAGTGCCTCAAGATAATGTGCTACTGCAAGGAGATTTGCCTCTGGTGGAAGTTTGTATGCTGAATGTCCCCAGTATCCATTGCTAAAAATTCCAAGCTGACCGGATTCAACAAAAGCTTTAACCTTATCCTGAATTGCTTTGAAGTACGTTTCAGAATTTTTGGGCCATGATGAAATCTTCTTTGCAAGTTCGGATGTCTTTTTAGGGTCTGCTTTTAATGCAGAGGTAACATCAACCCAGTCAAGAGCATGTAAATGATAAAAGTGTATTACATGATCCTGAACATTCTGGTTTGCCATTATAATGTTTCTTAAAATTCTTGCATTATCAGGAATCTTCGCTCCAATAGCATCTTCAACTGCTCTTACAGATGCAATTGCATGAACAGTGGTGCAAACACCGCATGCTCTCTGAGTATATGCCCATGCATCTCTTGGGTCTTTTCCTTTAAGAACAATTTCCATACCACGCCACATTGTGCAGGATGACCAAGCATCCTTTACCTTGCCACCATTAACAGTGGCTTCAACTCTTAAATGTCCCTCAATCCTTGTTACTGGGTCTATAACTAATCTTGCCATACATTCCTCCTTATTTTATTTTTTTGATATTAAACCTGATATAGCCATTGCTCCGAGACCGACCTTCGCAAAGAATTTATTCTTTTCAGCCTCAGCAACGTAAAGATTGCTATCCCAGAACTTCGGCTCAGAACAACCTATGCATGGATGTCCTGCCATAACAGGCCAGCTTACACCCTCATTCCATCTAATTGTAGGACAGTTATGATAGGTCATAGGACCTTTACAGCCAAGCTGGAACAGACACCAGCCCTGTCTGTGACCTTTGTCTCCCCATGCTTTTGCAAACTCTCCTGTGTCAAAGTGTCCCCTTCTTTCACAGTTGTCATGAATTAGTTTTCCATATGCAAACAGAGGTCTCTTGAGTTTGTCAACTGCTGGTAGTTTTCCAAATGTAAGGAAGTAAACTACTGTTGCCGTGAAGTTTTCAACATTTAGCGGACATCCTGGCAAATTAATAACTGGCTTGTCTTTAATTATATCCATAACTCCAACTGCACCTGTTGGATTTGGCTTTGCTGCTGGTACTCCACCAAAGCAGGCACAGTTACCAACAGCAATTACTGCCATGGCATCTTTACATACTTCCTTTGCAATATCAACATTGGACCTTCCGCCAATTGTGCAGTATATTCCGCCATCCTTGTCTGTAAGTGCTCCTTCAATAACCACAAGATATTTCCCTTTGTAATTCTTGACTGCATCATGGAGCGATTTCTCAGCCTGATGCCCTGCTGCAGCCATGATTGTCTCATGATACTCAAGGGATACAACATCAAGAACAATCTGACCAATGGTTGGCTTTTCTGCTCTCAGAATGCTCTCAGAACATCCTGCGCAGTCCTGATACTCAAGCCATACAACTACTGGTTTTTGTTTTTTCTCCATCGCCTCAGCAATCTTTGGAACATAGGAAGAAGAAAGACCTAAAACTGCTGCTGTTGTGCCACAGAATTTGAGAAAGTCTCTTCTTGAGACCCCTTTCCGAACCAATCCTTCATAGATTGTTTCCCTTTCCATAAAACCCCCCCCTTAAATATTTATTTATGTTTAAAATATACAAAACTTTTTTTAGTTTGTCAACAGATAAGATGAAAAATTATAATAGTAATTGATGAGAGCTCTGAGCGTTGCAATTGTAGGCTGTGGACCAGCTGGAATTGCCTCTGCAGTTGAATGCAGGGTATCTGGTATTAAGAAAGTTGCTATTTTTGAAAAAAGAAGTAATTTCTGTGCCACACTGAGAAGACTCTATCCTCCTCATAAAAGAGTTGACAGAGACTACAAGGGATTTAAAATGGATTCAGAGGGAATATGCACATTTGAAACTGAAACAAAGGAGGAGTTTTTAAAAAGAATGCTGAATTATATAAATGAATACTCACTTGAAATTCACTACAATACAGAAATTACAGGACTTGAAAAAATTGGAAAACATTATATTCTTAAGGCAGGAATAAATCATGTTGCGGAGACATATACAGTTATTATTGCAACAGGAGTATTTGACAGACCAAAAAAACCTTCATATCCAATACCTGATGAGATAAAAAACAGAGTTTTTTTTGAACTGCCAGAAAAGCTTCCAGAAGGAGAAAAAATACTGATTGTTGGTGGAGGTAATACAGCTGCTGAAATGGCTTGCCTTCTTGCAGAAAGATGTAATGTATTCTTATCTTACAGAAGAGAAAAGTTTTTCAGAATAAATGAACAAAATCTTAAAGAACTTGAAAAAAGAAAGAAAAAGATAAAAATCTTCCTCGGAACAGAAATTAAAGCAGTTGAGCCTCTTCAGGATACCGTCAAAGTAGTCTTTCAAGATGGGCATACAGAAAGCTTTTCAAAGATTTTTTACTGTCTTGGAGGAAGCACTCCAAAGAACCTTCTTGAGAAAATGGGTATCATATTTGAGGATTCAAATCCTGTCGTTGATGAATATGGAGAAACCAATCTTGAAAGAGTTTTTCTTGCTGGTGACATTGCTGTAAAAAGAGGGAGTATTATGTATGCCTTTAACTCCGCTCACAGGGTTGTAAAAAGAATTATTGAGAAATATCCCGGAGTTTTTCAGGAATAATAATTTTTACCTTTGTTCCTATGCCATGTTCACTTTCTATCTTTAAATCCCATTCATGAGCCTTTACAAGATGTTTAACAATAGCAAGACCAAGACCAGTGCCTCCAAGCTGTCTTGAGCGGGCTTTGTCAACCCTGTAAAACCTTTCTCCAAGCCTGTGCAGATGAGCTGATGGAATCCCGATTCCTGTATCCTCCACAGAAAGCACAGAGCTACTGTTTTCCTGATAAAATTTCAATGTAACCCCTCCGTTTTCTGTAAATTTTATAGAGTTGTCCACAAGGTTTGTAAGTATCTGAATGAGTTTGTCTCTGTCCGCATAAACAGTAACATTTCCGGGAATCTCATTTTTTAAAAATAATCCTTTTTTCTCTGCCTTATCATGAAAAATCTGAAAAACTGTATCAACTAATTCATTAAGTAAAATATCTTCCTTCTCTATAGTTATGTC
>CAZDXM010000085.1:0-43884 GCA_964509535.1 uncultured Thermodesulfovibrio sp. | reverse complement strand
TTCATCTATTGGGTGATATTTTATATCACCCTTAAAACTAAAATCCACAAAAAGGAGGCTCACTTTTTTATATGCCTAATGGCAATTTTAGGTAATGGTAAAATCCAAAACTTCTAATATACTGTGCTATAATACTTTTCATGAGTAATAGGAAAGGATATTTCGGATTATACGGAGGTTATTTTGTCCCGGAAACATTAATGCCTGCACTTGAAGAGCTTGAAAAGGCTTTCCAAAGAGCAAAGAAAGATAAGAATTTTATTGATGAATTTGAGTCGCTACTTAAAGACTATGTTGGCAGACCAACTCCTCTTTATTTTGCAAGAAGGCTTACAGAATATTTAAAAGGAGCAAAAATTTATCTTAAAAGAGAAGATTTAGCCCATACAGGAGCTCATAAGATAAATAATGCACTTGGGCAGGCACTGCTTGCCAGAAAAATCATGAAAAAAGAAAGAATTATTGCTGAAACAGGTGCAGGTCAGCACGGGGTTGCAACAGCCACAGGAGCTGCATTTGTTGGTTTAAGCTGTGACATATATATGGGGACAGAAGATATGCGCAGACAGGCACTTAATGTTTTCAGGATGAATCTTCTTGGTGCAAGGGTTATTCCTGTAGATACAGGCTCAAAGACATTGAAAGACGCAATAAATGAAGCATTACGAGACTGGACCACAAATGTTCGGACAACGCATTATGTCTTAGGAACAGTTTTTGGACCTCATCCATATCCATTGCTTGTCAGATTTTTTCAGTCAGTAATTGGTAAAGAGACAAAAAAACAGATTCTTGAAAAAGAAGGAAGGCTTCCTGATCTTTTAATTGCCTGTGTTGGTGGCGGAAGTAATTCAATTGGTCTATTCAGTGCTTTTTTGGAATATAAAGATGTTCATATGACAGGAGTGGAAGCTGGTGGGAAAGGTATAAGTTCAGGACTTCATGCAGCAAGATTTGCAGGTGGAGCAAAGGGAATATTTCAGGGTTGTCTCAGTTATGTTCTTGAAAATAAAGATGGCAATATCCTTAAGACTCATTCCGTTTCCGCAGGTCTTGATTATGCCTCTGTTGGACCAGAACATGCATATCTAAGAGATACTGGAAGGGTTAAATATACATATGCAACTGATGAAGAAGCTTTGCAGGCATTTGAACTTTTAAGCAGACTTGAAGGAATAATTCCCGCGCTTGAGTCAGCCCATGCTGTGGCTGAAGCAGTAAAGATTGCACCAGAGATGCCAAAAAACTCAATAATCATTGTAAATCTTTCAGGAAGAGGGGATAAGGACGTTCAGGAAGTGGCAAGGATTAAAGGAATTTCTTTATGAGAGGCTTTTCTGTGAGAAAAAAGCTTGATGAAATAAAAAAACAAGGTAAAAAAGCATTTATTCCATACATAATGGCTGGAGACCCAAACCTTAAAGAGACTGAGAAAAGGCTTAAAATACTTAGCAAAGCCGGTGCTGATCTTATAGAGCTTGGAGTTCCATTTACAGATCCTCTTGCAGATGGTCCCACAATACAGAGAGCTTCCGAAAGAGCACTGCAATCTGGAACTACACTCACTAAGATTTTGAGATTTCTTGATGATTTCAAAGGAAGCATTGACACACCTATAATTCTGATGACCTATCTAAATCCTGTTTTCTGCTATGGTATTGAAAAGTTTTTCAAAAAGGCAAAAGAAGTTCAGATTGGAGGAGTAATTTTTCCTGATTTAACAGTTGAGGAGTCTAAAATTTATAGAGCTCTTGCAAAAAAATATGGTATTGACATAATCTTTCTTGTAGCACCTACTTCCACTCCTGAAAGAGTCAGGAAGATAGTCAGGGCTTCAACAGGATTTGTTTATTATGTTTCAATAACAGGAATAACTGGTGCGGAACTGAAACTTGATAAAAAATTCAGGGAACATATAGATTTTGTAAGAAGATTTGGCAAGCCTGTTTGTGTTGGTTTTGGAGTCAGCAATCCGGAGGAAGCATCCTATGTAGCCAATTTTGCTGATGGAGTGATTGTGGGAAGCGCTATTGTAAAAAAGTTTCATGAAAAGCCTGAAGAGGCTTTTGAATTTATAAAATCGCTCAGAGAGGCAATAGATGCAGTGGTTTAAAAGAAAAGAGCCTAAAATAGAAAAAAAAGTAAAAATTCCCGAAGGATTATGGGTTAAATGTGACAACTGTAAGGAAATAATATATCGCAAGGAACTGGAAAATAACTTTAAAGTATGTCCAAAATGTCATTATCATTTCAGAATCTCCGCTCGTGAGAGGCTCTCTCTTTTAACTGACAGCGGAAGTTTTACAGAGCTTGATCCAGAACTTACAAGTCCTGACCCTCTCGGATTTAAAGATGTAATATCCTATAAAGAAAGACTTCAGGAAAATGAAAAAAAATCAGGATTAAAGGAGGCAGCTATTTACGGGGATGCAAAAATTAATGGAAGAGACATAGTTATTGCTGTTCTTGATTTTTCATTCATGGGTGGAAGCATGGGCACGGTTGTTGGAGAAAAAATTACAAGAGCAGCAGAAAGAGCAATCCAGAGAAAAGTTCCCTTAATAATAGTTTCTTCTTCAGGTGGCGCAAGAATGCAGGAAGGGATGTTTTCTCTTATGCAGATGGTAAAGACCGCACAGGCAATAGGAAAAGTTAAAGAGAGCGGTATACTGTATATATCAGTTCTAACAGATCCTACATTTGGTGGAGTTACAGCATCCTTTGCAATGCTTGGTGATATAATAATTGCTGAACTCAGAAGTCTTATAGGGTTTGCTGGTCCGAGAGTAATTCAGGAAACAATTAAACAACAACTGCCTGAAGGATTTCAGAGAGCGGAGTTTTTACTTGAGCACGGAATGGTTGACATTGTTGCAGAGAGAAAGGAACTTAAAAATACAATATCTAAACTTATTGATATGTTCATGCCTGAATACAGGACATCCGAACTGTTAGATGAATTACAGAAAGAATGAGATACAGAAATTTAATAAATGAACTTTATAAGAGAAGAAATAAGGGAATAAAGCTCGGACTTGATAGAGTTCTTTCAGTAGTTGAAAAAATTGGCTGCCCGCATAATAAGTTTAAATCAATTCATGTTGCAGGAACAAATGGAAAAGGTTCTGTATGTAAGATAATTTACAGTCTTTTAAAGTCTCATGGAGTGTCCACAGGTCTTTTCACATCTCCTCATCTTACGAGATTCACAGAAAGAATTATAGTAAATGACGAAGAGATATTAGAAGATGATGTTTTGAGGCTTGCTGAAAAAATAGAACCTCATGCACAGGAACTCACATTTTTTGAATACATAACAGTGATGGCATTCATTTATTTTGAAGAAAAAAATGTTGAGTATGCTGTTATTGAAACAGGAATGGGAGGCAGACTTGATGCAACAAATATTGTACTGCCAGAGGTTTCTGTAATCACAAATATTGATTTTGATCATCAGGCTTTTCTTGGAAATGATATAAAATCTATTGCTTCTGAAAAGGCTGGTATTATAAAAAAGGGAATTCCTGTTGTTTCATCAATGCAGTATAAAGATGCTGAGGAGATTTTAAAAGATAAAGCAGATAATATGGGATGTCAGCTTTTTATCTATGGTAAAGACTTTTTTTCAGATCTTAAATCAATGAACTTTAAAGGACTGGTATTTGACTTTTACTGTAATTCCCAAAATTCTTTGCTTACTGATCTTTTTCTTCCTCTTACAGGGCTTCACCAGGTTGAAAATGTATCTGTAGCATTAAAAGCTTTTATGACAGCATATCCTTCATGGAGCAAAGACTCAGTGCGAGAAGGGCTCAGTAGGGTAAAGATGCCAGGAAGACTTGAGGTTATATCTGAAAATCCACTCATAATTCTTGATATTGCACACAATCCACCTGCTGCTCGTAGTCTTGTAAATTCATTAAAAATTCTTACTGATAAAGTTCCTGTTTTAGTTTTTGGTATCATGAAGGACAAAGATGTTGTAGGCTTTATCAAATATTTTGAAAATTTTGTGAAAGCCATTTTTTTTACAGTTCCATCATATGAAAGAGCATTAAGAGCCGAAGAATTTCAGAAAAGGATAAATGGATGTCTTTCTGTTGATGTTCATATTTTTCCAGAATCTGAAAAAGCTTTTACTGAAGCTTTAAATCTATGTAAAAAAAATTCCTCTTACTGTCTTCTCTGTACAGGCTCAACTTATCTTGTGGGTGAAATCAAAGAATTTCTCGGAGAGAGGGTAGTTTACAGGGACTTCGGAGAACTCTTATGAAGTTTTTTATTATTTTATTTCTCCTTTGTTTAATTTTCGCTCATTCCTCACATGCTATGGAAATAGTTTCTGATACACTTGAGCATATTGAAAAAGAAAAAAAATTTGTTGCCACAGGTGAGGTTTATATGAGTGATGGGCTGTTTCATCTGAGAGCCCAGAAGGTGATTTATTATGAAAACACAAATGAGGCTGAAGCTTATGGCGAAGTCTTTTATGAGGATGAGGAAATCACTGCATGGGCTGATGAGGGAAGGTTTAATATGGATAAGAAGACAGGAACTCTAAGAAATGCTCTTCTTCATATAAAACAGCAGGACATGTGGATAAAGGCATCAGAGATTGAAAGGCTGAGTGAAATTAAATATAAGGCAAAAAAGGCAAGTTTTTCAACATGTGAGTATGAATCTGAAAGTTCTCAGCCGTGGTGTTTTACGGGGGAGTCTGTTGAATTAGTTATTGATGATAAATTGATATCCAAGCTTACAACATTTAAGGTTAAAAGTGTACCTATATTATTTTCTCCTGTTTTCTGGGGTCCTGGTGGTAATACAAGGAAATCAGGTTTTTTACCATTAAAATTCGGAAACTCAAATATTCGCGGGTTTCGTTTCAGTCCGGCCTATTTTCTTGTGATTGATAGCAACAAAGATGCAACATTTTATCTTGATTATTTTTCAAAAATTGGGCTTGGTAAGGGAATTGAATACAGATATATAGATTTTGATACAAAGGGAATGTGGTATGGATATCAGATTAAAGACAGAAAACTTAATAAAAATTTTCAGGAACTCAGGGGAATTCACGTTCAGAAATTTAAAGGAATTGACATGCTTGTAGATATAAACTATGTAAACAAAAATGATTTTTACAGGCAATATGGAGATGTCCGCTCAGCGTCTGTAACATATCTTTTTAAGGATTATGGAAAAGACCTTTCAGCAAGATATGACAGATTCTTACAATCATCAATTGAATTTTCTGTTCCAGCAGTTAGTTCAAGATTTTATTTTCTCGGTCAGGGATGGAAGGATCTGAAGGAAGCAGGCACGAGTCCTCCTGTTAAGGCAGAGCTTGGCTATGTTGTTTATCCTTACAGAATAGGTCAGTTCGATATAAATTTTAATACAAATATGGCTGAATATTATAAAGATAACGGACTTAAAGGACAGAGGTTTGAAATTAATCCACAGATGGCTTACAGCTCAGGAGACACTGTGAAATTGACCCAAGCTCTGGGATTGAAACAGATTTTTTACAATCTTGAAAAAACATCTCCTTATGAGGACACCTCTCACAGAGAGATAATTCAGTATAATGCAAAAATTTTTATGAGATTTTATAAAATGGCTGATAAATTCACTCATCTGATTGAACCCTTTATGGAGGGAGTATTTGCAGGAGTAAATGGGAAACCTCCAATTTTGAAAGATGAAGTAATTGATGATACAGCGCTCATAAGAACAGGAATTTATAATAGATTAAACTTCAAGAGCCTTTCTTTTGAGGCAAGGCTTGCTCAGGTATATGATTTCAGAGCAAAAAACGAATGGGACAAGCTTTATCCAGTTTTGCTGGAGGGAAGAATATCATTCTGGAAAGTAAGTTTTGGATTTGACACATATCAGAACATATCAAAAAAAAGAATGGAAAGATTAAACACTTCAGTAAGTTTTTCTCCTGAAAAAACAACATCTTTTTATTTAAGTCAGAGATACACAAGAGACAGTTCACTAAGTCCTGCTTATTTGTGGTCTAATACCTTCAGGGATCAATACAGCTCTCAAGAAAAAGAAGGAGGAGTAAAAACATATGCAATGACAGTAGTAAAGCAACTTTCTGAAAAATTGTCATTTTCCACAAATGTTAATTATGATGCAAAAGGTGCAGGATTAAGAGACAGTTCACTAAATTTGAGATATGCTGAAGACTGCTGGGCAGGGAATATTTCAATAACACGAAGCCCCATTGAAATAGAGGGTAGAAAAACTTCTGAATTCAGGTTTCTTGTAATTTTTGAATTGAAGGGGATAGGTCCTGTAAGAGTTTATGAACGCAGTGGTAGTTCTTAATAAACCTGAGGGATTTACAAGTCAGGGTGCAGTTACAAAGGTAAAAAAGATTTTTAAAGCTAAGAAGGCAGGACATGCAGGAGCTCTTGATCCTATGGCAACAGGACTCTTACTTGTGTGTTTGGACGAAGCAACCAAAATAACGCCATTTCTTATGGAGCTGGATAAAGAATATGTATTTAAGGCAAGATTTGGAATATCAACAGATACTTATGATGCACAGGGTAAGATAACAAAAGTGGTTGAAAATTTTGAGATTGACAGGGTAAAACTTGAAGAAATAATAAAAAAATATACAGGAAAAATAATGCAGCTTCCACCAATGTACTCAGCAGTGAAAGTGGAAGGCATGCCTCTTTATAAACTTGCAAAAAAGGGGATAGAGATTGAAAGGAAACCTAAAGAAGTTATTATATATTCAATAAAAATTGAAGAATTCTCACCTCCCTATGTTATCTTTAGAGTTCTATGCAGTAAAGGAACATATGTAAGAACTCTCTGCCATGATATTGGTGAGGAATTAAAAATAGGAGCGCATATTGTTGAGCTTGTTAGAACAAAGATAGGAAAATTTATCATTGAAGACTCTGCAACATTAGAGGACCTCAAAAGTAACTTTTCTGACAAGGCAGTTTTGAGCATAGATAAAGCTCTTTATTTTCTGCCTTCTTTGACGATACCAGATTCGCTCATTTTAAAATTTTTAAATGGAAATTCTGTTAAAATTCCTTCTGGAATAGTTCCTTCAGGATGGATAAAGGTGAAAGAAAAAACCGGTAAAATGCTGGGAATAGGTTTTAGTAATGGATTTATTATTAAACCTGAAAGAATAATAAAGGAGGGTTAAATATGATAGCAAGATACACAACAAAACAAATGGGTGATATCTGGAGTATAGAAAATAAATTCAGGAAATGGCTTAAAGTGGAGATCGCTGTTTGTGAAGCATGGGCAGAGCTTGGGAAAATACCAGAGGATGTATTGAAAGAAATAAAAGAAAAGGCGAATTTTGACTTGAAAAGAATTGATGAAATTGAAGAAACAGTAAAGCACGATGTAATAGCCTTTTTAACTGCTGTCGCTGAAAAGGTAGGACCAGTGTCCCGCTATATTCATATGGGTCTTACATCTTCTGATGTTGTTGATACAGCAATGGCTTTACAGATAAAGGAGGCTGCAGAACTCATAATGAAGGATTTAGAAAAAATAAGAGAACTGTTCAAGGAGAAGGCTTTTCAATACAAAGATACAGTATGTATGGGACGAAGTCATGGTGTTCATGCTGAACCAACAAGTTTCGGGCTCAGATTTGCTTTGTGGTATGAGGAGGCAGGAAGAAACATTGACAGGCTAAAATCCGCAATTGAAAGAATAAGTATTGGTAAAATTTCTGGTGCTGTTGGAACTTTTTCAAATATTCCACCAGAAATTGAGGAAATTGCCTTAAAGAAGCTTGGGCTAAAACCAGAGCCTGTTTCAACACAGATTGTACAGAGAGACAGACATGCAGAATTTTTAAGCACTCTTGCATTGATTGCTGCAATGGTTGAAAAAATAGCTATTGAAATAAGGCATCTTCAGAGAACAGAGGTTTTAGAGGCAGAAGAGCCCTTCACAAAAGGTCAGAAGGGCTCCTCGGCAATGCCGCACAAAAGAAATCCTGTTGGATGTGAAAACCTCTCAGGACTTAGCAGACTTGTAAGGAGTAATGCCTTTGCAAGCTTTGAAAACATAGCATTATGGCATGACAGGGACATCTCTCATTCTTCAGTTGAAAGAATAATTATACCTGACAACTGCATATTAGTTGATTACATGCTTAACAGACTCTATGGAATAATAAAGGACCTTGTTGTATATCCTGAAAGAATGCGTAAAAACATTGAACTTAGCTACGGACTTTATAATTCTCAGCGTGTGCTACTTGCTTTAGTTGAAAAGGGACTTACTCGTGAGGAAGCATATAGACTCACTCAAGCAAATGCTATGCGTAGCTGGCAGGAAGGTGTGCCCTTTATGAATTTACTTCTAAATGACCAGGAAGTCCGAAAATATCTCACCGAAGATGAAATAAAGAGCCTTTTTGATTTAAACTATTACACAAGGAATGTAGATTATATTTATGAAAGAGTTTTTGAGGATGAGTAGAAAAGTTATAGAAGAAAAAATTTTAGAGGAAAAATTAAAGGGAACATCTGACATAGAAATTGGTAGAAAATATGGAGTTTCCTTTAAATTTTTAGAAAAACTCATAACAAAATCAAAAGGAATCAATGTCAGTTCTGTTAAGATCTTAAAAAAGAAAATAAAAACACTTAATCCTCCAAACTTTAAGGAAGAACAAACTACTGTTTGGAGTTTTAAACAAAGAGGTAACTGGGCAACGCATAGCGGTGAATATAGAGGTAACTGGTCTCCTTATATTCCAAGAAATATAATTCTTAAATATTCTAAGCCTGGAGATTTAGTATTAGATTATTTTTGTGGTGGTGGAACAACTGCAATAGAATGTAAACTTTTGGGAAGAAAATGTATAGCCCTTGATATTAACGATAAAGCAATAGAATTAGCTAAAAAAAACTTAGATTTTGAAGTAAACCAAATAAAACTACTTGAACAAAAAGATAGTTTAAAAATTTATGAGCCAAAACTCCTTGTAGGTGACGCGAGGGATCTATCATTTCTTGCAGATAATTCTGTAGATTTAATTTGCTCTCATCCACCTTATGCAAATGCTATTCATTATACTGCAGGAAAAGAGGGTGATTTATCGTACTGTGATGTGGATGGATTTTTAAAAGAAATGGAAAAAGTAGCTAAAGAAAGTTTTAGGGTATTAAAATGTGGTAAAATCTGCGCAATATTGATAGGTGACATTAGAAGGAAAAAACATGTTATTCCATTAGGTTTTAAATTAATTAATGTTTATTTAAAGGCAGGTTTTAGATTGAAAGAACTTGTAATTAAAAGACAACATAATTGTAAAACTACAGGGTTCTGGTATGAAAAAAGCATAAAATATAATTTTTTACTGTTGGCACACGAATATTTACCAATTTTTGAAAAGCTTGAAATGCCATTAAAAGTTGGAGAAAAAGTTTCAGAATATGAATTTTGTTCTTTAAATTTAAAAAAAATAAAATATGGAAAAAATCTTGACAAACTGGAAACTACCACAGTGTGGATTTTACCTCAGGATAACTTTGAACAAAAATTAAATGAAAATGTAATTGAAAGATACTCAAAGGAGAAGCAGTACAGTGTAGTTACATTTAGTTCTTTATCAGGCAAAAGTATTTCAAGACTAAATAAAAATGCTACTTTATTATTTATAAAAATGCTTTATTTTGATAAGCCTGAAATGCAGGATGTTGAATTATATCTTAAAAATTTAAACAACATTAGTTTTATTGTAATTCAAACTAAAGATGTAAGAATAAACAGATACATTGAACCTCTTGCTAAAAGAGTAACTGATATATTGATAGATAAAAATTTATGGCTTAAGGAAGTAATTGTAGTAGTGCAGGAGAACTCTCAGTCATCCCAAGATTCAAAAAATTATCTGAAAATAGTACATCAATATTTGTTGGTTTATGAGGTGCAAAAGTGAGTATTCCAAAGGTTGGAGAATTCTGGGGGAAAAGGAGAAATAAAAAGAAAATAAAAGAGGTCAAATATTTATCGAATGGATGGATATTGTTAAAAACAGAAAATGCAAAATCAGAAGAAGACTTTAAGGTAAAAGTTATTTTTTCTTTAAATCCCTCTCATTCTATGACTCCAAAGCATGCGCACTTTTTAATTGATTTTTACGGAAAATTGTGTTCAGATAAGGAAAAAGCAAAAAAAATTCTTCAAAGTATTTATAAAGTCTGGAAAGGTTATAACATTGAAAATATTCTTAATTCTTTAAAAGATGAAACCAAGAATCTATCTGGATACCCTTTAGAATACATACTTTATGCACTAAAATGGATTTTAGAACAAGAAGATATTAATTTTAAAGGAAGACCAGGAAAAAAACAGAAAGAACTTGATGAAATCTTAAAAAAACAAGGATTAGAACCTATACAAACCAGAAAAGTAAGTCAGTTAGCAATTGCTCTGTTTTGTGATGTGGCTAATGGAACATATCCTGTTGAAGCTTTAATTAAAGCAAATTTGGATATAAGGCCAAATAGATAAAAAAATTATAAAAATGGTAGGAGGCAGTTTATGAGTAGAGACATCACAAAAATCAGAAACATCGCAATTGTTGCCCATGCAGGTGCAGGTAACACAAAACTTGCAGAGCAGATACTTTTTAAAACAGGACAGATTGACAGAGTAACTACTGGTGAGTCTACTGGCAAAGTCATTGATTATGAGCCAGAAGAGATTGCAAGAAATATGACTCTTAGTTCAAAAGCTGCATACTGTGACTACAAGGATTACAGAATTAATATTATAGACACACCTGGTTTTGTTAACTTTCTTGAGGATACAAAGAATGCATTAAGAGTAGTTGATGGCGCAGTTGTCATCGTCAGTGCCATCTCAGGAGTTAAAGCTGAAACAGAAAGAATATGGAAATACTGCGATGACTATGACCTTCCAAGAGTTGTTTTTGTAAACAAGCTTGATAAGGAGAACTCATCTTTTGACAGGGCAGTTGCTGAAATTGAGAAAGTTTTTGGACAGGAAGCAATACCTCTGACACTGCCAATTGGAGATGGTCCGGAAATAAAGGGAGTTGTTGATTTAATTTCACTTAAAGCATATATTTATGATGGGAATTCTTTAAAGGAAACTTCAATTCCTTCGGAACTTTCTTCTTCTGTAAAAGAATACAGAAAAAAATTTGTTGAAAAGATTGCAGAACTTGATGACAGTCTTCTTGAGAAATATCTTGAAGGAGAAGAACTCTCAGAGGAGGAATTAAGAAAAGGACTCCATGACGCTTCTCTGGCAAGGAGATTCATACCTGTTCTGGCAGGTTCTGCACTTTTGGGAATTGGTATTGAATCACTTCTTGACAGCCTCATACTTTGCCTTCCTGATCCAGCTGAAAGGGCAAATATTTATCCAATAAAAGGTAAAAATCCAAAAGATGGGAGTGAGATTATAAGAAAACCTTTAGCTGATGAGCCATTAGCAGCATATGTTTTTAAAACAATAATTGATCCCTTTGCAGGTAAAATATCTTATATTAGAGTTTTCTCAGGCGTTTTAAAAGCAGACTCCACAGTTCTTAATGTAAATACCGCAATAAAAGAGAGAGTTGGCCAGGTATACTATATTCTTGGTAAGCAACGGATTCCGTGTCAGAAGGCAGGTCCTGGTGAGATAGTTGCAACAGTTAAATTAAAAGATACCCTTACAGGTCATACTCTCTGTGATGAAGCAAATCCAATAGAGCTTCCTTCAGTAAGGTTTGCTGAACCGATAATCTCTTATGCTATTGCTCCAAAAACAAAAGGAGATGAGGAAAAGGTAAGCGCAGGACTTCACAAGCTTCTTGAAGAAGATCCAACACTTAAGTTTTCAAGGGATGAGGAATCAAAGGATATGATACTGAGTGGCATGGGACAGGTTCATATAGAAGTAGCACTTGAAAAACTTAAAAGAAAATTCGGAGTAGAAGTAAATTTAATGGCTCCGAAAGTTCCATATAGAGAAACAATAAAAGCAGTTGCACGTGCACAGGGAAAATATAAAAAACAGTCAGGTGGTCGTGGTCAGTATGGAGACTGCTGGATAGAAATAGAGCCTCTTGCAAGAGGTGGTGGATACGAGTTTGTTGATAAAATTGTTGGCGGAGTAATACCACAGCAGTATCGTCCCGCAGTTGAAAAAGGAATTATTGAGACCATGAAGGAAGGAATCTTAGCAGGTTATCCAATAACTGATATAAAAGTAACTCTTTATGACGGATCATATCATCCAGTGGATTCATCTGAGCTTGCCTTTAAAATAGCAGGTGCATTTGCTTTAAAAAAGGCATTTATGGAAGCAAAACCAGTTCTTCTTGAGCCAATTATGAAAGCAGAGATAATTGTTCCTGAGGAAACACTTGGCACAATAATAGGAGACTTAAATGCCCGTAGAGGAAAGGTTCAGGGAATGGAGCCTCAGGCAGATGGAAATCAGAAAATTATTGCACTTGTTCCAATGGCAGAGATGCTCACATATGCAAATCAGCTTCATAGCATGACATCTGGAAGGGGAATTTATTCAATGGAGTTTTCTCACTATGAGGAAGTTCCATCACATATAGCACAGAAAATAATTGCTGAAAGGCAGAAGGAACGCCAGGCAAAGGCAGAGGAGTAAAATGAAGAAGCCATGGAGTGGAAGATTTAAGGGAAAAACTGCAAAAACACTTGAAGAGTTTTCTCAGTCAATATCCTTTGACAGTAGACTCTGGAAAGAGGATATTGAAGGTGGCATTGCCCATGCAAAGATGCTTCATAAGCAAGGCATTATAAGTGATAAGGAATTTGATAAGATTATAAAAGGACTTAAACAGATAGAAAATGAGATAAAGCAAGGTCGGTTTCAATTCAAAAAGGAGCTTGAAGATATTCACATGAATATAGAGAGAGCACTTATTAAAAAGATTGGCTCTGCTGGAGCAAAGCTTCATACAGCTCGCTCAAGGAATGATCAGGTAGTTACAGATTTAAGACTTTATTTGAGAAAAAATGTTTTAGAAATTATAGAACTACTCACAGATTTAGAAAAAATAATAGTTTCAATTTCAGAGAAAAATATTGATACAGTAATGTCAGGTTATACTCATTTGAGAAAGGCTCAACCAGTTCTGCTTGCCCATCATCTTATGGCATATGCATGGATGTTTGAAAGAGACAGAGAAAGACTAAATGAGGCATTAAAAAGGATAAATAAATCACCTCTTGGTGCATGTGCTCTGGCAGGAACAACAATTCCAATTGACAGGGAGTTCACTGCAAAGGAGTTAGGATTTGAAGGAGTGATACCTAACAGTATGGATGCTGTCTCTGATAGGGATTTTGTATGTGATTTTCTTTATGCTTCTTCTATGATAATGATGCATCTTAGCAGACTCTCTGAAGAGATAATTCTTTGGTCATCAGAAGAGTTTGGATTTATTGAGATTTCAGAAAGATTCTGCACAGGTTCAAGCATGATGCCACAGAAAAAAAATCCTGATGGAGCTGAGCTTATAAGGGGAAAAACTGGAAGGGTTTATGGAAACCTGATTTCACTCCTTACAACACTTAAAGCTCTTCCACTTACTTACAACAGAGATTTGCAGGAGGATAAAGAACCTGTTTTTGATACAGTTGATACCGTAAAGATGAGTTTGAAGGTTATGAATGAGATGATACAGGAAATAAGATTTAATACTGAAAAGATGAAATCCTCGGCAGAGGAAGGATACACGGTTGCAACAGATTTAGCAGAGTATCTTGTGAAAAAAGGAGTTCCATTCAGAGTTGCACATGAGACTGTAGGAAAGATGGTACTATACTGCATTGAAAAAAAAATACATCTTTCTGAGCTAAAAATAAAAGATTTCAAAAAGTTTTCTGATAAATTCGGTGAAGATGTTTATGAGGTTTTGACAGCTTCTGGTTCAATTAAAGCAAAAAGATCTTCAGGTAGTACCTCAAAAAAAGAAGTAACTGAGCAGATAAGGTTATTGAAGGTTAAATTGGGCATATGAAATTTATCATTACAGTTGCTTTGATTTTGTTGATTTTTTCAGGCTGTGGAAGAAAATTAAATCCCACACTTGAAGACTACATCCAGCCAGAACCTGTAGAAAAAATCAGCCTATCAGTATTTCATGATAAAATAACAGTTTCATGGAGTTATCCTGAAAAAATGAAAAAGAAAGTTAAAAGTTTTCTTGTAGAAAAAGAAAATAACGGGCAGATAAAATCCCTCGGTTTTTTTGATGTCATGAGCAGTTCCTGTGAAGACAGAGATTTTAAATTCGGGCAGATTTATAAATATCGCATATATGCCATAAATATAAAAGGTATTTACAGTAAACCCGCTCAGACTACAGTAAAACCTGAAAAACTGCCAGAAGTTGAAGACCTGCAGTATAAAATCACAGACAGGGGAATATTGCTTTCATGGAAGGCTGAAGATTCATTAATGTATAATATTTATCAAATTAATCAGAAGGGAGAAAAAGTAAAAAGAGGTTCAACAAGCAATAATATTTTTCTGGATGAACTGACATCATCAGCTTTTGATCCAGAACATCCAGAATTTTTAACTTATCTTGTTTCCTCTTACATATCTGACAATTATGCATATGTTGAGTCAAAGGGAACGGAGATAAATATTCCTGTCAATGGCTTTATACCATCCAGACCTGAGCATGTGTTCTGGGCAGCAAATGAAAATGGAGTTTTTATCTCCTGGAGAGAAGTTTCTGAAAGATGGATAAAAGGGTATAGAGTTTACAGAAAAACTTTTCATGATCAAGATTTTATAAAGATTGGCGAAACAATGATTCCTTCATTTTTTGATGCAGATTATAATATCAATAACCTTAAAATACCAGTATATTATAGAATTTTTTCAGCTGGTCCCGTAAAAGAAAGCGAACCAGTTGAAATAAAAGTGGAGGTAACAGATGGATAGAATTCTTCTTGGTCATGGTAGTGGCGGCAAACTCATGCATGAGCTTATAAGAAAATATATTGCACCTGTATTTGATCTTCCCTCACTTATGGATTCTGCCATAGTCTCACTCAATCACTTAGGCAAAGTTGCAATAACAACAGACTCATACACAGTTTCTCCAATATTTTTCCCTGGAGGTAATATAGGAGACCTTGCAATAAATGGAACGGTAAATGATCTTGCAGTTGTTGGAGCAGTTCCTCTTTATCTTACTGTTGGATTTATTCTTGAAGAAGGTTTTCCAATGAATGATTTTGAAAAAATTCTAAAAAGTATTTCTGAGGCGGCAAATAAAGCTCAAGTAAAGATTGTTGCAGGTGATACAAAGGTTGTTGACAGGGGAAAAGGAGATGGAATTTTTATAAATACTTCAGGCATTGGAATTATTCCTGAGGGAATTGAGCTTTCACCATTAAAAATTAAAGAGGGAGACAGAGTAATTGTGAGCGGATCAATTGGAAACCATGGAATAGCGGTTCTCAGTGAAAGAAATGGTTTCAGCTTTGAGCCACCTGTATTGAGTGATACAAGGGCTTTAAATAGTCTGATAGGAGAAATTTTAAAGAAGTTTGCTCCTTATATCCGGGTAATGAGAGATCCTACTCGTGGAGGAGTTGCAACAACACTTAAGGAGCTTGCTCTGGAATCAGGGAAAAATATCATTATTTATGAAGATTCAATTCCAGTTCATGATACTGTAAAAGGTGCGTGCGAACTTCTCGGAATTGACCCTCTTTATGTGGCAAATGAAGGAATATTTGTTGCAATAGTGGAAGCAGATGTAGCAGAACAGCTTTTACAGTTAATAAAAGAGTATTCATTTGGTTTAGAATCAGCCTTAATTGGAGAGGTTAAAGGTGAGGGTGGGAAGGTTTTACTTAAAACATTGATCGGAGGCACAAGAATAGTTGATATGCTTCCGGGAGAGCAACTGCCAAGAATATGTTGAGGTAATGTTATGAAGGTTTTAAAAATTTTAATTTTTTTATTTATCTTTTTGTCTTCCCTCAGTGTTTATGCAGAAGAAAGCAAATTTTTTGTTGACAGAGTTGTTGCTATTGTTAACAGGGAAGTAATAACATGGAGTGAACTTTACAAATATATGGAGTTTATCGCAAAGGAGGAGATTAAAAATCTGAACCCTGATGAAAAATTCAAATATTTCAAAGCCCATGAGGAGGAATTTCTTGAAAAATTAATTGACACAAGACTTCAGATTGAAGAAGCTGAAAGATACGGAATTTTTGTAACTGATGCAGAAATAGAGTCCGCAATAAATGATATAAAGAAAAAATACGGACTTACAGATGAGGCATTTATTGAGACTCTTAAAAAAGAAGGAATGTCCCTTTCTGACTATAAAAAAATGCTTAAAGAACAGATAATAATCGGTAGAACTGTAAATTCCCTTGTTAGAAGCAAAATAATCATAACAGATGCAGATATAAACAGTTATATTTCAGCACATCCAGAACTTGCATGTGATGATGAAGGTTATTATGTAAGCCAGATATTTCTCAAAAAAAGAGAGAGCGAGGAAGAGTTAAAAGAAAAACTTAGTGAAATCTTTAAAAGACTGATTCAGGGAGAGCCTTTTAGCAGGGTTGCTTCTCAGTTGAGTGAGGATTCTTCAGCAAAGACAGGTGGAGCAATAGGAATTCTAAAAAAAAGAGAGATTGCTCCACAACTGTCATCTCTTTTTTCAAAAATGAGTGTAGGGCAGATAAGCGAGCCTCTGATGACAGAACAAGGAGTATTTATATTTAAACTTGATGGCGTATGCTTCAAAAAAGGCTCGGTGGAGTTAACAAATTATGTGAGAAGTATTATTGAGGATGAAAGATTTAAAAAGGACTATAAACTGTGGCTGAGAGGGCTCAGACAGAGAGCCTATATTGAGATTATGGATTAGATATGCTTGAGAGACTTCAGAAAATACTGTCACAGTTTGGAGTGGCATCACGCAGAAAAGCTGAGGAACTTATTAAAGAAGGAAGAGTTACTGTAAATGGTCAGATTGCCCATCTTGGTCAGAAAGCTGATCCTGAAAAAGATTACATAAAAGTAGATGGAAGACTTCTCATAAAGCCTGAACCAAAAGTTTATTACGCTTTTTATAAACCGACAAAAGTGATCACATCTTTCATTGATCCAGAGGGAAGACCAACAATTAAGGATTTTATAAAAGATATTAAGTTCAGGGTTTATCCTGTTGGTCGTCTTGACTATGACTCAGAAGGATTGATCATTCTTACAAATGATGGAGAACTTGCATATAAGGTGATGCACCCAAGTTCAGAAATTGAAAAAACTTATATGGTAAAAGTTGATGGAATAATTGATGAAGAAAAAATGGAAAAATTAAGAAAGGGAATTAAAATTGAAGGTAGATTAGCAAGGGCTGTAAATGTAACTTTTATTAAAAAACTGAAAGCAAATTCGTGGATAAGAATAACCCTTCATGAAGGAAGGAAAAGACAGATCCGTAAAATGCTTGAAAGAGTTGGTCATCCGGTACGGAGGCTTATAAGAGTGGCAATTGATGGAGTAAAATTAGGTGATTTGAAGGTTGGTGAATACAGAGTTCTGACAAATGAGGAGATAAAATCATTAAAAAATGCTGTAAAATTGCCAGTGATTCTGAAAAATAAAAGGAAATAAAGATGCCCTACTATGTTGTTCATGAGCATCATGCAAAGCATCTCCATTTTGATTTGAGGCTTGAGAAGGACGGGGTTCTTAAGTCATGGGCAATTCCAAAAGGACCATCAATGAATCCACAGGATAAACGGCTTGCCATCATGGTTGAGGATCATTCTATTGAGTATGGCTCCTTTGAAGGTGTGATTCCTGAAGGATTATATGGAGCTGGAGAGGTTTATATATGGGATAAGGGACAGTACAGAACAGTTAAGGGTTCTCTTGAAAGCGGACAGTGGGAGATTTATTTGGAAGGTGAGATACTTAAAGGAAATTTCGTTCTTGTAAAGATTAAAGGGAAACCAGATCAATGGTTATTTATAAAAAAGAAGGATGAGTTTGCTGATTATGGATTCAAACTTAAACTTAGAGCTCCCTGAGTAAATTTCTTAACTCTTCAATGCTCAACTTATATTTTTTCTTACAGAAGTAGCATTCCACATTCACGGTTTTGCCTTTTTCAATCATTTTTTTAATTTCATCCCTGCCAAGTGTTATAATTGCATTTATTACTCTTTCTTTTGTGCAGGAGCAGTAGTATTTTATCTCTGCCATATGAATTACCTCTATTGGTAAGCCCACAGTCTCCTCAAGCATCTGGAGGGATGTCATTCCATTAAGAATCATTGATGAAGCTGGTTGTGCCTTAGAAAGCTTTCTTTCAAGATATTCAACTATTTCTATCTTTGTTTCAGGCATTGTCTGAATCATAAACCCACCAGCAGCCCTGACAGAATTATCAGTTTCAACAAACACTCCAAGAGATACTGCTGAAGGAATCTGTTCAGAAATATTTAAATAATAGGCAATGTCTGTTGCGATTTCTCCTGTTTGAAGTTCAACACTGCTCTGATAGTATTCTCTTAAGCCGAGATCCCTTATAACATTTAAAAATCCTTTACCAACAGCTCTCCCAACATCTATTTTTTCTCCTTTAAGCCCCATATAAATATGTGGTCTTTTAACATAGGCGCGAACTCTGTAAAGCCAGTCACATTCAGCAACCACCTCCTTAAGTGGACCGTCACCTTTAACCTGAAGCATTATCTTTTGTCCTTCCTTTAAGGTTGAAGCAAGCAAAATTGCTCCTGCAATGACCCTTCCCATAGCAGCTGTTGCAGTTGGCCATGTATCATGAATTCTTCTTGCATACTCAACAGTTTCTGTGCAGACAGTTGCTGTAACAAGGACATTTTCATCCTTTATAATTCCCTTTATAGTTTCATCCATGAAGGATAACCTCCACAGGCTCACCCTTTTTGAGATTGAGAGTTTTTTCAGCAGAACCCTGATAGATAAAAATCTCAACAAAACCATCACTGTTTATGATTGCTGCAGGTTTTTGAGGAGATTCACTGTAGCAGTTTACAATCTGTAGTTTCAGATTATTTATCCTTACATGATTTATCATCTCCTTTTTTGTTTCAATGTTTGTTATGGCATTCCCGAATTTATCAATATGAATAATTTTACCGATTATTTTACCCTGAATCTGATAAGGTATGGATACATCAATCAATACAGGATCTGGAACAGCTCTGCCAAATTCCTCAAGTGAAACCCCTCTTGAAAGCCATGCAGCAGTAGGTGCAAAAATGTCTCTACCCTGAAATGTTGGGCTTTCCTTTTTTAAAATGTATTTTTCATTTTCTATGGAAACAGCCTTAAATGGTTTATCTTTAATAACATAGCTTAAAACTCCATTATCAGGTGCCAAAAAATAGTGTTCCTGTGATTTTAAAGCAAGTGCTCTTCTACCTGAGCCAACCCCTGGATCAACTACAACAATGTGAATGCTTTCTTCTGGGAAATATTTAAAAGTTGTGTACAGAAAAAAGCAGGCTTCCTCAATATTATGTGAGGAAATATCATGGGTAATATCAACAATTTTTACATGAGGACTTATTCTAAGAATTACACCCTTCATCTGTCCGACAAATGGGTCTTTATATCCAAAATCTGTAATGAGAGTGATTATTTTATGAGATGAAGCTTCCGACAAGCTCATTTATATCTTTTACACCTTCTTCAATCAAGAATTTCTCAATTCCTTCAATTATCTCTACTGTAGCACGAGGATTAATAAAATTGGCTGTTCCAACAGCAACAGCTCTTGCTCCCGCAATTATGAACTGAAGAGCATCCTCTGCAGTAACTATTCCACCAACTCCAATCACTGGAATTTTTACTGCACGGGCAGCCTCCCAGACTGCTCTCACAGCAATAGCTCTTATAGCAGGACCTGAAAGCCCTCCAGTAGGAGTGCCTATCATGCTTTTTCTTGTTTTTATGTTAATAACCATCGCAGGAATAGTATTTATAAGGGAGACGGCATCAGCCCCTTCATCCTCACAGATTTTTGCCATTCTGGCAATATCAGTTACCTGAGGAGAAAGTTTAACTATCAGGGGCTTTTTTGTGACAGCCCTTACTTTTTTTACAGCTTTACCCAGAAATTCAGGTATGACTCCCATTTTTCTCCATTCATTATCTTTACTCGGGCAGGAAATATTCATTTCAAGACCATGGACTCCTTCAGTTGAGTCAAGTTTTGAAGCAATTTCTATGTATTCATCAAGATTTTCACCGAAGAAATTCACAACAATATTTGTATCAAATTTTTTTAGAACTGGCAGTTTTTCTTTAACAAACGCTTCAAGACCTATATTTTGCAGTCCTATAGAATTAATCATTCCACAGGGAGTTTCATAAATTCTTGGAGGAGGATTCCCATGCTTTGGTTTAAGTGAAAGTCCCTTTACAATAATGCCTCCAAGAACACTAAGGTCAATGAATTGAGAATACTCAACTCCATAACCAAATGTTCCAGAAGCTGTAAGAACAGGGTTTTTAAAACTGAGGCTGCCTATTTTAATCTTTAGTGCTGGTTTCATAGTTTGAGCTCTCTCAGTTCAAAAACAGGTCCGTCTGTGCATATCCTTTTCAGACCCCTGCTGGTTTCTACTACACATCCAAGACATGCACCGACTCCGCAGGCCATTCTTTCTTCAACTGCCACATAACATGGGACTGTGTCTTTAATAATTTTTTTAAGTTCTTTAAGCATAATCATAGGACCGCATGCATATACAGGAAGATTCAGGTTTGCTCCTTTATCCTTGAAAAGCTCTGTTACAACTCCTGTGTATTCAGCAATAGCATTTTGCTTTACATTTTCAGTTGAGATATAAACTTTTTTTGTCATTTTTTTTAACTTTTCATAAAATAAAATTTCTTTTTCAGTTTTGACACCATAAAAGAGAAAAGCCTTTCCAGGAAAATTCTTTATAAGATAATAGACAGAAGCAAGCCCTATACCTCCTGCAATTACTACGAAATTGTTTTCCGGATAAGGATACCATCTTCCAAGAGGACCTGTAAAATAGAGCACTTCACCTTTCTTCATCTTGCTTAAAATTGCTGTTCCCTTACCTTTAACTCTGTAAAGAAATCTTACAACATTTTTATTTGAGTCAAAAATGCTGAAAGGTCTTCCAAGAAGCGGGTCAAACCTTTTATTCAGTCTTAAGATGCAGAACTGTCCGGCTTTTGCCTGAAATAGAAAGGGCAGTCTCAGAGAGATTAAATAAATATCCTTTACTATACACAGATTACTTATTATTTCTGCTTCTGTATATTTACTCAAAGTTGATAGAGATTATTTCATAGTTTAAAGTTTTTGCTGGAGCTTTGATTGTAACCTGCTCACCAACTTCCCTGCCAATTAAAGCCTTTCCTACTGGAGAAGTTATGGATATTTTTCCGTTTTTAACATCAGCTTCATCTGGACCGACAAGATGAAACTCTTTTTCTTCATCTGTATCAAGATCTAAAACCCTTACCTTTGCTCCAAAGGCTGCTTTATTCTGATTTATCTTTGAAGGGTCAATTACATAAGCACAGGAAAGCTTTGCCTGAAGTTCTCTGATTCTTCCTTCAATAAATGACTGTTTTTCTCTTGCAGCATGATACTCTGCATTCTCTGATAGATCTCCATGTGCCCTTGCTTCAGCAATTGCTTTTATAATCTGAGGACGCTCCACCTTTATTAGTCTGTCAAGTTCCTCTTTAAGTCTTTCATAACCCTCAGGAGTCATTGGAATTCTCTTCATCAATTATACCCCCTTTCAAATAAACTAACAAATTTACTTTAGCAAATTTAAATCAATTCAGTAAAGCAAGCTTTGCCTCAGGAAAATGCTTCGCATAATGCTTTGTATTTTGTTAAAATTTTTAAATGGATCCAATTACCCATACTCTTTCAGGATTTGTTATTTCAAGAATACTGACTAAAAATAGACTGATTCTTGCTGTTATTGTTGTTACCTCATTAATTCCTGATATTGATGTTTTTTTAAGATTTTTTAGCAGAGAGCTCTTTCTCATTCATCACAGAGGAATCACTCATGGAATTGGAGCTCTTTTTTTATTTCCACTTTTACCAGCTATAATTTTTAGAAATAAAACAGGATTTATAAAAACTTATGCAGTATCATTTTTAGCATATGCTGTTCATCTTTTTTTTGACCTTACAAATCAATATGGAACAAAAATTTTTTCTCCGTTTGAATGGAACTCATACACACTTTCACTCACCTTCATAATTGACCCCTATGTTTTATTTCCCTTTTTAGTAGCGACTGTTTTTGCCATAAAAATAAAAAAATACGAAAAGATTTTATGCATTCTTTCAGTAATTTTTGTTGCATTATATATCGGTTCAAAAGCATATTTAAAGACCGAAGCAAGGGATTTTCTGAAGGAAAAAATTGAAGCACATCAATACAGGCTCTATCCTCTGCCAAATGACTTCTTAAGATGGTGGTTTGTAGGAAGATATTCTGATGAATACATTACAGGATTTGTAGATCTTTTTACAAAGAGGGTTTATGCAGAGGAACGTTACAGAATTATAAATGATGAAGCAATTATTAAATCAAAGGAGGACAGATTAGTCAGGGCTTTTCTGTCTTTTGCCAAACACCCTATGGCTCAGATTAAAAAGGAAGGAAGCACAACAGTTGTTCTCTGGAGGGAACTTTCTTATGGATTCCTTCCTAATGATAGATTTACAGTAAAGGTCTGGTTGAAACATACTTCAGATGGATACAGAATAATAAATTCAAGTTTGAAGATATGAAAGTCTGTGAAATATTCGCAAGCATTCAGGGAGAAAGCTCTCTGAGTGGCATACCAATGGTTTTTGTAAGGCTTACAGGATGCAATCTCAGATGCAGTTACTGTGATACAACATATGCCTACAATGAAGGTGCTGAGCTTTCAGTACAGGAAGTTATAAATAAAATAAAAAATTTCAGGCTAAAATTTGTTGAAATCACAGGTGGAGAACCTCTCTTACAGCAGGAGGTTTATAAACTCATGAATGAGCTTATAAGGAATTATAATGTTCTGCTTGAAACAAATGGTTCTCTGTCAATAGAAAGAATTAATCCAGAAGTAAAGATAATAATGGATATTAAAACCCCAGGCAGTGGAATGAGTGATAGAAACTACTATGAAAATTTAAAATTCCTTAAAGAAACAGATGAGGTTAAATTCGTTCTTACAGACAGAAATGACTATGAATGGGCAAAGGATTTTATAAAAAATAACATGATAAAAGCTAAAGAAATTTTATTCTCTCCAGCATTTGGTATTCTTGATCCCGCAGAGCTTGCAGAATGGCTCATTGAGGACGCTCTTAATGTAAGGCTCAATCTTCAGATTCATAAATATATTTTTATAAAGTAAATTCAGGGCTTGTAGTATTTCTTCTTCTCTGGCAGATAATCCTGCTTTACATAACCACCATAGGCATGAGGATATTTATATCCTTTACCGTGACCAAGCTTTTTAGCCCCTGGATAATGAGCATCCTTAAGATGCTCTGGAACAGAAAGAGTTCGTTCCTTTTCAACATCCTTTAAAGCCTCATCAATTGCCATATAACATGCATTGCTTTTTGGAGCAGTGGCAACATAAATTGCAGCTTGAGAAAGAATTATTCTTGCCTCTGGCATCCCGACAATTTCTACTGCTTGAGCAGCTGATGTTGCCACCAAAAGAGCCATTGGATCAGCATTTCCAACATCCTCACTTGCTGCAATTACTATTCTACGAGCTATGAAACGGGGATCTTCACCTGCGTAAATCATCTTTGCAAGCCAGTAAACAGTTGCATCAGGATCGCTACCACGCATGCTTTTAATAAATGCTGAGGCAGTATCATAATGCTGATCTCCTGCTCTGTCATAAACAATATGTTTTTTCTGGATGCTTTCTTCAGCTATTTCAGTATCTATCCTGATAATGCCATCCCTGTCAGGTTCTGTGGTCAGAACAGCAATCTCAAGAGCTGAAAGAGCTTTTCTTGCATCACCATCTGAAGCTTTTGCAAGATGAGACATTGCTTCATCTGTTACTTCAACCTTTAATCTGCCCAATCCCCTTTCTTTATCAGTGAGAGCTCTTTTTATAATTGTGATAATTTCTTTTTCTGATAAAGGTTTGAGCTCAAATACATGGCTTCTTGAAAGAAGTGCTGAGTTAAGATAAAAGAAAGGATTTTCTACTGTTGCACCGATAAGAATTATGTTGCCCTCTTCAATATCAGGAAGAAGGGCATCCTGAGAGACCCTGTTAAGTCTGTGAATCTCATCAATAAAAAGAATGGTTTTTTCACCCTTGTTTTTTCTCTGCCTTGCAGCAGTTAGATTTTTTCTTATTTCATCAATATTTAATGTGGTTGCATTCAACCATTGAAAGTGAGCCTTTGTTTTGCTGGCAATTATTCTTGCTAAGGCTGTTTTGCCCGTTCCTGGTGGACCATAAAGAATAAGAGATGTAATTCTATCTGAATTTATTGCTCTTTTTAAAAGTTTGCCCTCTTCAAGAATATGCTTCTGCCCAACATACTCATCAAGAGTTTTTGGAGACATTCTGTATGCAAGTGGTGGATCTGTAGAATTTTTATTAAATAAATTATTCATTACTTTATCTTACCCAACATTTTTATAAAAGATTTAAGAAGTTCTGGGTCGTGATCATCCTTTTCTCTGATCAGTATAGATAAAGCAAAATACGGTGTCAGAGGTTCTTTGTAGGGTCTTCGGGTTGTTAAAGCATCATAACAATCTGCAATTGCTGAGATTCTCCCAAAGAGTTTTATCTCGCTCCCTTTTATTCCAAAGGGATAACCTTTTCCTGAAAGTTTTTCATGGTGCTGAAGCACAGCTGTAAATGATTCTCCTGGAATTTCTTTGTATAGTTTAAGAATATCATATCCTAATAAAACATGCTGTTTTATAATGTTGTATTCTGTAGTGTTCAGTTTTCCCTGTTTATTGAGAATCTCATGTGGAATCTGTGATTTACCTATATCGTGTAAAATTGCACCCATGCCGAGCTTAAATATATCATCTCTGTTAAGTTTTATCTGAATTCCGAGACCTATAGATAAGACTCCCACATTAACACAATGGGTATATGTGTAGTAATCATGACCTTTTAAAGTAAGAAGAGCATAAATTGAATTTGGATCATCAAGAATATTTTCTATTATATTGTTTACTACTGTTTCTATTTTTTTTATCTTTTCTCCACTACGTGGATCATTGAGCACTTCAATAACTAAATTTTTTGCTGTTTCTTTAATAATTATATTTTTTATTTCCCTTTTTTCACTCACCATTTCAATCCTTTTTTCAAGAAATTCAACATATTCCTTAAAAAGGGGAAAATCCTTTTTTTCAATTAAAATATCACCCTCCTCTAAAATTGTATCATCATGAATCATAAAAGGCTTCTCTGGTGATGCATCAACAAGTTTTAGAAATTTTAAATTTTTAAGACAGTAAATTGAAAAATCAACCTCTATTCCTGGAATAATCAGAGCTCTATCTATCTGGTAAAAGTTTTCTTTTAAATATGAGTAGTTTTTAAAACTAACAGGTGAAACCAATACTGCCTCAGGCAGTTTTTTTGAAATATAGAATTGCAGGATTTCTTCATCTGATGATTCAACATAAACACTGTTTATTCCTTTTTCTTTCAGTATTTCAAGAAAATGCTCTGTAAATACTGTCCCCTTATTAAAAATTTTTTTTATCTCATCCTCTTCCTTTATATAAACATCAAATGGTAATGGTTTATTTAGATGTAATTTAGAAAGGTCAATTTTTACAGGCTCTTGATGAATTTCTATTATTCTTGATTTTGCTGTCACTGTTTAATTATCTCAAAAAACATTTTCAAAATGGAATACTTCTCTGTGTATAATAAAATATGGATTTTCCTGCAATATTTAAAAACCACCCAGTTAAAGCCTTTTTTACAAAAAGGGTGGATGACTTTGATAAATTTAAAGATTCACTGCCTTTCAAAATTTATCTGCCTGTTCAAAGACATACAGACCGTATAATAGTACTGCAAAATTTTGCAAAGCCAGAAATTGCAGATGCAGTTATTACAGATAGAAAAGGTATTTTTATAGGGATAAAAACAGCTGACTGTTTACCTGTGCTCATCTTTGATCCAGAGCATCATGCAGCTGGAGCTCTGCATGCTGGGTGGCGGGGAACAGCAAATGGAATTCTAAGGAAAACAATCCAGAAGATGAAGGAATTTTTCAGTTCTGATGCTGGTGATTTACTGATTGCTATGGGCCCATCAATAAAGGGATGCTGTTATGAGGTTGGAGAGGATGTTATTGAAGCTATTAAAAAGGAAAATCCGATAGAAGATTATATTTTAAGAATAAATGGCAGAAAACATCTTGACCTTTCACTGGCAAATCTATTTCAGGCTTTAGCTTCAGGTGTTAAGAGAGAAAATATCTGGATTTCACAGGATTGCACATACTGCAATAGTAATGAATATGCTTCATACAGATTTCATGGCAAAAAAGCTGGAAGGCAGTATGCGGTAATAGGGATGTTATAATGAAAAAAACGGGGTGTAGCGCAGCCTGGTAGCGCTCACGGTTCGGGACCGTGGTGTCGGAGGTTCAAATCCTCTCACCCCGATAGAAAATTTATCCATAACGGATTTTCATAAATATAATTGAGAAAATTAAAATCAGGGAAACAAAATTTGCTAATATTACGGGGATTTCTTTAATCAAAACTCCATAGATAAGCCAGAGTGTTATTCCTATTGCCAAGAAGATAAACATTGTTAAGGAAATATCTCTGGCAGATTTTGTTTTATAAATTTTTAATGCCTGTGGAACAAGAGCACTTGTTGTTATTATCCCTGCTATGATTCCAATTATGTTATTTAAATTTATTGAAAACTCCATAATTTATATTGTATTATTTAGAATAATTTTGAACAAGGAACTGGATATGAAACATTCAGTTGATATAAGAATTGATATTCAAAAACTCAAAAAACTTCCCACACTTTCTTATACTGCTGAAAAAATACTTAATTTAACTCAAAAAGAGTCAACGCATCTTGATGAACTTATAGAAATTATTGAAAAAGACCCTCCAATTATGTCAAAGGTTCTTGGTGTTGCCAATATAGTTTATCTTGGTGTTTATAAACCAATCACAACAGTGAAGGATGCACTTCTTAAAATAGGATTTAAAACCTTAAAAAATATTGCTTTAAGTGTATCAATATTTAGCCTTTTTAAATCATCAGAGGAAAAGGAACAAAGTTATACAAAGCTTTTTAAGCACTCTATTGCTACAGGAACGATATCTCAGGTTATTTCGGAAAAATTTTTAAAGGAAGCAGGAGATGAAAACTTTACTGCTGGAGTTCTTCATGATCTTGGACTTTTTGTTCTTCATTATGCTTTTTATGAGCATTTTAAAAAAATAGAGGAAGCTCTTTTAGAAGAACCCTCTTTAATAAAAGCAGAAGAAAAAATCATTGGAATCCATCATGCAGAAATAGGAAAATGGCTTGCTGAGATGTTGGGACTGCCAGAGATTGTCTGCGATGTAATTCTTTACCATCACGATATACCTCAAAAATCCATAAAATATGCAAAAACTGTTGCTTTAGTTCAGCTTTCAAATTTTATTGCTGAAAAACTTGGCTACTATCCTTTTGAAGTTTCAATAGAGTCTGCGTTTTATAAAGAAAGGATTTATAAAATTTTAAACCTTCCAGAACCAGAGGAATTAATTTTAGAACTGAAAGAAATTGTTAAAGATATGGAAGAGTTATGAGAGAGTTTTTATTAAACATTGGGGAGCTTTTAGAACTTAAAAATCTGAATGAACTTAATGATAAAGAGTTAAAGCAAAGGATTTTGGAGAATATTAAAAAAACACTGATTATAAAAAAATCTCTTTTTGAATTAACTGAAGATTTTGCCTGCTCTACTGAGCTTTCTGTAAGGATTATCTCCTCTATAAATCGCATTCTTGATAAGATTTACACTGAGAAAGATATTTACAGTTTCATATCTTACTGTTTTGATGAATTTATAAAATTACTTCCTGCTGAAAATATATCCTTTATGGAAAAACTTCCTGAGCTGGACTGGCTTGTTTTAAAAGTTGCTTCAGGGAAAATTAAATTTAAAGATTTTAAGAAAAAAATATTTAATATTGAAAATACACTGTCAGGTGTAGCTTTTAAAGAAGGTAATTTTATTTATGTTCCTGATGTAACAATAGATGAAAGATTTGATTCAGACCTTTCCACGCTCCCCATAAGCTCAGTTTTATCTTTACCTGTAAAAATACAAAATAAAATAATTGGTATAATTAATTTTTCCCATCCAGAAGTAAATGCTTTTGATGAAGCCTGTATTTTCTCTCTTGTTTCAATGGTTCAGCTTTTCTCTGCTGTATTAACACTTTTTAAACTATATAGTGAAAATTTAAAATTTAATGAGCAGTTACAAAAAGAAGTCAATAGAAAAACAGCAGAACTACAAAAAATAAATAAAAAACTTTATAAAGCCTCCATAACAGATTCTCTTACAGGTATACATAACAGAAGGTTCTTTTTTCAAAGGCTTGAGGAAGAGTATGCAAGAACTTTAAGATATGGCAATAGTTTCTGTGTCATTCTTTTTGATCTTGACAGTTTAAAGAAGGTCAACGATATGTTTGGACATCCTGAAGGAGACAGACTTATAAAATTTTTTGCAAGGATTTTAAAAACTATTAAAAGAAAAGAAGACATTGTCGCAAGAATAGGAGGAGATGAGTTTGGATGTATTTTAATCGGAGCTTCTCAAAAAGGAGCAGTAAAATTTGCTGAAAGAATAAAAGAAGAGTTTAAAAACAGATATAAAAAAGCTTCTGTTAGTACCTCTGGAGCAGTAGGCTGTATTGGTAGAGGTGAGAATTTTAAATTTTACAAGGATTATAAAGAATTTTTTAAAGAAGTTGATAAGGCCCTTTTAAAAGCTAAGAAAAAGAAAGATACGATAGAAACAATTGAAAGAAATTAAAAAAATATGATAGATTTTAAACTTAATGTAAAGAGTCTTTGACTCTTTTAAAACGCACGCCCTGAAAATTCTCCGATGGTTCTTGTGAGGTTAAGGAGAAAGGGCGGAGGTAAAAACCATTTTAGGAGGTTTTTTATGTCAGTAGTTACAATGAAAGAACTTCTTGAAGCAGGTGCTCATTTTGGCCATCAGGTCAAACGCTGGAACCCGAAGATGAAAAAATATATCTTTGCTGAAAGAAATGGCATTCATATTATTGACCTTCAAAAGACTGTTAAAGGGATTGAAGAGGCTTATGAATTTCTGAAAACAATTTCAGCAGAAGGAGGAAGTATTCTTTTTGTTGGTACAAAAAAACAGGCTCAGGAGGCAATTCAGGAAGAGGCAAAAAGAGCAGGAGTTTTTTATGTGAACCATCGCTGGCTTGGAGGAATGCTTACAAATTTTTCCACAGTAAGAAAGAGTGTTGAAAAATGGCAAAGAATTGAGCAGATGAAAGAAGATGGAACACTTTACATGCACACAAAGAAAGAGATTGCAAAATATGAAAAGGAAAGACAAAAACTTGAGACAAATCTGATAGGAATTAAAGATATGGTAGAACTTCCAAAAGCAATATATATAGTGGATATTAAAAAAGAAAAAATAGCTGTTGCAGAGGCAATAAAACTGCAGATACCTATTGTTGCTATTGTTGATACAAACTGTGACCCTGACCTTGTTGATTATGTGATTCCAGGGAATGATGACGCAATCAGGGCAATTAAACTTATTACAATGAAAATGGCTGATGCTGTTCTTGAGGGTAAGGAAATTCTTATTAAAAAGCTTGAAGATGAGGCTGAAAAAGCTGCAATAAAGGAAAAAATACTTCAGGAAGAGGAGTATCAGAAATCTATGGATGAGTATATAGAACAGTAAAGGAGGAATGAGATGGGAATAACTGCCAGAGATGTAAAGGAACTTAGAGAAAAGACAGGTGCTGGGATGATGGAATGTAAAAAGGCACTTGAAGCATCAGGAGGTGATTTTAATAAAGCAATTGAATATTTAAGACAGAAAGGTATTGCAACAGCTCAGAAAAAAGCATCTCGTTTAGCCAGAGAAGGCATAGTCTCATCATATATTCATATGGATAAAATCGGTGTGCTTGTTGAGCTTAACTGTGAAACTGATTTTGTTGCAAGAAATGAGGAATTCCGTCAGCTTGCTAAGGATATTGCAATGCATATTGCTGCATCAAATCCACAGTACTTAAAAAGAGAGGATGTTCCGGAGGAGGTTATAAATAAGGAAAAGGAGATTTATAAGGCTCAGATAACTGGAAACAAACCACCACAGGTTATGGAAAAAATTGTTCAGGGAAAGCTTGAAAAATTTTTTGAAGAGATGTGTCTTTTTGATCAACCTTTTATTAAAGAACCAGAGAAGAAAGTAAAAGACCTTATTACTGAAAAAGTGGCAAAGTTTGGTGAAAATATAATTGTAAGAAGATTTGTAAGGTTTCAGGTTGGGCAAAGTGAGTAAGCCACATTATAAAAGAGTACTCCTTAAACTCAGCGGAGAAGCCCTTATGGGAGAGAAGGGTTACGGAATTGACCCAAAAACTGTAAGCTATATGGCAGAAGAGATAAAAAAAGCATGTGAACTGGGGATTCAGATGGCGGTTGTGATTGGAGGTGGTAATATATTCAGAGGTGTTGAAGCTGCTGAACAGGGAATTGAAAGAGCAACAGCAGACTACATGGGGATGCTTGCAACTGTAATCAATGCTCTGGCACTTCAGAATAGTCTTGAAAAAATTGGTGTTGATACGAGGGTGCAGTCAGCTATTGAAATGCGTGAGCTTGCTGAACCATATATAAGAAGAAGGGCAATAAGGCATCTTGAAAAGGGGCGCGTTGTTATATTTGCAGCAGGAACGGGTAACCCTTATTTTACAACTGATACAGCAGCAGCACTCAGGGCAATTGAAATTAATGCAGATGTAATTTTAAAAGGAACAAAGGTTGATGGAATATACTCATCAGACCCTTTAAAGGATCTGGAAGCAAAAAAATTTGATACACTCACATACATGGATGTAATAAGAAATTCTCTCAAAGTTATGGATTCCACTGCAATAACTCTTTGCATGGATAATAATCTTCCTATTGTTGTGTTTAATATCCGAAAACCGGATAACTTAAAGAAGATAATTATGGGGCAAAAAATAGGAAGCATTGTTTTAAAAGAGGTGGGATATGCAGGAGTTCAAAAAAAAGGCAAATGAAAGAATGACTCAGGCTATTGAAGTATTCAAAAAGGATTTGGCAACACTCAGAACAGGCAGAGCTTCTCTTGGTATTCTTGATAACATAAAAGTTGAATATTATGGAAGCATGGTACCGCTCAATCAGGTTGCGACTCTTGGAATACCAGAGCCAAGAATGATTACAATTCAACCCTGGGAACAGAGAATGATATCGGAAATAGAAAGAACTATACTTAAATCAGATCTTGGAGTAACACCAATAAATGATGGGAAGATGATAAAAATAGTTATACCACCATTGACTGAGGAAAGGAGGAAACAGCTTGTTAAAATTGTAAGAAAAAGGGCTGAAGAAGCCAGAGTAGCAATAAGAAATATTCGCAGAGACATAATTGAAGAAATCAAAAAGGCTGAGAAAGAAAAAAAACTCAGTGAGGATGACTCCAGAAGACTTCAGGAAGAGATACAGAAGATAACAAACTCTTTCATTGAAAAAGTGGATCAGGCCCTTGAGCAGAAAGAGAAAGAAATCATGGAGGTTTAAATGAAGATAGAACAGGAAAGAAAAGAAAGACTAAAAAAAATGCTCAATCAGATGAAAGAAAAGATTATTCAGGAGGCAAAGGAAGAGATAAAAAAATTCCAGACAGCTGAAAAACGTCAGATTGTTGAAGCGGTAATGGATGATGCAGATTTAAGTGTTATTGATCTTTCAGAAGACATAAGCCTGAAACAGCTTAGCACTCACAGGGATGTTCTTAAAAAAATTGAAAAGGCTTTAAGAAAGCTTGAAGAAGGAACATATGGAATCTGCGAAATGTGCGGAGATGAGATACCTGAAGAAAGATTAAAAATTCTTCCATTTGCCATATATTGCAGGGACTGTCAGGAAAAAATTGAGATGATAGAAAAATTTGAAGGTGAGGAAAGTTAATAAAATATCTTTTCAAGAAAAAGTCCACAGGCAGGGGCTGTCTGCAAAGGTTTTGGTCTCTCTCCCTTCTGTATTGCCTTTTTTATCTGCTCATGAGTGAGTTTTCCCCTGCCAACTTCAATCATACATCCAACTATGTTTCTTACCATGTATTTCAAAAATCCGTCTGCTTCTATACGGAATTTAATAAAATTTCCCTGTATTTTCATATCCAAAAAACAGAGTTCTGAGAGCATTTGCATTGTGAAATCATAAATTGTTCTTATTTTATTCTTTACATTTGTACTGCCTGAAAAAGCTGTAAAATCAAATGTTCCTTTGAATAAAGAAAGGCTTTCTTCCATCACTGATAAATTCAGCTGTCTTGGATAATGCCAGACATATCTTCTGATAAAACACTGGCAGTCTTCATCAATGCAGACATAGTAGATGTAAGATTTTCTTTTAACTGAATACTGAGGATGAAAGCTGTCATCAATCTCATCAACACCAGTTATCCTTATGTCTTCTGGAAGCAGAGAATTCAGAACTTTTTTAAGAACAGCCGGTGGCATTTTAAGCTCGACTTTAAATGATGCAACCTGTCCTAAGGCATGAACTCCAGCATCTGTTCTACCAGCACCACGAATCTTGATATCTTTCTTGAATATCTTTGAAATCGCATTTTCAATAACTGTCTGTATATCTCTGCCCTTTTTCTGCCTCTGCCATCCTGAATACCTTGTTCCATCATACTGGATTGTCATTTTAATATGTGCCATGCCTTAAAATTATAACATTTTGTTAAAATAATTTATGCAAAAAACAGGAATAGCAAACCTGCCACTTCATTATGGAAGAGCTCCACAATGGCTTTTTAAAAGAATGACTGCACTTGCAAGAGCAGTGATTGAGCTGATGATTATTGAGTTTGGAAGGAAGGAGTTGCTTAGAAGGCTTTCTGATCCCTACTGGTTTCAGTGTTTTGGATGTGTTCTTGGATTTGACTGGCACAGTAGCGGTGTTACAACAACACTCACAGGAGCTATAAAAGAAGCATTGAAGGGTCTTGAAAATGATCTCGGGGTTTTTGCTGCAGGTGGAAAGGCAAAAAGAGCTTTGAATACTCCACAGGAAATAATAAGTTATGCTGAAAAGGCAGGATTTTCTCCAGAAAGTTTCATTTATGCAAGCAGGCTTTCAGCAAAGGTTGACAGTGTTGCTGTTCAGGATGGATTCAATCTTTATCATCATACAATAATATTTACTCCTGAAGGACACTGGTGTGTTATTCAGCAGGGTATGAATGAGACCATATCAATGGCAAGAAGATATCACTGGTTGAGTTTAAACCTTAGAAGCTTTGTTGAAGAGCCACATGAAGCTGTTTGCTGTGACATTAAAACCCAGACTTTGAACTTTACAGCAGAAGAAGCCGCTGAGTTAAGGAAAATGATTGTTTTTCTTTCATGCGAAAAACCTGAGAAAGTTATTCTTGAAATAAAAAAGATTGAGAAACTCAATCTTCCACAGAGACATTACATAAAAATTTGTGATATAAAATATGAAAACATTTATAAAATTCTTCTTCAGACATATGAAAGACAGCCTTTTGATTTTGAGTCTCTTATAGAAGTCAGGGGAGTTGGAGCAAAAACACTGAGAGCTCTTGCATTAACATCTGAAATTATTTATGGGGCCCCACTGAGTTTTAAAGATCCTGCCAGATATAGCTTTGCTCATGGAGGAAAGGATAGAATACCTTATCCTGTAAACAGAGATATTTATGATAGAACAATTGAAGTTTTTAGAGAAGCTATAAAGGAAGCTAAAATTGGTCAGACAGATAAGATTTTAGCTTTAAGAAGACTTGCAAGACTCACACAATAATAACAAGATTATCTCTGTGAATTACCTCATCAGAGGACTTATAACCGAGAATTTTCTCAATCTCTGAAGATTTTTTACCTTTTATAAGCTTTATCTCACAGGATGAATAATTAACCAGTCCCTTTGCAATTCTTTTCCCCTTTTCATCAATGCAATATACAGCATCACCTACATCAAAATCTCCCTCAACCTTATTAATTCCTGATGGAAGAAGACTCTTACCGTCCTTAAGCAAAGCCCTTACAGCACCCTCATCAATATATAAACTTCCTTTGCTTCTTGTTGCATAGGCAATCCAGCCCTTTCTGGATGTTACTCTTTCTTTTACAGGTTCAAAGTATGTACCTATCTGTTTTCCTTCAAGAACTGCTTTAATATTCCCATATTTTCTTCCACTTACAATATGAACAGGTACACCAAAGGATGTCGCCTTTTTTGCAGCAATAACTTTTGAGTACATTCCTCCTGTTCCAAAACCAGTTGTGGTCGGTTTTGCTATAGTCTCAATTTCTTTTGAAAATTCTTTAACATGTTTAATCATGCTTGCATGAGGGTCTTTTTTGGGATCTGATGTATAGAGTCCTTTAACATCTGATAGTATTATCAGGTGATTTGCCTCAACAAGACCTGAAACAAGTGCTGCAAGCTGGTCATTGTCTCCAAATTTTATCTCATCTGTTGCAACTGTGTCATTTTCATTTATTATGGGGATAACACCCATTTCAAGAAGTGTAAGAATTGTGTTTTTTGCATTAATATAGCGGATTCTGTCACTGAGGTCATCTCTTGTAAGAAGTATCTGTGCCACATGTTTTCTATATTTTAAAAAATACTGTTCATACATCCACATAAGAATGGGCTGTCCAACCGCTGCAGTTGCCTGTTTTTTTCTTATTTCTTTTGGTTTGCTTTTTAACCTCAGTTTTTTTAATCCAGATGCGATTGCTCCAGATGAAACCATAACAATTTCCACTCCGCTGCTAACAATTTCGGATACTTCCCTTGCAAGAGACTGAATCCTCCTTTTATTAATTCTTCCTGTTCTATCTGTCAAAAGATTGCTTCCAACTTTTATAACAACTCTCATTTTTTCTTACTCTCTCTGCAATATACCTTAAAAGTTTATCAATTCCTTCTTTTTTTACTGCACTTACAGGGAAAAAATCAATTCCTTTTTTCATGCAGTATTCTTTAAGTTTATAAAGCCTTATGCCTTCTGTAACCAGGTCAATTTTAGTCCCCACCACCGCAAAAGGTTTACGTATAAGCTCAAAGCTATAAAGCTCAAGTTCTTTCCGAATTTTTTCAAAGTCTTCTACAGGATCAGACTGAACAAAATCTGATACATCCACAAGATGTAAAAGCAAAGATGTTCTTTCAATATGTCTTAAAAATTGATGTCCAAGCCCCACACCTTTATGAGCTCCTTCAATTAATCCAGGGATATCAGCTACAACAAAGCTTTGATAATCACCATATTTTACCACTCCCAGAACAGGTATGAGAGTTGTAAATGGATATTCAGCAATTTTTGGTCTTGCAGAGCTTATTACTGATATCAGAGTTGATTTTCCGGCATTTGGAAGTCCAATGAGTCCTACATCAGCAAGAAGCTTGAGCTCAAGAATTATCCACCGTTCCTCACCTTTCTGCCCCGGCTGGGCATATCTTGGTGCCTGATTTACTGGTGTTGCAAAGTGGGCATTACCGAGTCCACCCTTTCCTCCTTTTGCAACTGTAAATTGTTTTCCATCTTCGTCAAGATCTGCAAGAGTCTCTCCATTTTCATCCTTTATTACTGTGCCAACAGGTACTTTTATTATAAGATCATTGCCGTCTTTCCCCTTCCTATTGCTTCCCTTACCGTGTTCTCCTCGCATAGCTTTGTAGATCTTTTTATATTTGTGGTCAACAAGAGTATGAAGCTCTGAAGAAGCTTTAATTATTACATCTCCACCTTTGCCACCATCTCCACCATCTGGACCACCACGAGGAACATATTTTTCCCTTCTGAAGCTGATACAGCCACGACCTCCGTCACCGGCTTTAACATAGATTTTTACATAGTCAATAAATTGCATGGAAAGGATAGGGTGGCTTAAGCCACCCGTAGCTTACTGGACAGGTTCTGTAACAGGATAAACGCTTACTTTCAATCTCTGTCTGTCTTTTCTTTCAAATCTCACAATCCCGTCAATCAACGCATAAAGGGTATAGTCTGAACCAACCCCAACATTTACACCAGGATGAAATCTTGTTCCTCTCTGGCGAACAAGAATATTTCCAGCTTTTACAAACTGTCCGCCAAATCTCTTAACACCAAGTCTTTTAGCTTGACTATCCCTTCCATTACGGGAACTTCCAACACCTTTTTTATGTGCCATTTTATCCTCCTACTTTATAATTTCTTTTATTCTTATTTTAGTATACCACTGTCTGTGACCTTTTAACTTAGGTATTGATTTCTTTGTTGGTGGTCTGTATACAAGCACTTTTTTATCCTTTGCTGTTTCAACCACCTCAGCTTTAACTTTTACTCCTTCAAGATATGGATTTCCAAACTTAACATCAGCATTATCTTTAAGACACAATACCTTATCAAAAATAATCTCCTGTCCCGGTTCAGTACTGAGCTTTTCAATCTTTACTGTATCTCCGGGTTTAACTTTAATCTGTTTTCCTCCTGTTTCTATAATTGCATACATGAATCTCACCTCCTCATGGAATTACTTTATTCAGTGGATACTCAACAAAGCCAGATGCACCAGCATCTTTAAGCATTGGAATGAGCTGTCTAACTTTTTTTTCATCAATAATAACCTCTATTGCATACCAGTCTTCTTCATAAAGCTGTGAAATTGTTGGTGAGTGCAGTGAATTAAGCAATGCAAGCACTTTTTTTAAAGATTTTTTTGGAACATTCATCTTGAGTCCAACCTTCTGCTCAGCAAGTAAGGCTCCCTGAAGAAGCATTGCTATGTTTTGCATCTTTTTCTTTTTCCAGCTGTCCTTCCATGCAGATTTATTTGCTATAAAACGTGTGGTTGACTCAAGAATTGTTTCAATTATACGCAGTTTATTCGCCCTTAAAGAAGAACCAGTTTCAGTTAAGTCAACTACAGCATCTGCAAGATATGGAGGTTTAACCTCAGTAGCTCCCCATGAAAAATAAACATCAGCTCTGATGCCCCTTGAGTTTAAATATCTCTTTGTATAACCAACCAGTTCTGTAGCGATTCTTTTACCCTGCAAATCCTTAATTGTTTTCAGTGGGGAGTCCTCAGGAACTGCAATAACCCATTTAACAGGTCTGAATCCTTCCTTTGCATATTTGAGTTCTGCAACCTCAACCACTTCCACATTTTGCTCCAAAATCCAGTCATAGCCTGTCAGACCGCAATCAAGATACCCTTTTTCAACATAAACAGGTATTTCCTGAGCTCTCAATAACATACCTGATATTTCTTCATCGTCAATTACAGGATAATATGACCTATGTGAGATATGTATATTGTATCCTGCTTTTTTGAGTAACCTCACAGTTGTTTCCTGTAAGCTTCCTTTTGGCAAACCAATTTTTAATACTTTGCTTTTCATTCTTTGACCTTTAAAAATAAAGTTTAATATTTCTATAAATTTTTCGTCAACCAGAGAATTGCTGATAGAAATTTATGCTTGTTACTGAATTGATAATTAAAGAATGGAGCTGAGGGGAGTCGAACCCCCGACCTCTTGAATGCCATTCAAGCGCTCTCCCAACTGAGCTACAGCCCCGTTCAGTAACATTAACATATATTGATATTTATTTGTCAACTAAGTTTGCCATAAGATTTAGTTTGATTTGAAGTTGAACCTGTCTTTTGATATAATTTAATATGTTTAAATTATTAACATCTTTTTTGTTATTTTTTTTATTTTTATCTCCAGTATTGGCTGAAGAAATCTGTGTAAAAGTTATTGATGGAGAAAAAGTTTACACTAACCTTTGTAACAAAGAGGTCAAAAAAATACAGACAAAAAAATCAATTAATAATAAAATTTTATCCAGCAGAATCTCCCGTGAAGAACTTGAAAAAATTGTTGAAGAGAAATCTTGCCTTTATGGTGTTGATTCCAAACTTATCAAGGAGATGATTGCAGAGGAGTCTGAATGGAATGTGAATGCAGTTTCTCCAAAGGGTGCAATGGGAATTATGCAGTTAATGCCAGGAACAGCAATTCTTATGGGCGTAAAAAATCCCTTTGATCCAGTTGAAAATATAGACGGCGGGATAAGATACATGAAATACCTTCTTGAGAAATTTAACGGGAATGTAAGCCTTGCCCTTGCTGCATATAATGCTGGTCCGAATCTTGTTGAGTCTCTTGGAAGGATTCCAAGAATAGCGGAAACTCAAAACTATGTTAGAAAAATATCTTTAAGATATTCAGGAAATGGTTATTTAAATTCCAAAAAAAGAAACCCTTCGATAAAGGCTATAATTCTTCCTGATGGAACTATTATTTACACAAACAGAGAAGACATGTACATATGGTCAGTAACACAGTAAACGAGATTGTAAAATTAAAAAGACAAAGAAATGCAATAATTCTTGCTCATAACTATCAGATAGGAGAAGTTCAAGAAATTGCAGATTTTACTGGAGACTCTCTTGAATTAAGCAGGATTGCATCAGAGATTAAATGTGATGTAATTGTTTTTTGCGGTGTTCATTTTATGGCTGAAACAGCAGCAATTCTCAATCCTGATAAAACTGTTCTTCTTCCAGAAATAGAGGCAGGCTGTCCAATGGCAGATGAAGTAGATGTTGAAAAGCTTAAAGAGTGGATAAAAAAAAATCCTGATGCTGCGGTTATCTCATATGTTAACACAACAGCGGAGGTGAAGGCTTTAAGCTACGCATGTTGCACCTCTGCAAATGCTCCTCAGGTAGTTAAAGCTGTTCCTTATGATTCAGTGATATTTGTTCCAGATAAAAATCTTGCAGACTGGGTAAAAAGAAATGTTCCTGAAAAAAAGATAATTCCATGGGAAGGCTTCTGCCCGGTTCATAACATGCTAAAAAAAGAAGATGTTATTCGTGCAAAGAAATCCCATCCTGAAGCCTTGTTTGTTGCCCATCCTGAATGTCCTGCAGAGGTAATAGACCTTGCAGATCATGTTACATCAACATCTGGAATGGTTAAATTTGCAAAGTCCAATCCAGCAAAAGATTTTATAATCGGAACAGAAGTTGGGCTTCTTTATAGACTGAAAAAAGAAAATCCAGATAAAAATTTTTATCCTCTTAAAAAAACCACAATATGTCCAAGCATGAAGATAACAACACTTGAAAGCATCCTTACAGCTTTAAAAGAAAATAAATATATCATTAAAGTGCCTGAAGAAATAAGACTGAAAGCCAAGGAAGCTGTTGATAGAATGCTTTATCTTGTTTCTTAAATGAGACTTCAGAAGGTTATAATTGAGAAAATTAAAAAAAGGGGTTTTATTCCCTTTGATGAATTCATGGAGATGGCTCTTTATTATCCTGAACTCGGTTATTACACAAGAGCTGACATAAAAATTGGCAGAGAAGGAGACTTTTTTACAGCATCTCATCTCGGAGAGGTCTTCGGGTTTCTTTTAAGCAGACAGATTGAAATTCTATGGCATAGGCTTGGCTGCCCTGAGGATTTTACTGTAACAGAGACAGGACCTGGAATGGGATATCTTGCAAAGGATATACTTGACTCCTCAGAATCACACATTCCATTGAAATATAATCTTGTAGAAATAAATTCATCCCTTGCAGAAATTCAGAAAGAAAGATTGAAAAAACATAAGAATAAAACTTTCTGGTATCATTCCATTGAAAATTTGTCTCCTTTTGAGGGTGTAATAATCTGTAATGAAGTTTTTGATGCTCTTCCAGTAAGATTATTTGAAATAAGACATACACCACAGGAAGTCTATGTCACTGTTAATGAAAAAGAAATGTTTGAAGAGGTGTTTTTCCCCTGTAGAAATGATACACTTCAATATCTGATGGAGTTTGCTCCATGGACCCTAAAAATACAGGGATATCGTTCAGAGGTAAATATAGCAATGAAACCAATTATTGAAAAAATGAGTAAAGTTCTCAAAAGAGGTTATATAGTTGTATTTGACTACGGTTATACAGCAGAGGAATACTACCATCCTTCAAGAAATAAAGGAACTTTGCTCTGTTATTACAAACACACAATAAATGAAAATCCCTATATAAATATTGGACAACAGGATATTACAGCTCATGTAAATTTTACAGCACTTCAGAAATGGGCAACTCAGGAAGGATTCAGCATTGAAAAATTTTCCTCTCAGGGTAGCTATCTTGTTTCCCTTTGTGATGAAAAACTATTAAAGAAAATTCAGGAAAAAGATTTAATTCAGCAATTTAAAAGACTTGTGCTTCCTGAGGGAATGGGACAATCCCACAGAGTAATGGTTTTATCAAAACTCTAAAAGGTCTAAATACCAAGTTTTGTAAGCTCCTTTATGATTGCCTGACCTATAACATTTCTCTGAATCTGATTTGTCCCTTCATATATCTGGAGAATTTTTGCATCACGCATCATCTTTTCAACAGGATAATCTTTCATGTATCCAGAACCACCCATAACCTGAACAGCATCAACTGTTACTTTCATAGCAACATCAGTTGCGAAAGTTTTTGCTATTGCTGAAGCTTTTGTAATATCTTTCGCTCCGCTATCTATGTATCTTGCAACAGAATAAACAAGGGCTCTTGCTGCTTCAATCTGAATTGCCATATCAGCAAGCATATGCTGTACTGCCTGAAAACTTATGACAGGTTGACCAAACTGTATTCTCTGTTTAGCAAATTTTGCAGCTTCTTCAAAAGCACCCTGAGCAACGCCAACACCCTGGGCACCAACTCCAACACGGCTCTGATCAAGTGTCTTCATGGCTACAATAAAGCCCATACCTTCTTTGCCAAGAAGGTTTTCCTTAGGGATTTTACAGTCTTCAAATATAAGTTCTCTTGTGGCTGAAGCTCTTATACCCATTTTATCTTCTTTTTTCCCGAAGTTAAAACCCGCAGTTCCCTTTTCAACAATAAAAGCAGATGCTCCTCTTGCTCCCTTAGTTTTATCAGTCAATGCAATAACAGTATAAATTTCTGCTTCACCACCATTTGTTATCCATTGTTTTCTTCCATTGAGAATATAAAAATCACCATCCTTTACCGCAGTTGTTTGAATTCCTCCAGCATCAGAACCAGCACTTGGCTCTGTGAGAGCAAATGCTACAAGGCGTTTCCCATCCGCTATATCAGGTAGATATTTTTTCTTTTGCTCCTCTGTTCCAAATAGAATAATCGGATATGTTCCCAGAGCATTAGCAGCATAGGTTGTGGAGATACCAAGACAGATTCTTGAAAGTTCTTCAACCACAAGGCAGAGTTCAAGACTGCCTGTTCCAAGCCCTCCATATTCTGAAGGAACAAAAATTCTGAACATATCAGCCTGGGCAAGAATCTTCATGATTTCCCATGGGAAATCTCCTGTCTTATCAAGCTCTGCTCTTATAGGTTTTACATGTTTTTCAGCAATTTCTCTTGCAAGGTCTTTTATCATTTTTTGCTCTTCAGTCAAAAAATAATCCACTTTGCCCTCCTTAACCTGATATATCTACACCCTCTACAAGGAGGGTTGGTGAGCCAATATTACCGAAAAATTTTATATTATCACCGACTGCTCGGATATTTTTAAAAATCTGCACCACATTACCTGAAATCACAGCCTCTTTTACAGGATATTTCATTTCACCCTTTTCTATGTAAATTCCTGAAATTCCAACTGAAAAATCTCCGCTGACAGGATTTGCAGTATGCATTCCCATAACTTCAATTATATAAATTCCTCTTTCAACCTGCTTGATTAAATTTTCAGGATTCAGTTTCTCCTCCGTTTCTATATAAAGATTGGTTGGACCAACACTAACTCCTGCATCAGTTCTTACAGCATTACCAGTAGAGCGAGTTCCTGCACGGCATGCTGTATATGTGTTATGCAGAAGGAATTTTAAAATTCCTTTTTCAATTAAAATTTTTTTTGATGTACATACTCCCTCAGCATCAAATGAAATTGAGCCAAACCTTTCAGGAAGCAGTCCATCATCAATGATGTTCAGAGATTCTCCAATAACAGGCTGTCCCATCCTGCCTGTAAAAACTGATTTGCCTTTTTGATAATTCTCTGCAGAAAGTGATTGTGCGATCACTCCAAGAAATTGTGACGCAACTAATGGAGAAAAAATTACCTGTCCTCTGTATGGTTTAATTTTTTTTGAATTCAACAACATTAAAGCATTTAAGCCTGCCTCCTTGGAAACAGCTTCAAATGAAATGTTTTTAATGAATCTTTCAGCTCTGTAAGACCATCCCATCTGGGAGTCTCCATTTTCAGCAATGGTAACAATATAGGCTGAACAGGTTGTTGAAGGTTCATAGACAGCAATTCCCTTTGAGTTTATTACTCCTCTTTCATCAACTGTAACAGTTATTTCAGCATTCCTTATTTTTTTGATTCTTCTGTCAAATAGTGCCTCTGATTGCATATCCAGTAAAAAATCAGGAAGCAAATCTTTTTTATTTATCAATTCTTCATCAAAGACATTTAATTTTTCTGTTTCTCCTGGCTCGGGCAGGCTCAAAAACTCATCAGGATCAGAGGCTTCTGCAATATTTAAAGCAAACTCAAAGGCTTCTTTAATTTTATTTTTTTGCCCACAGGTTGCAAAACCTGCTTTTTTATCCTTTATTACTCTGATTGAAAAGAATTCATGCGAAGCTGCCTTTTTTTTATCAATTCTCAAATCCTTGCCTTCAACACAGTAAAGTCTTCTTTTTAAAAAAAATATTTCCCAGTGAGCATTAGTCTGAGGGATTTCTTTTATAACTTCATTCAAAATATGTTGCTGAAGCATGTTCAGACTCCCATACAGTAACGGATGAAAGCTTTAAAGAATCTTCATCAAGCCCGTTTTTCAGTGACATATATATCCATCTTGCTATATTTTCACTTGAAGGATTTATCTCATCAAAAGGCGGGATTTTATTTATAAAGGCATGATCAAGCCTTGATATAACTTCTTCAGTAATTTTTTTTAATTCCTTGAAATCAATTACAAAACCAAGCTCATTGAGAGTTTCAGCAAATACTTCTACCTCAACCTTCCAGTGATGACCGTGAATGTTTTCACATTTCCCTTTATATCCTCTGAGCTGATGTGCAGCATCAAAGCCTGTGACAATTTTAAGCCTGTACACTATTTAACCTCTTTTTTAAATACAGTAATGTAAGGCAGATTTCTGAACATTTCATGATAATCAAGGCCGTAACCAACAACAAATTTGTTTGGTATTTTAAAGCCAACATAGTCAACAGGAACATTTTCAACTCTTCTTTCTGTTTTATCAAGAAACACACATATTTTAAGAGATGCAGGATTCATTGAAAGAATTTTTTCTCTTATTTTTTTAAGTGAAATTCCTGTATCAATGATATCATCAACAAGAAGTATATCCTTTTTATGCAGTTCTTCTTTTGGGAAATAGTGAATTTTTACCTCTCCAGAGGACTTATCCTTTATATAACTTGATGCAATTATAAAATCTATCTTCACAGGTCTTTCAATATGTC